>JANSXW010000051.1 GCA_024742755.1 bacterium | reverse complement strand
CCTTGACCGGTACAACAAGCCGGTCACGGCTGTCGTCATTTATACGGATACGAACCGGGCTTACCACGCCACCGCTTATCGGACTAATTTTTTAGGTACGGAACAAATTTATCGCTTTCAATCGTTTGTATTGATAGACCATACGGCTGAAGAACTAAGAGCCTCCGGCAATCCTTTCGGCTTTGCCCTTGAGGCCGCCCGCAACGCACTGGATATAGGCAGCAAAGATGATCAGCAGCTGTTGGTCAGCAAGTTGGATATGATGCGGCATCTGCTGTCGTGCGGGCTAAGCAAAGCAAAAATCCGGCGGCTTTATAACTTTATTACTTATTATACGGCCTTTCAAAACTTAGAGAATAAGCTTAAATTTGAAGATGAGGTTCAGAAAATTACGAAATCAAGGAAAGCTATGGGATTAGAAGAAGCAATTTTGCAAGAAGTAAAGGAACAGGGCATCGAACAGGGCATCGAGCAGGGCATCGAGCGGGGCATCGAACAAGAAAAGCGCCTGGTTGTCATCCGCACTTATGAGAAGGGGTTGCCACTAACCGATATTGCCCAAATCGCAGAGCTGTCCATTGAGCAGGTTGAGCAGATAATACGAACTTACGAAGCGGAGAAGTGAGTATCAAGGAAAGCTATGGGACTAGAAGAAGCTATTTTGCAAGAAGTAAGGGAACAGGGCATCGAGCAGGGCATCGAGCAAGAAAAGCGCTTAGTTGTCGTCCGTACTTATGAAAAAGGCATGCCTGTGACCGATATTGCCAATATCACTGAATTGACCGTTGAGGAAGTGGAGCAAATTATAGCCGCCTACAAAGCTGGGCAACAGGGTTGATGGGGCAAAGAATAACCCTTCCACCTGACGCACTTTAGTTCGTAAGGGAGTTACAAACGGGCTTCTGCCGCTCTTCCCCAATGCCAACAATCACTACAAGATTGGGAAGAGGGTTGCTGCTCAGCAGCCCCCGCGCACCATAAAACGAAATTTGGCTATTTTACGGATTTGATTCTCCAAAAACGTTCAATCCAATTTCGTTCTGATGAAAAAAATTTCCATACTCCCTTTCCTGCTAATTCTCGGCTTTGCCACGCCGCAGGGCTTTGCGCAGCAAAAGCAGTCCGGGTCGGCCATTGACTCCAAGCTGTTTGACCAGCTGAAATTCCGCAGCATCGGCCCGGCTTTTATGTCCGGCCGTATTGCAGACCTTGCCATTGACCCGACCAACGAGAATGTATGGTACGTGGCGGTGGGCTCGGGCGGCGTTTGGAAGACCGTCAATGCCGGGACTACCTTTACGCCCATTTTTGACGATCAGCCGGTCTACTCCATCGGCTGTGTAACCCTCGATCCCAACAATCCCTACACGGTATGGGTGGGGACGGGTGAAAATGTAGGCGGCAGGCACGCCGGCTTTGGGGACGGCATCTACCGGAGCCTCGATGGGGGCGCTTCCTGGGAAAATATGGGGCTGAAAAACTCCGAGCACATTTCCAGGATCATTGTCCACCCTGATGATTCGGACGTCATCATGGTAGCCTCGCAGGGACCGTTGTGGAGCCCGGGCGGCGACCGGGGCTTTTTCAAGTCCACCGATGGCGGAAAAACCTGGAAGAAAACCCTTGGCGACGATCAGTATACCGGAGTAACCGATATGGTTTACGACCCACGCAATCCGGACCGGGTGTATGCCGTGACCTGGGAGCACCACCGCACGGTCGCCGCCTGGATGGGCGGCGGAGAAAAATCCCGCCTGTACGTCTCGGATGATGCCGGCGATACCTGGCGGAAACTGAAGACCGGCCTGCCTGAAGGCAAATGGGGCAAGACCGGGCTGGCCATTTCTCCGCAGAACCCCGATGTGCTGTACGCGGCCATAGAGCTGAACCGTACCAAGGGCGGCGTCTGGCGGTCTGACAACCGCGGCGGCAGCTGGACTAAAATGTCAGATGCGGTAGCCGGTGCCACCGGGCCCCACTACTATCAGGAGATTTTTGCTTCCCCCCATCAATTTGACCGGCTGTACCTGATGAACAGCCGGCTGATGAAGTCGGAAGACGGCGGCAAGACTTTCGTCAATATGGACGAAACCGCCAAGCATGGCGACAATCATGCCGTAGCCTTCAAAAAGTCAGACCCCAACTACCTGTTGGTGGGAACGGACGGCGGCGTTTACGAAAGTTTTGACCTGGGCGCTTCCTGGCGCTATATGGAAAACCTCCCGCTGACGCAGTTCTACAAAGTCGCAGTCGATGACGCCGAGCCCTTCTACAATATCTACGGCGGCACGCAGGACAACAGCACCGAAGGAGGTCCGTCCCGCACCGACAACCACCACGGCATCCGCAATGCAGACTGGAAAGTCGTCCTGAACTGGGATGGCCATCAGCCCGCGACTGAGCCCGGCAACCCCGACATCATGTACGGGCAGCGGCAGCAGGGCACCCTTTCCCGCATCGACCTGAAATCGGGCGAGGTCATCGATATCATGCCGCAGCCCGGGGCCGGCGAAGACTTTGAGCGCTACAACTGGGACGCGCCGATCCTGGTGTCCCCTCATGTGCCATCCACCATTTACCACGCCTCGCACCGGCTTTGGAAATCCACCGACCGGGGCGATTCCTGGACGGCGCTTTCCGGAGATTTGACCAGAAATCAGGAGCGGCTGGCCCTGCCCATCATGGGCGAGACGCAAAGCTGGGACTCCCCCTGGGATGTGGGCGCGATGTCCAACTTCAATACCATCACCTCTATAGCCGTTTCTCCGAAAAACGCATCGGTCATCTGCATCGGCACCGATGACGGGTTGATCCAATTCACCTCCGATGAAGGCGCCAACTGGAAAAAAATCGAAGTCAGCGCCCTCGGCGTGCCGGAGCGCTGCTATGTCAATGACATCAAAGCCGACCTGTTTGACGAAAGTACATTCTACGTGGCCTTAGACAACCATAAGGAAGGCGACTACAAGCCCTACCTGTTCAAAACCACCGACCAAGGCGCGACCTGGACTTCCATGTCTAATGGATTGGGGGAAAAGAACCTGGTTTGGCGCATCGTGCAGGACCATGTGGATAAAGAGCTGTTGTTCCTGGGTACGGAGTTTGGCGTATTTTTCAGCGTAGACGGTGGTGCCAACTGGACAGAAATGAACGGAGGTATCCCCACCATCTCCTTCCGCGACCTCGCCATACAGCGGCGGGAGAATGATTTGGTGGCCGCCTCCTTCGGCAGGGGCTTTTACATCCTCGATGATTACACGGCCCTCAGGAGCGTGGACCGCGCGCAGCTCAAAGAAACAGCCAGCCTGTTTGAGCCCCGCAAAGCCTGGTGGTATATGGAGCGCTCCGTGCTCGACTTTGATGATGTAAGAGGCTCGCAGGGCTCACAGCTATTCGTAGCGCCCAACCCGGACTTCGGGGCCGTACTGACCTACTACCTCAGGGACGAAATCAAAAGCCTGGAAAAGCTGCGGCAGGAACTGGAAGACTCGGTGGCTACCAATGTTCCCTTCCCCGGCTGGGCGGCGCTCGAACAGGAGGCCCGGGAAATGAAGCCTTATGTCTATCTCGAAATCAAGGATGCGCAGGGCAGGGTCGTCAACCGGGTAAAAGCTGGAAACAAAGCCGGGTTTAACCGCGTGGCATGGGACCTGCGCGTCGGAGGCTCCGGCACCCTGATGCTTGATGGCAAAGCGCAGTCTCTGACCGCCCTGCTTGCAGCCCCCGGCGATTACACCGCAACCCTTCACGCTTTTGAGCAAGGGAAAAGCCTCCGCCTGGCAGGCCCGGTGGAGGTCAAGGTCGAACGCCTGGGCGAACCCGCTCTGGAGGGCCGCCCGATGGAAGAGGTCGTCGCTTTCTGGCGCAAATACGAACAGCTGACTCGTGATGTGAATACCCTGTCCGCTCAGTTGGCCAACGCCCGCAAAGCCGGCTCCAATTTATTCCGGGCCGCATCGGCTACTTCAGTTGGCAGCGAGGTCATGGAGCGGATTTCCGCTTTGCAAGCGGGGCTCGATGCCCTCGATACGCAGCTCAACGGCAACCCTGCCAAAAATGAGATTGGCGAGAAGGGGAAGCCCACGATCAGCAACCGGCTTTTTGCGCTGAACCGGGGCATTTCCACCTCCACCTACGGCCCGACGCCCACACATCTGGAGACGGTGCGGATCATCACGGCAGAACAGCAGGCCATCAACGACAAGCTGGTCAAGCTTAAGGGAGAGGCGAAGGAGATCGGATCGCTGATAGTAAAAGCGGGCGGCCCCTGGGTGGAGGGGCTGGATTGATGGGTCCTCCCTCGGGATTATGTCACGGAGGCGGCCGGTTGAGGGCTGTCTCTGTGGTGTTTATAGGTTTGGGAATATCTATTCGCTATGATTTGCATGGGTGAGAGGCTCGAAGCGCTGCCTGCTGCTTTTTCGGTCAGGGCTGTTTTTCCGTTGAAGCGGATGTTGTACCTTAGAAGCGGTGACGCCCACCCTCAAGAGAGCAACCTACTATCTTCTTTAAAAAACCAAAGCAATGCTAACCAAAAAAACAATTTCCACCCCCCGCCTGAAGCAATTTGTACGCTTTTTCCGCGAAAGCGGTACGCCTGTATTTTTTATCCACGGCAACGGAAGCTCTTCCTTCTTCTGGGAAGAAACTATGCAAAGGCTGCCCGAGGGCTTCATGGGCATAGCACCTGACCTGCGCGGCTACGGCGATACCGAAGACCAGCTGATAGATGCTACTCAAGGCATGTCCGACTGGGTAGCTGACTTTCAGGCCTTACGCGAAGCCCTTGGCATTGAACGCTACCACATCGCCGGGCATTCGCTGGGCGGGGCATTTCTGTTCCCACTCATTGCTGAAGAAGGTGAACGGGTGCTGTCGGCTACCTTGGTGGCGACAGGCTCTCCATTTGGCTTCGGAGGTACGAAAGGTGAAAAGGGGACGCCCAACTATGCTGATTTTGCCGGCTCAGGCGGCGGCATCGTCAACCCTGAATTTGCTAAGCTTATGGGCGAAAAGGACAAGAGCAGCGACAATCCGCAAGCCTCGCCCCGCGTGGTCATGAATACCTTTTACTGGAAGCCGCCCTTTAAGCCGGAACGTGAAGAAGAATACCTTGACTCCCTGCTGAGCCAAAAAACAGGTGACACCAAGTACCCCGGCGACTTTGTGCCTTCTGAAAATTATCCTTTTGTGGCGCCGGGAAAATTCGGCCCAATTAACGCCGCTTCCCCGAAGTACATAGGGGACTCGATTGAGCAATTCATACATGCACCAGCCAAGCCTCCTGTTTTGTGGATACGTGGGGCTGAAGATCAGATTGTCTCAGACAATTCTCTGTTTGACTTTGGTACGCTTGGCAAACTGGGGCTGATCCCTAATTATCCCGGCGAAGAAGCCTGTCCGCCACAGCCCATGGTCAGCCAAACCCGTTACGTACTCGAACAGTATCAGCGTAATGGAGGTACGTATACCGAATCAGTTTTCGACGACTGCGGGCATACCCCCTTTGTGGAAAAACCAGAACAGTTTTCAAGCCAGTTTCATCTCTTTTTGGAAAACCACAAATAATGGTTTATTTCGAGACTGCTTGACATGTAATCCATAACCAAAACAAAAAGAAAAATGATGAAGGAATTTAAAAGAGCTTTGCTTTTAGCCGTTTGCGCGGTGGTCGGTTTCTCCACCCTCTCCGCACAACGCGTGGAGAGCGATTCGGAACTGATCGGAAAATGGGACCTGACCATTACGATGGAGGAAGAGCAGCTTAAAAATCTTGGTATTTTCCGGCACGGGCTGATGTCTTCAGAGGGCTTCCCCGGATGGCTGCAGGTGAAGCTGTCGGGCTTCTCTACACTCGTGGGCTACTACGTAGGGTACGAGGGCAGCGCCCGGCCTATTGCCGAAATCCACTACGACGAAGCAAAGGACAAGTACCATTTTACCATCCCGCCGCAGTGGATGGATATCGATGATATTTACTTTGAGTTCAGCCTGGAAGACGATAAGCTATCTGGCTACAAAATGCTCGATGGGAATAAGCTCAAATTTACCGGTGTGCGCGCGCCAAGCCTGACAAGGGAGGAGCCGCCGGTATGGGGTACGCCCATCAACTTGCTTACCGAGAATATGGACCGCTGGATTATCCCGGAAAACAATCAGTTCAAAATGGTTGATGGGATCATGATGAATACCAAAAAAGGCGGCAACCTGATTTCCACCCAGAAATTTGATGATTTCAAGCTTAGCATAGAGTTCCGGTACCCCGAAGGCAGCAACAGCGGCATCTACCTCCGCGGCCGTCATGAGATACAGATCGAGGATTCCAAGGGGAGAGCGGATGATGTGAGTATTGGTGGCGTGTACGGCTTCATAGCCCCAACGGTCAATGCGGCGAAAAAGCCAGGGGAGTGGCAGACTTACGAAATCACCCTGGTGGGAAGGCATGTGACGGTTGTGCTGAATGGGGTTGAAGTCATCTCCAACCGCCCCATCCCCGGCATTACAGGCGGCTCGCTCGACAGCAACGAAGGGGAGCCCGGCCCCATTATGATTCAGGGGGACCACGGGCCTATTGATTTCCGCAAGTTTGTGGTGACGCCTGCGGTGAACTGATCTTTCTGAACTTAGGCTTTCCTCCTATCTGCTGAGGCTATGTTTGGAGCAGGCTTGCAATGCCGAACGCTTCACACATAGCCTCAATCGTACTTTCCTGGTAAGCTGCTGCCCAAGCCCCCCAACTATTTCGTGCCTGTCTCCGTCTGTAAGGGAAAATAAGGGAAATGGGATTATAATGCTTGTACGGGAATCATTCAGGTTAAGACCTCAAAGGATAGTTTGGTATTTGAAATGGAGGTAATGGATTTGGAAGAAGATAAGTTGACCGCTAAACGATTGAGACAAAAAAAGTTTCAAACAGTTTGATTCTTTAGATTTTTCTGTATTTTGCAATCATGGTACGGCGCGACACACTCTGGAAAGCCCTCATTGAGGAATTGGTAGAAGACTTTCTGCATTTCTTCTTCCCGACGTATATGGATCAAATAGATCTCAGGCGGGGCGTAGTCTTTTTGGATAAGGACCTTGAACAAATCATGCCCGAGGCGGATACCAGGCGGCGGCATGCGGACAAACTCTTTAAAGTCTGGCTGAACGATGGTGAGGAGCATTGGTTTTTAGTACATGTGGAGGTGCAGGGTTATCCGGATGCAGACTTTGCTTTCCGGATGTTCCAGTATTATTACAGAATTTTGGATCGCTACAATAAGCCGGTTACAGCTATAGCGCTTTACACAGATACCAACCGGGCCTATCATGCTACTGCCTATCGGACTAGTTTTCTGGGAACGGAACTTATTTATCGTTTTCAGTCGTTCATCTTGGCAGACAAAACCCCAAAGGATTTAAGGGCCTCAGGAAATCCATTTGGGTTAGCCCTGGAAACCGCTTACCGGGCATTAGATCCTAGGTTGAAAGATGATAACCAGTTGATGATCAGTAAGCTGGAACTGATGCGCCACTTATTGTCCCGGGGGCTGGACAAAGCGAAAATCCGGCAGTTGTACAACTTCATCAATATGTATGTGTCCTTTCAAAATTCAGAGAATAAGCTTAAATTTGAAAATGAAGTACGTAAGATTACTAAATCACGAGAACCTATGGGTCTGGAAGAAGCTATTTTAAAAGAAGTACTCGAGCAAGGCATCGAGCAAGGCGTCGAGCGTAAGGCGCATACCGTAGTAATCCGGGCTCATGAAAAAGGGCTTTCTGTGGTTGATATTGCTGAGATAGCAGGCCTGACTGTAGAAGAAGTGGCGTCTATTATAGCGGCTTATGAGGCGGACAAAGGTACAAGCGCCTGAAGTTCATGAGACTGGAAAAAAGTTTTTACGGCCACCTTCCGGTTAGATTGGGAAAACACTTCTATCTCCATTGCCCCTCACCATCCGGATATGCGTCGTTTGTGCGCAGGGTATGCAAAAATTCCGGGCGGGAAATCGTCGTCGCCCCCAGGCTAAGCAAGTGGCTGGTCTCCTGCTGACAGTCGATTAGGGTGAAGCCCTGCGCTTCCAATTGACGGACGAGGGAGATGAAGCCAAACTTAGAAGCATTGGAGGCCCTGGCAAACATGGACTCCCCAAAGAAGACCTTGCCAATCGCGATACCGTACAGCCCGCCCACAAGCTCCTTTTCTTTCCAAACCTCCACTGAATGCGCATAACCTGCTTCGTGCAAACGGGTATAGCCCTCCACCATTTCCCGGGTAATCCAGGTGCCTGCCTGCCCATTGCGGGGTTGTTGGGCACAGGCCTGCATGACTTCCGAAAAGCACCGGTCGTAGGTGACTTCAAATTTGCGCTGATTGAAATAAGGGCGCATGCTCTTGGAGACTTTCAGGTCTTCCGGGAAAAGCACACAGCGCGGGTCGGGGCACCACCACAGAATCGGGTCGCCGGGAGCATACCAGGGGAAGATACCACTGCGATAGGCCAGTAGAAGGCGCTCTTCGGACAAGTCGCCACCGGCTGCCAGCAAGCCATCAGGGTTGGCGTAAGCCGGGTCGGGAAAAATGATATGCTCAGGGTCGAGCCAGAAAACAGGCATGCGGTATTGGGCATTGTAGTGAATGATCGCTCAAAATATACAATTCAGGCAGGGGTTTTGTTAAAATAAGAGCAGAGTGATCTTAACTCCGGCCAAAATGGGGGCTAAGTTTTGGCAGCCGGGCGGGCCTGTCGCCTGGTAAGCCGCAGGAACCGAAGCGTGAGCAAGACCGCACTCGCACTCAGCCCAAGCACCAGCCCGATCCAAAGCCCCGCAATGTCCAAATCCTGTACGAAAGCGAGCCAGTAGCCCGAGGGAATGCCAATCGCCCAGTAAGCCAGGAAAACAAAGAATGTCGGCACTTTCACATCCTGTATGCCCCGCAGCAGGCCTACGCCTATCGCCTGCACAGAATCGGAAATCTGGAAGACGGCGGTCAGGAACAGCAACGTAGCGGCAAAGGTGACGACCTTAGGCTCATCGTTGAACAAAAGCGGCAGCTCATGCCGGGTCAGTACGAAGACAATAGCGCACAGCAGCCCGTAGGCAGCAGCAATCACAAAGGTGGACTGCCCCACACTGCGGGCATGTGGCCAGTCTTGCCGGCCATAAGCGTAGCCCACCCTTATGCTCCCCGCCGCACTGATGCCAACCGATACCATGAAAGTAAAGGAAGCAACGCTAATCGCAATTTGGTGAGCGGCCTGCTGAATGTAGCCCAGCCAGCCGGCCATAATCCCGGAAACGGCAAAGGCTCCGGCCTCCATACCGTATTGTAAGCTGGCAGGGATGCCGATGCGGAAGATATCGTTAAATCGGTCCCGGCGAATCTGCAGCTGATCTGCCAGGTGTTGGCGGTAGGGCGCAAAGCCCTTGCCGTAGGCGATCAGCCAAAAGAGCGCAATCATGGTGACTACCCGGGAGGCCATTGTGCCCACGCCCGCACCTTCCAGCTCCATGCGCGGCGCCCCCCACTCTCCAAAAATGAAAGCATAATTGACCAGCACATTCACCGGGATGGCGAGCAGGGCCAGGTACATGGGCACGCGGGTGCGCCCCAGCCCGTCGGCAAACTGCTTCATGGCCATAAAGACCGCCATGGGCACCATGCCCCAGCCCATCCAGATCAGGTAGGGGCGGGAAAGGTCGGCCACGATTTTGTCCTGCCCAAAGTAATAGACCATGTCCACGCCAAAGTGGATGCCAATGGCAAACAACAAAGACATGAGGGTGACAATCAGCCCGCCATTGAACAGGATGCGCAGGGGCTTGTCGGGCTCATTCTCCCCCATTGCCGAAGCCACCAAAGGCGAAATGGCGGTGGTCAGCCCAATCGCCAGGACCAGCGGCAGAGTGATGAGGTTGTTGACAAAAGCAGCAGCAGCCAGTTGCGAACTGTGTATAGCGCCCACCATCGCACTGTCGATGATGCCCAGCGCAATCTGCGTCATATTGCCCAGTATAATGGGCCAGCCCAGCTTTAAAGTGTGTTTGACTTCTTGCCACATGCTTAAAAAATTGCGCGGCAAAGGTACAGTATTGTAAGACTTGTTGCCGGTTTTTGATGACATTGGTATATTTGGTGCCGATCTTTTTTTGTGCCCGGCCGGCGGCGGCCCGCAGTAAAAGTATTTAAAGCATGAAACGCCTTCAACAACTGATCCGCTACAGTACCTTCGCCCTGGGCCTTATTCTGGTGTGCAGCTTTATTTCGGAGCGCAATCAGGCGGTGGTGGCCGAGCGCCCCTGGAAAGTACGCGCTTACATCCAAAAACACGATTTCCTGGCTGAAGCCCTCCACCAGGAAACGGGCATCCCCAAGGCCATTATCTACGCCGTAGCTGGCCTGGAGAGCGACTGGGGCAGAAGTGAGCTGGCTAAGCATGCCAATAACCACTTCGGCATCAAGTCAAAACCGGAATGGCGGGGGCTGGAGTACTGTAAGCCTACGCAGGAATACAACGGGCAGCAGATGGTGACGCAGAACGATTGCTTCAGAAAGTACCCGCTCATCCGCCGGAGTTACGAGGATTTTGGTGACTTTCTGATGCAGAGCGAGCGTTACGCCATCCTCAAAACCCTGGAAGCAAATGATTACACGGGCTGGACGGATGCCATACAAAACGGCGGGTACGCTACCGATCCGGAATATGCGCACAAGCTGCGGGGCATCATCTGGCGCTATCAGCTTGCCAAATTGCCCTGACAACGTTTGGAGAACGTAATTTTTTCCATTTATTAACGACCGGAATTTAGGGCTAATACCCAAAAGCCCTATTTTTGATTTTTTCCAAAACTAAAACCAGCAACACCATGGACCTCAATGCGCCCATTTCCACTATAATGTCCACCGAGCTTAAGACCGTTGCGCCGGACAGCCCTGCTACCGAAATTGATACCTTGTTCAAGGAAAACCGCATCCACCATATCCCGGTGCTCGATGAGAAGCGCAAGGTGGTTGGCATCGTAGGCAAGTCGGACTTCCTGTACCTGCTGCGGGGCTACACGTCCCATGAAACGGACCGCTTTCGCGAAACGGCCAAGTTGCGGGCGTTCAAAGCAATGGAAATCATGAAGGAAGAGGTGGAAACACTACGGGATAGCGACCCCATAAAGGAAGCCGTGCGCCTCCTGTCGGAAAACCGCTATCAGGCCCTTCCTGTACTTGACGGGAAAGGCAGTATCTGCGGCATCGTCACGACCCACGATATCCTTGACCTGGTTAATAAAGCCGGGCAGGAAGCCTGATTTTATTTGCCCATGACTTCCTGAATGGAAGGCTTTTCCAGCTTGCGCCCCAGGTAGACAATCTTAACCCCTTCCTCACATTCGTAATCCTCAAGGCTGTGGGGGATGGGTTCAAGGTTGCCGTCCGGTGAAAGCAAAAACAGCGGTGCGGTATGTGTATTAACGGCGGTACGGTCCAGTATCCGCTCAATATCTTCTTTAGCATTTACCTCCAGTTCATGTACGGTCGGGAAGTCCCGGGCAATCTCATTGAGGTTGAGGAAGTCATCGGTGTAGGAGAAAATGCCCTGCTGCGGTAACTCCTCCCGGCCGCGCTTGAGTTCATCGGGCGTCAGCAGGCGGAAAGCGCCATTCTCCCCAAAAATTTTCTGGTATTTGCGCACCGCGTAGGTGTTGATGTCCGCACTGCTTGTCATAGAAATCATGTAGCCCATATCCAGCAGCTCAAACTGATCGGACAGGTCATCGGTGTAGATATTGACGTTGTACGCTTCTAAGTTTTCATCCCTGGCTTTCTTCACATTGCTCTCGTTATTGTCAATCAGCACTACATGCCGGTTGCGCCCCTGCAGGTACTGCCCGATGATCCGGCTTGCTCCGTTGGCACCCACAATGAGAATGCCTTCCGAGCTGTCTAGTGTGACTTTCAATACTTTGGCAATAAAGCGGGCGGTGGTCGCATTGATGAGCACAGTGCCCAGCACAATCATAAACACCAGAGGCACCAGAAACTCAGCATCTTCCACTGGCGGGTTTTCTGAAGTCAGCGTCAGGCCAAAGAGAGAGGCGATGCCGGCCGCCACAATACCCCGTGGGCCTACCCAGGATATGAACAGTTTTTCCCGGAAGTTCAGGTCAGAACGGCGCGTGCTCAGGAACACCCCTATGGGCCGTAGGATCAGTGTGATGGAAAGGAAAAGCCCCAGGGCCCGCCAGTCGCTGATAATGATTTGGATGTCGTCAACGTTAATCAGTGCGGCCAGAATGATAAACAGAATGGAAATCAGCAGTACACTAAGCGATTCCTTAAACGACAGGATTTCCTTGAGCCAGGGCACGTCCATATTGCCCAGTACCATGCCCATTACAACTACCGAAAGGAGCCCGGACTCATGCGCCAGCACATCAGAGAATACGAAGATGAGCAGCACCATGGCCAGGGTGAATACATTGAGCAGGTAGTGGGGGATGAGGTCCCGGATGATGAACTGATAAAGGGCGTAGCCCGCTACGGCGCCCATCGCCAGCCCGATGAGGAGAATCTGGAAAAAGGAAACCAGGGCGTGGGACGTAAATTCCACGCCTCCCTCCGCTGAGCGGATAAATTCAAAGACCAAAACCGCTACGAGCGCACCTATGGGGTCAATCAGGATGCCCTCCCATTTCAGTACGGTGCTGACGTTGCGGTTAAGCGGAATATTTTGCAGGATTGGCGCAATGACGGTCGGCCCGGTCACAATAATAAGCGCACCAAACAGAAAGGAAACGGCCCAGTTGAGCTCCATGATGTAGTGCGCAAACAGCCCCGCACCAATAAAGGTGATGAGCGATCCTACGGTGATCATTTTCAGGATAGCCGGGCCTACGCCGGCGATTTCCTTTCGTTTCAGGGTGAGCCCGCCTTCAAAAAGGATAACCCCAATGGCCAGAGACACGAAAGAAAACAGGTATTTGCCGGGAAAAATCCCGGTCGTCCCTTTCTCACTCTCTACCAGGAGCGGTTCCAGCAGTTTCTCCCCGTCGTGGGTGAAAAAAGTGGAAATCGGCCCGACAATCAGCCCAATCAGGATCAAAGGCAGGATAGCCGGCACCTTGGTGCGCCAGGCCAGCCATTGGGCGAAGATGCCTAAAACGATGATGCCAGCGAGTTCGAGCATGGGCGTTGTCCAGTTAGTGGGTTGTAAAAACAGTTTAGCTCTACAATTAACCCACTTCACCCGGCCTTGGTTTGCAAGTCTTGGCGATGATGGCTGCTAAATACCTGAACTTCCGTGGTTTCGGCAGAAAAATAACTACCTTTGCGCTTCGAAAATTCACGCAGTCTATATGTCTTTCAACAAAGAACTCAACCGGCGCCGCACTTTTGGCATCATCAGCCACCCGGATGCCGGGAAAACCACCCTCACGGAAAAGTTGCTCCTCTTCGGGGGCGCTATTCAGGTCGCCGGTGCCGTTAAGTCGAATAAAATCAAGCGCAGCGCGACTTCTGACTTCATGGAGATCGAGCGGCAGCGGGGTATCTCGGTAGCGACCTCTGTCATGGCCTTTGAGTACCGGAACCTCAAGATCAATATCCTCGATACGCCTGGTCACCAGGATTTCCAGGAAGATACCTACCGTACCCTCACGGCGGTGGACAGCGTGATTGTAGTGATCGACGTGGCTAAGGGCGTGGAGGCGCAGACCGAAAAGCTGGTCAATGTATGCCGCATGCGCAATACGCCAATCATCGTTTTCATCAATAAGCTGGACCGCGAGGGCCTTGATGGCTTCGACCTCCTCGACGAGCTGGAGCAAAAGCTGGGGCTGACCGTGCGCCCGCTGAGCTGGCCGATTGGTATGGGGCAGCGCTTCAAGGGCGTCTACAGCATGTACGAGCAGAAGCTGGTCCTGTTCCGCCCTCACGGCAAGCAGGAGGAGGAGGAAGATCGAATAGAAATCAATGACCTGACGGACCGTCAGCTTGATGAGTTGGTAGGCGAGGCGGCGGCGGATGAACTGCGGGAAGAAGTGCACATGGTCGAGTCGGTCTATCCTAAATTCGACCGGGAAGCCTACCTGAAGGGGGAGCTTTCGCCAGTATTTTTTGGCTCAGCCATCAACAACTTTGGCGTGCGTGAGCTCCTCGATTGCTTCGTGGAAGTAGCCCCTCCGCCCCTGGGGCGGGTCACCGAAGAACGGGAAGTCAAACCCACCGAAGATAAGTTTGCAGGCTTCGTATTCAAGATACACGCCAATATGGACCCCAACCACCGGGACCGTATCGCTTTTCTGCGGGTTTGCTCCGGCCGCTTCGAGCGCAATACCAATTATCTGCACGTCCGGCAAAACCGCAAGATGAAGTTTCCGAACCCCACGAGCTTCATGGCTGCCAAAAAGACCATTCTGGAGGAAGCCTACCCCGGTGACGTGGTGGGCCTTTACGATAGCGGCAACTTTAAGATTGGGGATACCCTCACCGAAGGCGAAGTCCTGCACTTCAAAGGCATCCCGAGCTTCTCCCCGGAGCAGTTCCGTTTTGTCAATAACGCCGATCCGCTCAAGTACAAGCAGCTCGATAAAGGGCTGGTACAACTGATGGATGAGGGTGTGGCGCAGCTCTTTACCAAAGAAGACAACAACCGGAAGATCATTGGCACAGTGGGTGCTCTGCAGTTTGAGGTTATTCAGTACCGCCTGGAACATGAGTACGGTGCCAAGTGCAGCTACGAGCCGGTCAACCTCCACAAAGCCTGCTGGATCACCTGTGACGATGAGAAGGCGATGAAGGAATTCATTCAGCGCCGGAAGCGCGACCTCGCCCGCGACAAGCACGGGCAGCTGGTCTACCTGGCAGAATCCGCCTGGTCTCTGCAAATGGCGCAGGAGAACCATCCAAAGGTGCAGTTCCACTTTAAGAGTGAGTTTTAGGCCTGCTTTCGAAAGATAAATACTTCTGTTTTTGGCACTATTGATCTGTCAAGGCTGAAATTTTCAAGATGTTATAATTCAAGTTAGCCGGTCGAAGTCAGCGCTCCGTACCTCTGCTTGCCCTTTTCGCTCAGGTGAGGAAAGAGCAAAGCCATCATCGCCCGGTGGTAATACCGCACAACTTCCTCCCCTTCCTGTTCAAACTGTATGGTAGACTCTGTAATCCAGTGGTTGCCAACGATAAGGAATTGGGTAACCAGGTGATCGTACTGCCCGGGCAGGGGCTCCGGTTCCATCCATCCCCGCTCAATAAGCTGCTGCAGCCCGTGGTGAAACTGCTGACGGCGCAAAACCATCAGCTGCCGGAAGTTTTGCCGCATGCTGTCGATACGGCGTATGATGCGCGCAAAGTCCAGGAGCAGGAAGCGGTAACGGTACATTAGCTGAAAGGTCAGCCAGGACTGTTCCCACACTTCCTGAAGATCGATGTCCGGCCGGAATGCGCTTTCCGCAAAGGGCGAAATCTCCGCTACCAGTTGCAGGTAAAGCGCCTCAATGAGCTCATCCGTGTTTTTGTAATGGTAACAGAGGTTGCCGTGGCTGATGCCCACCTCTTCCGCAATACTCCGCACCGTCGCCTGATCGGTGCCAAGCTCGTTGAATTGCCGGAGGGCAGCTTGCAGTATGCGGTCTTTGGTTTTCATGTGCACAAATCTACTATTCCTGAGAACAGAAAAGCTGGTACGGTTGTTCTAAAAAAACTAGTACATTTGTTCTAAAGCAAGAAATATGGAGCAAAACCCAGATGCTAACCCGGAGAGAGACGAAAAGATGATGGATAAATCCCTCGGACAAATGAAAGAGGGGTATCGGTCTATTGACGAGAAGCTGAAACTACGGGATGAAGACTCCTTCTTTCTGCTGGCAGGCAAAGTGTTGCTGCGGGTCTTGCTCATCATCGTAATGATTGCCCTATCGCCCTTCCTGGTCATTGGGTTGATTTTCGCCTTTATAGCGGCGCTATGAGCAGGCGGCAGGTTTTTGGGGCCAGTCTATTGCTCTTTGTGCTGCACCAGTTGCTGCAAAAGGGTTTTGGCATCCACCTGCCTTTTCTCCATGCCTACCTCGACCCTTTCCTTTCCATGCCCATCGTGCTCGGCCTGCTTGACTGGGAGCGCACCCGGCGCTATGGCTGCAGGCCCCTGCAGTTCTGGGAGATTGCCGTAACGACCCTGCTGTTCATGCTCTTGTTTGAATGGGCCTTCCCCATGTGGAACGCAGCCTTTACGGCCGATTGGTGGGACGTGCCGGCTTATGGGGCGGGGGCGGTGCTTTACGCATGTGGCCCGCTTCCTGCAGAATCATAAAAAGCCAAAAGCTTTCTACTGGAATTCTGGTAGCTGAACGCCCTCCGAATTCCGGTAGGGCTGCGTTCTGCCCTTCAGCTATATTTGTCAGGTTAATGAAAATATAGGGGGACACGGTCCCTGCATTCCTGAACACCATTAATTGACTATGAAAAACGTACTTTTCTTATGGTTGCTCTGCAGCTACTGCCCGCTTTTTGCGACCAACTATATTTGGATTGGAGGAATTGGCGACTGGGAAGTTGCTGCTAACTGGAGCCCGAATGGGTTGCCGGAGTTTGGCGACGACGTATTCATCAACAGCGGCACGGTAAGGCTGAGCAGTAATACTGTCATTTCAAGGCTTTCTATTTCGTTCGCAGGCACACTGAATATCCAACCTTCTGGTGAGCTGACCATCAAGTTGGAGCAATCAGCGGTTGTGCCGGTCTATGGAGTACTGAACAACAAAGGGGGGCTTATCATTGATAAAGGGGCAAACGCTGCCGGGAACGGTGCTCTTGTCCATTTACACGGCAGTATGTACAACGAGGGCTTTTTTTCCGTCACTTCACAGTCCCAAAGGTTAGTAAGAACTTACACAGGCTCAACGCTTATTAATTATGGTAGCCTTGAGCTCCGAACGGCGAGTGGTGGATATGCAATGTCCTCCTATGGCAATGTAAGTAATAAAGGCTCTATTCTGATTGAGAACTCAGGCTTCGGGTGGCTTAATTACACTAATTTGGAAAATTGGGGTTTTATTGAGATTGAGTGCGGCAACCATGGGCTTATGTCCATTGGCCATGTCGATAATCATGCGGTAATAGACATTCATGTATTGAACAACACGGTTCCCGGCCGTCCGATACTGAACGAATTGGATTTCATTAATCATCCAGAGGGGACAATCAGCTTAAGAGGAGGTACAGGGCTCAGAAATACCGGTAGCTTTACCAATAGCGGTAAATTATCCGTAGGTGACTCGGGACTGGATGCTATTATCAACCTACTGGGCGGTGATTTCACCAATACGACGACCGGACAGATACACCTGAGTGGGTTCGGGTCTTCGGGGATCAACAATTACAGTCAGCAGGCTTTATTTAAAAACCAAGGGGACATTACGATCACAAATGCACCAAATGCCGACGCTGGTTTGCGAAACGAAAGTACTTTCCGTAATCTGGCTTACGGCACCCTCATCATTTCAGCGAGTTGCAAATTAGGAGTAGAGAACGTGGGCGGCACATTTCTCAATAAAGGCGAGCTGTATGTGTCAGGTATTCAGGGAGGCGGTATCCAGGGGAATGCCATAGTGAATCGTTCTAACGCCACTTTCCGCAACTGGAATGGCGGCTTGCTGGAAGTACAGTCAACTACCAATAAAAGTGTTTTTAATAAAGCGGGCTCCACTTTTGACAACAGCGATGCCCGCCTCCTCTGTGCAGAGGGCGCTGATTTTAGCATTCACAACGAAGGTTTTTTTCATAACCGCCGCTGCGGGGAAGTCCGCTGCCCGGAAAAGATACTCAATGCGAGCAGTGGGGAGCTGATCAACGATGCCTTTCTCCATACTTCTTTCGGCGGGCAGCACGAGAATGAACCCAGCGGGATTATTACAAACAATGGCGTGATCGAAGACCTTCATGATGCCTTCGGCGGCGTATCGATGGCCAACAACGGCATCGTCGTGAGCCCTGTTTCTTCTATTGCCTTCGTTGGGCAGCCTGTGAACAATGCCCTCGGCCTGGGCGGCTTTTCTAATGCTGCGGTCATTGGTTGGTGGGTCGATGATCAGGGGAGCATTCCCGCTGGCACTTACAATGCAGCTAATAACACCTTTATCCCCAACAACGATGCAGCCTGGCAAATGAAGCTGTACGTTGAAATAGACCTCAGCGTTGACAAAAATTGCAAGCCCCAAATGCTGGAAATCCATTTTCAGGAAGGCATTAAGCAAATGCAGCCTCTTCAGAAAGACGGAAGTGGAGCCACACTGGCATTGCATTCAGACCTGAAAGTTTTCCCAAACCCCTGTCCAGGCTCCTGCGAGGTGATCATCCGCCCCACAACAGCAGAGGAAGGGACGTTGGCTTTGTACTCGTCCGCTGGGCAGCTCGTTTGGCAAAGGGTTGTGGCTGCGGATCGCCCCACCACCGTTTTCGTTGAAGCAGAGCACCTGACAGCCGGGACTTACTGGCTGAGATGGATAACAGAACTGGGAAATCCCCTGACTGTTCCATTGATCATCGCTCCCTGATAGGATCCCATGCACTTCAAGAGCCAGGAGAAGTGGCATTGTAACCATTTGCTCAACAGCGCATTATGCCACTAAAAACATGCCACGTCTCCTGCTCCCCCTCCTCCTATGCTTCATGGCGCTTACCGGCACCGCCCAAACCACCCAGCGCACCCAGTACTGTGATCTCCCTGTTTACTTTGATTTTGGTGCGGATAGCCTGACCGCCAACGCCCGCGCCCGCCTGCAGCAACTAGCTGCTGACATCATGGACCTGCCGGGGCTCGACATCCGCCTGACCGCCCATACAGATGCAGTAGGGGGCTCCGCGGCCAATCTTGCTTTATCGAAGCGGCGCGCACAGGCGGTATCGGGCTTCCTTGCCGCTGCGGGCATCCCGGACAGTACGATTCAGCTGGTAGGCAAAGGCGAGGCGGCACCTGTCGCCAGCAACGATACGCCACAGGGGCGGCAGCAAAACCGCCGGGTGGAGGTGCAGGTGCATTCAACCGTGCCCATGCGTGCACTCACCGGGCAAATCACCAGTCAGACCAACAGCACTGGCGTGCCTGCCATCGTCCACCTTTCCACGGACAACTGGAGGGATTCCCTGAAAACGGATACCACCGGGCAGTTCACCACGCTGATACCTGCCCTTGAGCCCGTACGCCTTGATGCTTTCGCAGAGGGGTTCTTCTTCGATTCGAAAATACTGCCCCCGGACACTGCTGCAACGGATGCAGAAGCAACCCTGCCCCTGCCCCCAGCTGAAGCTGGTGCTAAACTTCCGGTCAAACGGCTGCACTTCGTGGGGGGGCAGTCCGCGCTCCTTCGTAAATCATTGCCGGAACTCGACCGGTTGCTGCGCTTCATGGAGCTGAATGGCGGCCTGGAGATCATCATCCACGGGCATGTCAATGTCCCTAATGCTCCCCCGGTGAGCCCATCCTCTGATAATTTCAAGCTTTCTGAAGACCGGGCAAAGCGTATTTATGAGCATTTGATAGAAGGTGGTATTGACACCGCCCGCCTTTCCTGGAAAGCCCATGGCAACTGGGAAATGCTTTATCCCCGTGCTGTATCCGAAGGGCAGCAATCGGCCAACCGGCGGGTGGAAGTTGAAGTCCGATAAAAGTGGGTAGTGGCGTCGTGTAAACAGAAGGGTGCTGCCCAACTCTGGACACCAGAAATCTGTTCCCTCTAAAAAAGCTCATGCGATTACTACCCATTTTTGTCCTTATCCCCCTGCTCGCTTTCAGCTGCGGCAAGATCAATCCGCCTGGTCCCAAGCTGTTCAAATCCTCCAAATTGCCCGTGGATAAAATCCAGTTGCCGGAAGGGTTTGAAATAGAGGTGTACGCCGAAGGGGTCAAGAATGCCCGATCCATGGACCTTTCACCCGACGGTACCCTATTCGTAGGGACCAGAGGCGAAGGCAAAGTTTATGCCCTCAAAGATACCAATGGTGATGGCCGGCCCGATCAGCAGTATGTGCTGGCTGCCGGGCTCAAAATGCCGAATGGTGTCGCGTTCCGGGATGGTGATCTGTACGTGGCGGAGGTCAGCCGCATCCTGCGCTTTCCGGACATCGAAAGCCGGCTGGAGAACCCCGGTGAGCCGGAAGTAGTCTATAATGATTATCCTACCGAAACCCACCACGGCTGGAAGTACATCGCCTTTGGGCCGGATGGCAAGCTGTATGTCCCGGTGGGCGCTCCCTGCAATATTTGCAAAAGCGAAGACCCCGTATTTGCTTCCATCACGCGCCTTCATCCGGACGGGACCGGCATGGAGGTCGTTCAGGAGGGCATCCGCAATACCGTAGGCTTCACCTGGCACCCCAAAACCGGCGAGCTTTGGTTTACGGACAACGGGCGCGACTGGATGGGCGATGATCAGCCTTACTGCGAGCTCAACCGGGCACCGGAAGACGGGCTGCATTTTGGCTACCCTTACTGCCATCAGGGCGATTTGCCGGACCCCGAATTTGGGGATGCTGCCCCCTGCTCAGACTTCACCCCGCCGGCTGCGAAGCTCGGTCCGCACGTAGCGCCGCTTGGACTGGAGTTCTACACCGGAAAGCAATTTCCGAAAGCCTGTCAGGGCCAAATCTTCGTTGCTGAGCACGGCTCCTGGAACCGCAGCGAAAAAATTGGTTACCGGGTGATGATGGCTACCCTGGAGGGCAATGAAGTGGTGAGCTACAAACCCTTTGCGGAGGGTTGGCTGGATGATGGTGATGTCTGGGGCCGCCCGGTGGACATTGAGCTGCTGCCCGATGGCTCTATGTTGGTAAGCGACGATTTTGCCGATGCGATTTATCGGATTTATTATAACCCCAAGTCATGAAATCCTACCGGGCGGATAAAGATTGAAGAATTGGTGAAAAACCGGTAAATTACAGCGGTAATCCTTACAGCCGTGACTGAATACGCTCATTTCCTGTCCCCGTTTGGCTGCCTTCGTGTAGAGGGTAGCGAAGATGGCATCAGCCTGGTGCAGATGGTGTCGACCAAGCCTTGTCCCACAGGGCCTATCCCGGCGGTCCTCAAACCCTGCATACAGCAGCTGGCTGAATACTTCCGGGGCGACCGGGATGGCTTTAACCTTAAGCTCGACTTTGGAGATGCCCCGCCTTTCCACAGAGCGGTCTGGAACGAACTCCTGAAAATCCCCTACGGCCACACCACCACCTATCAGGCGATTGCCGAAAACCTGGGGGATAAAAAAGCCGTCCGTGCAGTAGGGCAGGCCAACCGGCACAACCCTATTGCGATTGTGGTCCCCTGTCACCGGTGCATTGCCAAAAGCGGGGAACTGCAAGGGTACTTTTACGGGTTGGATATGAAACGGCAGTTGCTGGAATTGGAAAACCCGCTGAGCTTTGCCCGTCAGGGAAGCCTGTTTTAGGTGCTGCACAACTATTGTCCCAACTTATGCTACAGACAACATTTAAACTTTAACCGATGGAGGTCACCACTCAAATCCCGACAACCCTGGAAGAACGCCTGAAATACGGCACAGAGCTGCGTATTGCGGCAAGCTGGGAAGACTTTCTGGAGCTCCTGCCTGCCGCAGAGTACCGCGTGGAGTACTACGGTGGCGAAATAATTTCTGTTATGGGACAAGCTTCTGATAAGCATGAATTGATCGTTGCTGCAATCATCAAGTTGATCAGTAATCTTCTGGACAAGGATGATGCTTATTACATCTACGGCAGCAACCTCCCGCTCTACGCTGAGGGCATCACCAAAAATTACTACAACGCCGATTGCACCGTCGTCAGGGGGCAAGCCGAGAAAAAAGAAGTACTGCCCGGCGTCAATGCTACCACCAACCCAGTCCTGCTGGTTGAAGTCCTGTCTCCCCCTACCGAGCAGGAAGACCTCTCCACCAAGCTGCACCGCTACCGCGAAATGCCTTCTGTACAGCAGTTGCTGTTTATTCACAGTACGTCCATGCGGGTAACGAGCTACACCCGTGAGCCCGAGCAGGATGGGTGGCTGCTGCGGGACTTTACAACTGAATCCGAGTCTTGCCCGGTATTGGGCGAAGGAGATTTCCTACTCAGTGATTTATACCGGAAGGTGACGTTCTGAATTTTGGCTTACAGCCCTGCGTTGATCAGGAAGGTCGCTGCAAAAGCCACAATCGCGTACAGTTCAGGGAATACGGCCAGGACCATCGTTTTACCAAATACATCGTAGCCTGCGCCCACCCCGGCGATACCGTTGGCACAAATCCGGCCCTGCTGCATCGCAGAAATCAATGCGACTAGGCCCAAAGCAAAGCCCGCTGCAAAAACAGCAATACCCTGCCGCATCGTGATGGCATCCGTCAGTACGCCGGAAGCATTAATGATAAAGAAACCGGCAAAGCCGTACAACCCCTGTGTACTGGGCAGGGCGCTCAGCAGCATGTAACTACCGAAAGCTTCTTCGTTTTTCTTAAGGGCACCCACGGTCGCATTACCGCCCATGGAAACGCCAATGGCACTGCCTACGCCCGAAAGGCCAATCATCAATCCAATCCCCAGATAAGCTACTACAATCGCACTCATGTCTTTTATTGTTTTTCTTTTGTTCGCGTTTATGATTCCTGTTGCCGCAGCGGGTCGTAGGGTTTCCCTCCGCCCTCAAAGCCGGCATTTTTGTAAAATTCCACAAAGGTAAGGCGCATCGGGTGTACGAAAGCGCCTAAAGAGGCAATCAGCAGGTTGGCGGTATGCCCGACGAGCAGGAATACCACAAACAAGATCGGACCCACAATTTCCATAGAGCCCTTGATCTGCAAGCCAATATCATTGACGACCAGCCCTAGAATGGCGCTCGCAATTCCCAGCGCAAAGAGCCGGATATAGCTCAGCAGGTCACCGAAAATGCCGGTGATGCCGTACAAAGCCCAGGCACCGCTGCCGAGCCGGCTGAAGAGGCCTCCTTCCGGATCGCTAAAAATCAGGATCAGCCCTACCGCTGCCCAGGCGGCGTACTGTGAATAGGGCAGCAACTGTTTGGTCAGCCCTATATCCGCCAGGCTCAGTACCAGCAGTATCCAGCCTACGGGGGCTATACCGTGCATCCAGCCATACTGCCGCCCTTTGTTGACTGCTTTCACACCCAGCCCAAAGAGAATCTGAACGACCCCCAGAATCAGGGCGAGCTGAAAAGCCTGATCGCTGTTTAGCATGATTTCCCGGATATTGCCCAGCCAGGCAAACTGATCCTGCAGGAGGTTGACGCCGAAGACCGTGCCGGTGAGCACCCCGAAGAGTACCGTGGCGACGCCCAAAAGCTGCACAAGAGTCAGCGTAGGCTTCATGTCTTTTGCTGCGCGGAATTTATAGACGGTAGCGCCCAGCAACAGCACAATGCCGTAGCCCGCATCGCCCAGGCAAAAGCCAAAGAAGAGCAGGAAGAAGGGCGCAAAGTAAGGTGTCAGGTCCATCTCCCCGTAGGAAGGCAGGGCAAAGAGCTTCGCGATCGGCTCAAACAGCCGGCTGAAGCTCGAGTTTTTCAACAGTACCGGCGGTTGATCGGCAGGCTTGGGCTGCTCGGTCAGAAAGGGGATGCCTTGTTGTTCACACAGGGCTTCCACTTCCTGCGTTTTGGGTTTCGGCGCATAGCCTTCCAAAAGCATCAGCTGCTCATCGGCTTCCCGCCGGGTATGTTCAATGACACTCATCAATTGCGTGGTGTCCTGCAAGTCACGCAGGGCCGCTTGCAGAGCAGGTATGCCGACTTGTGCCAGCCGGTCCAGGCGGGCATTGATATCAGCGATGGAATTGTCCAGCTCTTTCTGCCGGGCCTGAAGCTCCACCGTCCCGTTTTTGGGGTCGGGGATCATCTCCACGCCGGGAATTTCAACGGGCGCTTCCGCCTTGGTAATGCCCACAAAGTAGGTGTCCGCACCGAGGTTGCGCAGGCGGGCAATGGGATATTCCTTTGCCCAGTCCGGGTTGTATTTTTTGGTGGGGCAGACCAGGAACTGTACTTCCAGCCCGGCGGCCTCCAGCTTTTTGACGGTTTCAATGGAAAAGTCGCCCCAGGGCTTCAGGATATCAAATTCCTTGCGCACGGTGGCGCGTTCCTGCAGGAGCGGTTCCAGGCGGTCGGTCAGCGTATCGTATTCTGCGGCTATCGTATGCCCTTCCTCCGCAGTGGCGGTGCGTTGTTCCACTTCCGCTTCCCGCTTTTCCAGCGCTTTCAGCACCTTTTGGAATTGCTGCTGCAACGCCATGCGGTCCATCAGGCCGGAGGAGAGCTCCCCTTCCTGTTGCTGCACGTGCAGTACGCCCAAGTGCCGCAGCCCCTCCAGGAATATCGTGTATTCGGAGTGGTGGACCAGGAACAGGTATTTTTGCATCGGTACAATCATAAGGCATCGCTGTTGCTGCGCTTTTTCACAATCTTCTGGGCGGCTTTCGCCAAATTCTCCTCGTCCTCCAGATAGCGCTCAATCTTTCGGATGGCATCTTCATAGCCGGGGATTTGTACTTTTTCGTACAGGTTGACCTTTTGGGTGGTCTTCTTTCGGGCAAATTCCAGGCGGTCCATTTTCTGCAGGATGACTTTGCGGCGCAAGGCGAGTTCTATCCACTGCTTGAGCAACTCCATCCCCGCCGGGAACCAGGCCGGCCGGTTGAACAGGCTGAACGGGTGGCGGATGAACTGTATGTCCCTGAGGACCGGAGTGGCCACGCCAGCTACCTTTTGGCTGCCTATTTCCACAGATTCCACCTCCAGCAGGTTGAAATCAAACTCTTCCCAGAGCCCGGCCATACTTTCGTGCCGGTCAATCGTCTGCTCCAATTCTGCCGCCACCTGCTCCGCTTCCTTACGGGCTTTTTTGACCTCTACGCGCAGCGCCGCCTCCTTATTCTTCAGGATAGGCAGGGCATTCTCGCGAATCTTGAGCTGCTTCTTGAGGTGCTGCAGGGACGTCTTGTTGTATTGGAAAGCGATTGCCATAGCTCATTATTGGTTTTCGGGCCAGTATTGGTCAGTCAGGGATTGCTTGATGCCTACCTCGGCTTTGGAGAAGTGGGCGGCAAACAACTGCCAGGCCGTATCCAGCATTTTGTCCGTATCAATATTCACATCAATAGCCAGGAGCTTGTCGGAGTATTCCCGGGCAAACTCCAGCGTCCGTTCGTCGTAATCAGTCAGCTCGAAGCCGTTCTCGAGCTTGGTACGGGCATTGGCCGCATCGGCGTAGAGGCGCACGGCGGCGTTCATCACCTGCGGGTGGTCTTCCCGGGTCTTCTTGCCAATCACCAGCTGCTTAAGCCGGGAAAGGCTCCGGAAGGGGTCTACGATTACCTTGCCGATGTCTGTGTCGCGGCGCAGGAAAAGCTGCCCCTCGGTGATATATCCGGTATTATCCGGAATGGCGTGGGTAATATCCCCGCCGGAAAGCGTGGTCACGGCCACAATTGTAATGGAACCGCCATCGTCAAACTGCACAGCTTTTTCGTACAGCTTTGCCAGGTCGCTGTACAGGGAGCCCGGCATACTGTCTTTGGATGGGATCTGGTCCATACGGTTGGAGACGATACTCAGCGCATCGGCGTAGAGCGTCATATCGGTGAGGAGTACCAGCACCTTTTCCTTTTTCTCCACGGCAAAGTACTCCGCTGCGGTCAGTGCCATATCGGGCACGAGCAGGCGCTCCACAGTCGGGTCTTCGGTGGTATTCACAAAGCTGACGATGCGGTGGAGGGCGCCGGCATTTTCAAATACACTTTTGAAGTAGAGGTAGTCGTCGTTGGTCAGCCCAATACCGCCCAGCACAATACGGTCGGCAGCGGTACGCAGGGCCACGGTGGCCATCACCTGATTGAACGGCTGGTCGGGGTCTGCAAAGAAAGGGATCTTCTGCCCGGTGACCAGGGTGTTGTTGAGGTCGATACCGGCAATACCGGTGGTGATGAGTTCCGAAGGCTGTTTGCGCCGCACGGGGTTCACCGATGGCCCGCCGATTTCCTGTTCATCCCCTTCCACCTTCGGTCCGCCGTCGATGGGGTCGCCGTAGGCATTGAAGAAGCGGCCGGCCAGGGCTTCGCTCACCTTCAGGCTGGGAGCCTTGCCCAGAAAGACTACCTCCGCATCCGTAGGCACCCCTTCCGTACCTGCGAATACCTGCAGGGTGACTTCATCGCCCATGATTTTTACCACCTGTGCCAGTTGCCCGTTCACAGTGGCCAGTTCTTCGTAGCCAACGTCCGTAGCACGCACCGTACAGGTCGCTTTGGTGATTTCCTCTAGCTTGGTATATATCCGTTGAAATGCGGTGGGCATGATGATTCGTTTTTTTAGTTTGCTTGTTTACGTTCGGCCAGGGTGTCTTCCAGTTCCTTCATATTCTGGTTGAAGGCATCCGACTCGAATTCCGAGTAGTTCATCTGCTTCATGGCATTGATGACCCGCTTGAAGTAGGGGTTGATTTCCTCGTAGCCCTCAAAGCTCAGGGGCGTAGCCACCACTTCGAGCACTTTGTTGACCAGGAACTGCTGCCGGTCCATAGGCGTGCGGGCATCCACCTCGTCAAAGGCGTTCTGCTGAAGGATGATCTCATCCACCACTTCAGACCGCCAGAAAACCAGGTGGGTATCGATGGACACGCCATCGTCCCCGAGGATGTTGATCTGCTCGGCGGCTTCTTTGCCCCGCAGCAGGATATTCTTTAGCTCGTTGACCTTTTCGGTCCAGCCTTCTTCAATCTGTTCATTCAGTACCCGCTGCAGTTCGGGGTACTCCAGATATTTGGAATAGCTTTCGATGGGGTCAATGGCCGGGTAGCGCTTACTGTCTGCCCGGGACTGGGAAAGGGCGTAGAAACAACGCGCCACTTTCTTGGTCGATTCCGTAACGGGCTCCTTAAGGTTGCCACCGGCGGGCGATACCGTACCGATGAAGGTGATAGAGCCCGTTTTCCCGTTATTGAGGTACACGTATCCCGCCCGTGCGTAGAAGTTGGACACAATGGCCGGAAGGTCCATCGGGAAGGCATCAGGCCCGGGGAGTTCCTCCATCCGGTTGGACATTTCCCGGAGCGCCTGTGCCCATCGGGAGGTGGAGTCGGCAAGGAGGAGCACTTTCAGCCCCATGGAGCGGTAGTACTCGGCAATCGACATGGCTGTGTAAACGGAAGCTTCCCGTGCCGCCACCGGCATATTGGAGGTGTTGGCAATAATGGTCGTCCGCTCCATGAGCTTACGGCCCGTCCAGGGGTCTTCCAGCTCAGGGAATTCCACGAAAAGGTCCACCACTTCGTTGGCGCGTTCGCCACAAGCCGCCACGATCACAATATCGGCTTCTGCCTGTTTGGAAATGGCATGCTGCAGCACGGTTTTGCCACTACCGAACGGGCCGGGGATGAAGCCCGTGCCGCCTTCCACCATAGGATTGAGGGTGTCGATGGTGCGCACGCCGGTTTCCAGCAGTTGGAACGGGCGGGGTTTCTCCCGGTAGGCCTTCACCGCCTGTTTCACCGGGAATTTTTGGAGCATGCTCACTTTGTATTCGGTCCCGCGCTCATCTTTGAGCACAGCGATGGTATCCTGAACTTTGTAGTTACCGGCCGGCATCACCTCTGCAATCGTATAGCGCCCCTTCATTTTGAAGGGCACCATAATTTTGTGGGCAATGCCGTTTTCGTCCACCTGCCCGAGCCAGTGCGCGGCGGTGGCTTCGTCCCCGGCTTTAGCCAAAGGTTCGAAGGCCCACTCCTTCTCCAGATCGAGGGCGGAGGTATAGTCGCCCCTTTGCAGAAAAATGCCGCTCATGGTGCTGAGGTCGTGCATAAGGCCATCGTAATTGCAGGAAAGGATGCCCGGGCCGAAGGTAGCCTCAAGCATGTGCCCTTCGAAGCGCACCTCCATACCGGGCCGGAGCCCGCGGGTGCTTTCGAAAACCTGAACATAGGCCTTGTCGCCCATCACTTTAATGACCTCTGCCATCAGCGAGGTTTCCCCGTGCTGTATGAAACAGATTTCGTTTTGCCCAACCGGGCCGTCCACTTCTACCAGGACGAGGTTGGAAATAATGCCGTTGACGCGGCCGGTGGTATGTTGCTGCGTTGCCGTCATGAGCGTTTTATCTTTTGTTCCATTTCGGATATGAAGCTGCGTACCCGTTCCTGCCCGGCCTGCGGGTCAAGAGAAAGCCACCGCTGCAGCATACGGAGCTGCAACAGATAGCCCAGCACCACTTCTATCGTGAAGTAGTGGAAGGTCAGCTGTTCGTCTATATAATTCCACTGCACGCGGTCGATGTCCTTTTCGCGGAGCAGGAGGTCGTCGCGTTCCAGTTGGTTGAGTAATTTCGGTAAGTAGGGGTAATCGGTGCCCAGCCCAAAGTCGCGGGCGCGGGATTTTTTCAGCGCCTCAATGTTTTCGCCCTGACCGATCAGTTGCCCTTCGTTTCGTAAGGCGTAGTGGCGGATATTCCAGGCGGCCAGGATATTGCGCAGCCCGCGCTCAAATACCAGCCAGTTGTGAAGGAAGCCTTCCGTTTGCCGGAGTGCGGCCTCGTAGTACAGCCCGGACAGCTGATTGGTCCAGCTTTGCTCCGGGTGGATGGGCTGCTCGCTTTGGTGCGCCCGGTAAAACCGGTGCATGTAGTCCGGCAGCCCGTGGTCCGCTTTGAGGGCTTCCTGCATTTCCGCCTCTGAAAATTGCCCCAGCGTATCCCAGTCCCCGGTTTGTTCTCCCAGCAGGCGGAGCAGGTTGCGGTTGTCGTGGGGGCGCAGGAGGATGCGGACAAGTTTAAAATCATCGGGTTCGAGCGCCTCTTCCAACTGCGCTACAAAGTCCACCATCGTGTAGGGCGCCCGGCTTTGGTCGAGCACCATCTCCGGTAAGCTGGAGATGAGGTAGAAGTAATCGCGTTTTTGCAGTTGGCTCATGTCAGGCGGTATGATGAATGATAAAATTTAGTCCGCTCCGTAAAGCAGTTTTTTGGTGCGCGGCCGCAGGAAGTCGGCAAAGAAAGCCTGAAAATCCTCTTCGGTGAAAGACACCACATAGCTGCCATTTGCCGGCCCGATACGGAAGCCCTCTGCAAGGGACGGCGCGGGTTTGACCACGAGGCCTTCCTTCAGGCTTTCCTGAGCCCGGGCGGAGAAGAAGTCGAAAAGCTCCTTTTCCCGCTCCGGCGAGAGGTGCAGCGCAGCGCCCTGACCGTCCTTTTGCCAGTGTTCGATCAATGACTGGATCACCCCCTTGAGAAAGGACTTGTCACTAAAAGTGGCCTGCGTTGGCGCGGCCGTGGCTTTGGCGGTCACCAGTTCGGTAATGCGTTGCTGCAGGGCCTCCACGGTCTGTTCTGCGGATAGCTTCAGCTCAGAAGTGACGTTGCGTTTCAGCTCCTCCGCATCCTGTTCGGCCTGCTTCCGGATTTCTTCGGCACGGCGCTGGGCAGCGATGACGATGTCCTCTGCTTTTTGCTCGGCATCGTTGATGAGGCTGTTGGCCACCTCCTGCCCTTTGTCTACGCCCTCCTGCTGAATCTTTTCGAGTAGGGATTGAAGCTTTTGTTCCATAATATTGTTTGTCTTGCCGGGTGCTACTTCTCGAGCACGGCGGCTTTGTTGTATTCAAAATTCATGCGGGCAATGTGCTCTATGGAGATCTCCTGCGGGCATTCGACCTCACAGGCTCCGGTATTGGTACAGTGCCCAAACCCTTCGGCTTCCATTTGCGCGACCATCTTTTCTGCCCGTTCGGGAGATTCCGGCTCGCCCTGTGGCAGCATGGCCAGGTGGCTTACCTTTGCGCCGGTAAAGAGGGCGGCAGAGGCATTCTTACAGGTAGCTACACAAGCCCCGCAACCAATGCAGGCAGCAGCATCAAAGGCATCTTCCGCAGTTTGGTGCCCGATTGGGATGGCATTGGCCTCGGGCGCATCACCGGTACGGGTGGAAATAAAGCCCCCGGCCTGAATGATGCGGTCAAAAGCGGAGCGGTCGATGCGCAGGTCTTTCACTACCGGAAAAGCGCTGGCCCGGAAAGGCTCCACGTAGATGGTGTCCCCGTCTTCAAAGTGCCGCATGTGCAGCTGACAGGTGGTGGTGGCTGACATCGGTCCGTGTGCCCGGCCGTTGATGAAGAGCCCGCACTGCCCACAGATGCCTTCCCGGCAATCGTGGTCAAATTCTATGGGGTCATCCCCGGAGCGGATCAGTTTTTCATTCAGGACATCAAGCATTTCGAGGAAGGACATCTCCGGGTTGACATCCGGAAGGTCGTAGTCTACCATCTTGCCTTTAGCCTTGGCATTTTCCTGCCGCCATATTTTCAGTTGTATCTTCATTACTTGTAACTTCTTACGCTAGGTTGAATGGTTTCAAACGCCAGTTCCTCCCGGTGGAGCACGGGTTGCTGACTGGCGCCCGCATATTCCCATACGGATACGAACTGGTATTCCTCGTCCCGCCGTTCGGCTTCTCCTTCCGCAGTCTGAAACTCCTCCCGGAAGTGGGCCCCGCAGGACTCGTCCCGGGTGAGGGCATCGTAGCACATCAGCTCAGCCAGTTCGAGGTAGTCAGCTACGCGGCCGGCTTTTTCCAGCTCGGTATTGACGTGCGCGGCCTCCCCTGGCACGCGGAGGTTTTCCCAAAAGTCAGCCCGCAGTGCGCGGATTTGCTCAATGGCGCTTTCCAGCCCCTCTTTCGTCCGTTGCACCCCGCATTTGTCGTACAGCAGTGCACCGAGCTCCTTGTGATAATCAGTAGCGGTGCGGTTGCCTTTGATGTTGAGCAGTTGTTGCAGCTGCGCCTCTACCTGTTGTTCCGCTTGCGCGAAAGCCGGATGATCGGTGCTGATCTTCCCCACCCGGAGTTCATCTGCCAGGTAGTTGCCGATGGTGTAGGGCAGGATAAAGTAGCCATCCACACAAGCCTGCAGGAGGGAGTTGGCCCCCAGGCGGTTCGCGCCGTGGTCAGAGAAGTTGCATTCCCCAATGGCATAAAGTCCCGGGATGCTCGTCATGAGTTCATAGTCCACCCAAAGCCCGCCCATAGAGAAGTGGGCAGCCGGGGAGATCATCATTGGGCGTTGGTAGGCGTTATGCCCGGTAATTTTCTCATACATCCGGAAGAGGTTGCCGTAGCGTTCCCGGATCGTATCCTCTCCGTACTCCTGAATAGCGTGGGCAAAGTCGAGATAGACGGCATTGCGCTGCGGGCCAACGCCAAACCCGGCATCAATCCGTTCCTTAGCGGCACGGGAAGCGATATCCCGTGGGGCGAGGTTGCCAAAGGCCGGGTAGCGGCGCTCCAGGTAGTAATCGCGCTCGTCTTCGGGGATGTCGCCCGGTTTGCGCGGGTCGTTGGCTTTTTGGGGTACCCATATGCGCCCGTCGTTGCGCAGGGATTCCGACATCAGGGTGAGTTTGGACTGATAGTCGCCCGATTGCGGCAGACAGGTAGGGTGGATTTGCGTCCAGCTTGCGGAAGCGAACCCGGCGCCTTTTTTATGTGCCCGCCAGATGGCCGAGCCGTTGCAGCCCATAGCGAGGGTAGACAAATAATAGATTTTTCCATAGCCACCGGTTGCCAGTACCACAGCGTGTGCAGCGTGGCGCTCGATCTTGCCGGTGTCCAGATTGCGGGCGATGATGCCCCTTGCCTTGCCATCGATGAGCACGAGCTCCAGCATTTCGTGACGGGCGAAGAGTTCGATATTGCCCTCCGCGACCTGCCGGTTGAGGGCAGAGTAGGCACCGAGGAGCAGCTGCTGCCCGGTTTGCCCGCGGGCGTAGAAAGTCCGACGGACCTGCACGCCTCCAAAGGAGCGGTTGGCCAGGTAGCCGCCATACTCACGGGCGAAAGGCACGCCCTGCGCCACCGCCTGATCGATCAGGTTGGCAGAACATTCCGCCAGGCGGTAGACATTGGCTTCGCGCGCCCGGAAGTCGCCCCCCTTGAGGGTATCGTAAAACATCCGGAAGGCGCTGTCGCCGTCGTTCTGATAGTTCTTGGAGGCATTCACACCACCCTGCGCCGCTACCGAGTGTGCCCGGCGGGGGCTGTCCTGAAAGCAGAAAGACTTGACTTTGTAGCCCATTTCCGCAAAAGAAGCGGCTGCCGAGCTGCCTGCCAGGCCAGTGCCCACGACGATGATGTCCAGTTTCTTTTTGTTGTTGGGGCTCACGAGGCGGCAGGTCGCTTTGTAGCGGTTCCATTTTTCCTGTAGCGGGCCCTCAGGTATTTTCGCGTCTAATTTCATGGCAGGGGCTGGTTTTGGGTGAAGTACATGTAGATGGGGATGATGGCAAAGCCGGCGGTAATAATAAAGGTGTACCCATAGCCTGCCCATTTGACCCAGCGGTTGTATTTGCTGTGGTACAGCCCCAGCGTCTGGAATGCGCTGTGGAAGCCGTGCAGGAGGTGGAAGCCCAGCACCAGCATAGCCACCACGTAAAGGGCAACATACCATAACTGTTGGTAAGCAACGGCGACTACGGTGTAGAGGTCCTTGCGCCCCTCAGCATCCAGCGGCATCTCGGTAAACTTGTACTGAAACCAGAAGTCGCGCATGTGGATGATGATGAAGGCCAGCAGCAATGCCCCCAGCACCCCCATATTGCGCACGTACCAGGGCGTAACCTGTCCCCGCTTGTCGTAGGCATAGCCCTGCGGGCCGCGTGCCTGCTTCGCCCGGCGTGTCAGGATGAGCGCATACAAAGCGTGGGCGAGGATACTTGCGTAAAGGGCATAGGAAACGGCCTTGATGAAAAAGTTGTGGGACAGCAGCTCTGAATAGTGGTTGTACTGCACCTGAGCTTGCTCAGCGGGCAGGAGGAGCTGTAGGTTGCCGGCGAGGTGAATCACTAAAAACAGGCACAGGAACAGACCAGTAAGCGCCATAAGGTTTTTGCGCACGACGCTGTCCCTGAGGAATAGGCTTCGGCTCATGTTTTGTTTGTTTTGCGATCTAGGAAAAGAGGTTTTTCGTTCTCTTTTCGTTCTGGACTTAAAGCTAAGGGCCATCGCCAAAAGGGGGGGTGACAATTGTCATCGCAGTGGGGTGAGAGTTGTCAAAAATCAAAAAAAGGAGAGCGTATATGCTGAACATGTACTGCACTTTATGCGTGCGTCCGTTCATCGGCTCAGGCTGTGCTTGCAGGAGCAGCAAGCTCAAAACATAGTCTTAATGCTGGAAGTTTATTGTTGGAAATCAATTAAAGCGGATCCGGCACTCCGTCCAGCCATTGGGCAGGGTTTCCAGCTCACAGCGCCCACCGTGCTGCCGGGCAATTTCCTTGATGAGGGTCAGGCCTATGCCCTGCCCGTCGGGCTTGGTGCTGAAAAACGGGGACATCCATTCCCGCTCAGCTCCCGGGGGCAGCCCCGGGCCATTATCGGCTACCACGATCTGGGCAGGGTGGGCAGCGCCCATCAGTTGGACGATGCCGCCCTCGCCGAGCGATTCCAGGGCGTTTTTGACCATGTTGACCAGGGCTTGCTCGATTTGTTCTTCGTCAATTTCGAAGCGGACGGGGTGTTCGGGCACGACCAGTTTCAGTACGGTGTTTTGCCGCTGGGCGAGGGGGAGCATCAACTGCTTTACGCGCTCCAGGACTTCGTTTATGGCTACCCATTCGCGCTTGGGCTCAGGCAGGCGGACCACTTCGGCAAAGTTGCGCATAAACTGGTTCAGCCGCTGATTGCGCTGATGGGCAACCGCAAGCGAGGCCTTAATATCTTCGGCAAACTCGTCGCCGGGCACTTCAGGGTAGGCTTCTATGGTACTCTGCAGGATGGAGTTGATGGCTCCGATGGAGTTGTTGACTTCGTGGGCCATCATGCGGATGACTTTGGCGTAGGCCCGCTTTTCGGTGGCTAGCATTTCCTTCGACAGTTCCTGTATCATGAGGAACCGGCGGTGGAAGCCCCGGTGAATAAACTGTACCACTTCGCAACGGTAGCGTTCCTGCCCTTTACCCGAAAGGATGCCGGATTGGCCGACTTGCCATTGGGCGAGCTCCTGTAACAAAGGGTGAGCAACGGCTTCCAGCTTTTTTCCTACGGGCGGCTTTTCCAGCCCCAGCAATTCGAGCCCCATTGGGTTGATTTCCGTAACATGCCCATCGTAGTCGAGCAGGACTATACCTGCCGGAGAGGCCTGTATCAGCCGGTCCAGAAAATAGTGTTGTTCCTGCACCTGCCGCCGCTCCTCCCGGATGTGGTCCAGCATGTGGTTGTACACCTTGACCAGGCGGTCCATCTCCGTAGAGCCGGTGGGCCGCAGGCGAACCGCAAAATCCTGATCCTTGATGGCTTCAATGCCATTACCGAGCAGTCGCAAAGGGCGCGTAAAGTTCCGGTATAGCACATAAGCGATCCCCAGGGACAGCAGCAAGCCCAGTTCCACCAATAGTAGCCAGGCCACGGCGTCTTCCAAAAGCCGATACGCCAAAACCCCCAGCAGCAGGTGCAGGAGACCGATGTAAAGGAAGTATTGCCAGTTAAGTCGCATAGGGGATTCCGTATTTTTGCAGCCTTCGGTATACCGCAGACCGGGTCAGCCCCAGGTCCTGTGCCACCAGGGTGATGTTGCCATCGTGGTGGCGCAGTGTCCGGCGGATCATTTCCACTTCCATCTCCTCCAGCGAGGCTTTGCCGACTTCCGGCAGGGGCAGGCCGCCTTGCAGTTGCCCCGTTGCAGGCTGATAAAGTTGCTGTAAATCTGCCGCTTCCAGTGCTGCCGTCCCGGAGACGAGCACGCTGCGTTCAATCAGATTGCGCAACTCCCGGATATTGCCGGGGAAGCGCTGTTGCCGCAGCCACTTTTTGGCTCCCGTGCTCAGGTGCAGTTCCGGGCGCTGATAATTGCGTTTGAAGGTTGCCAGAAAATGATCGGCCAGCAGGGGGATATCCCCCGGGCGCTCCCTTAGCGGCGGCAGGGTCAGCTTGATGAGGTTGATGCGGTAGAATAAATCTTCGCGGAAAGTCCCCTCTGCGACCATAGCGGATAGGTCTTTGTTGGTGGCGCTGATGACGCGGCAGTCTACCCGGAGGGTCTCGCTGCTGCCCAGTGGCTCAAAGGTCTTTTCCTGCAGTACCCGCAGCAGCTTCACCTGATTGGGCAGGGGCAGGTCGCCAATTTCGTCCAGAAATATACTCCCCCCGTTTGCTTTGGCAAACCGCCCTTCCCGCTCAGCGATAGCATCGGTAAAGGCGCCCTTCTTATGCCCAAACAGCTCGCTCTCGAAGAGGCTTGAGCTGATGCCGCCCAGATTTACCCGCACGAAGGGGGCTTGCTGCCGCTCCGACTGATAGTGGATGGCTTCCGCCAAAACCTCCTTGCCGGTGCCGCTTTCGCCAAGAATGAGCACGCTCGCATCGGTTGGGCTGATGCGTTTGGCCACTGCCAGGGTCTCCAGGAAAGTTGGGTCTTCGCCCACAATATGTTCAAACCCCACATTAGACGGCACCACTTCTTCGGTTGGCCCCTGAAGGTCCAATAAGGTTTTGATGGTCTTTAGGAGTGCTTTGTTGTCCCAGGGCTTGGCGATGAAGTCGCGGGCCCCGAGCTTCATGCCTTCCACAGCCAGTTGTACGGTAGCCCAGGCGGTCATCAGCACCACCGGGATCTCCGGATGTTTGGCCTGGAGTTGTTGCAAAACCCTCAGCCCCTGCCGCCCCGAAGTGTCGATGGTAAAGTTCATATCGAGGAGGATAAGGTGGGGCAGGGTTTTGGCCATCGCCTCCTCCATGTCCTGAGGGCGGTTGATGGAAGCGGCGCTGTAGCCCGCCCGCTTGAGCAGCAGCTTCATCGAAACGCAGACCGCTTCGTCATCGTCGATGATCAGGATATGGGCTGAATTGGGTTTCATAGGATGAAAAATAGTTAAATTATGTGGGATAGGGTGTTTTTGACTGTGTTGGGAATTCGCTTTTGGAGCGAATGTAGTCAGATTTTATTCTGAACAAGGCGCGATGAAGGAGCCTAGCCTGAGCTAAGCGACTGAAGAGCAACGAAGTGCAGGATAAAATTTGGCAAATGCAGCCCAAAGGGTGAATTCTCAACACAGTCTTAATTACTCTTCGTGTAACACGATCGCAGGCTGCAGTCGTCCGGCTTCCTGTGACGGATAGAGGGTGCAAAGCAACACCAGCCCGATGATGAAGGCCGCACCCACGCCCATGGCCACGTAGTAGTCATAGGCTTCGATTTCACCTTCCAGGACACCCATGAGCGGGAGCTGTACCGCAAAGACTACCCCGAGCAAAAGGGCCAGCAGGCTCACGATCATGATTTCTCCTACAAACTGCAGGCTTACTTCCGCCCTACTTGCGCCAAGGGTCCGCCGGAGCCCAACTTCTGCCCGCCGCTTGCTGATGTTGTACCAAAGTACGCCAAACAGGCCCAACGCTACATTAAGGACCAGGAATCCGCAAATACTCAGCATACTGACCATAGGTACCCACACGCTCCGAGCATCCAGATCGCGGCTTTTTTGCAGGTGCTCAATGGTGAAATCGCTCATGCCGGTCACATCGGCGACGATGCGGTTGACGTCCTCTTCAAAAGCGGCCGGTGTGCCCGGTGCGAGCAAGAGGTGAAGGTTGGGCATGTCAATGGCGGAAGAGGGCTTATAGAAAAAGGTCACATTATACTCCGGTGAAAAATCGCCGTGGTATTTATAGTGGTCTACCACGCCAACGATTTTATTTTCCCCGTTAATAGTGTACACACTATCCTGCAAATTGCGGCCCTCGAAGCTTTCGTCAAAAAGCTTTTTGCTAATGACCGCAGGCTTGTACCTGGCATCCCGGTCTGTTTCGTCAAACCAGCGCCCCTGCACCAGTTTCAGCTTGGCTGCATCCTTGTAGTGCTCGTCGGCGAATATCAGGTGCGTCCGGATCATAAACCCGTTGTTGTCGTTGTTGGTCGACCAGGTAGATCCGCTGAACGGGCTCACATCGCCACCGTAGGAAGCTGCCTCTATCTGCGGCATTGCCAGCAGTTCTTCCCGCAGCCTGACTTTGGTTTCCGATGCGGCCAGGGTGTCTTCTGCATCGTAAAAGTCAAGGTGGACGATCCAGGTGTTTTCGGTTTCAAAACCCAGGGGCGTGCTGAAAAGGCGCAGGTTGCGGGTCACCCAGGTCAGCACCAGAAAAAGAATGGCAAAGGCGAAAAAGATTTCGAGGAACAGCAGGGCGTTGCTCCGCTTCTTGTTCCAGACCAGTTGAAAGATATGGCGTATCATAGGGCATTGAATTTTATGGCGTTCACGATATGAAGTTTGGACATGCGGTAGGCGGGCAGCAGGCCGGAAAGGATGCCAAAGACCAGGCAGATCAGCAGGCTGTACAGGAAGACGGCGGTGTTGAACTGCAGTTGGGTATCGCCCAGCACCTGACTGTCATTGACCAGGTAAATCAGGGCAAGGGCAAAGAGCCACCCCAGGATACCGCCCAGAAAAGTCAGCACGACATTCTCAAATACAAGCTGTGCCAGGATGCTGCCGGAATGCGCCCCAAAAGCCTTGCGCACCCCGATTTCTGCGGAGCGCTCCATGGCCCGGCTGATGTTGAGGTTGATCAGGTTGAGGGTGGGCAGGAGGATAAACAACAGCATGAGGCCGATGGCTACCATGGTGAACATTTGCAGTGCGCCTTCCGGGTCGTCCTGTACCGGCATCATGTGATAGGCATACAGCCCGATCACCGTGGCTGGCATAAGCTCCAGCTTGTTGTAGTCTTCCGGGTTGGGCAGTGGGATGCGGCCGGCTTTTTGGCGGATTGCTTCCACGATTGTTGCGCGTGCCTCCGGGCTTTCTGCCAGAAAGACGGCAGTGAAGGGCCCGTGGAAGCCCGTTTCCGTAAGGGCAGATCCCGACATCAGCGTGAAGGGCAGATAAACCTCTGAGGTCACGTAGCCTTTGGAGTTGGAAGGCTGCTCCACAATGCCAATGACTTCCAGTTGTTTCCCGTCCATCTCAATGCTGCGGCCCACCACCTGCTCGGTTGTCCCGAAGTAGTCCACAGCGGCTTTGCGCGACAGCACCGCTACCTGCACCTGCCGCTCCACTTCGGAAGGCTGAAAAGGCCGGCCCGCCAGGAATTTGAAATCAAAAATCTCCCAGTAGGCGGCATCGCTGTACAGGGTTTTGAAGTTGAGCTTTTTGCCGTTGATGAAAATATCAAATTGAGTGTCCGCGCAGAAGAAACTGTGTGCCTCTGCTCCCGGAATATCCCGCATGTAGCGGTCCAGGAAGGAATAGCTCAGGGAAGAGGAGGAGTAGCTGTTCTGCCGCATCTTACCCACTGTGAAGGTGCTGTCGTAAGCAGGCTGCCCGTCGAGCATCGTGGTGTCTACAGACCAGGTGGTATCGGTCACCATCTTTTTCATGATGAGGCGGGGCAGGAGGACCATGCGGTCTTTTTCGGTCAGGGGCGGATGGCTGCCCAGCTCGGTCTCCAGGAAGGAAGTCGTCACCATCAAAATCATCAGGGTGAAGCTGATGCCGAAGAGGCTGATGAAGGTGAAGAACCGGTGCCGCCCCAGCACCTTGATCGCTAATTTGAAATAACTGCTAAACATAGGACTTTGTGTTTTGGGGTTTTAGGATACTTGCTGGCCATCAAAAAGGCGGACCAGGCGGTGGGTCTTGCGGGCCATAGTCTCATCGTGGGTGACCATAACGATGGTTGTGCCCTGCTCCTGATTGAGGCGCATGAGGATGTCCATGATTTCGTTGCCCATGGCGGAATCCAGATTGCCCGTCGGCTCATCAGCCAGGATGATGCGCGGCTGCCCGACGATGGCCCGGGCAATGGCTACCCGCTGTTTCTGCCCGCCCGACAGTTGCGAGGGGAAATGCTTCATGCGGTTGCTTAGCCCGACCTGCGTGAGGGCCGCCTCGGCCATTTGGCGGCGCTGCTTGCCAGATACCTTACGGTAAATCAGCGGCAGCTCCACATTATCGATGACCGACAGCTCATTGATGAGGTGGAAACTCTGGAAAATGAACCCCAGCTGTTCATTGCGAAAGCGGGCCGTGGCTTTGGAGTGGTAATTGCCCACCAGCTTCCCGGCAACGGTGACCTGACCGGTGGTGGGCTCGTCAATCATGCCCATGATGTTGAGCAGGGTGCTTTTGCCGCATCCGGAAGGGCCCATGATGGAGAGGAATTCCCCCTCCGGGACCTCCAGGCTGATATTGTCCAGGGCAGTGGTTTCGATAACTTTGGTCTGATAGACTTTGGTGATGTTTTCAAGCTGTATCATGGCGTAGGTATTTTTGAAAAATTAAAATTCGATTAAAGTCAGCCGCTGCAGTTCGTAGTAGGCCTGCCAGTAGTCGCCCAGGGCGAAAATATAGGTGCGCATGGCCAGATCTTTCTCCTGCTGACTGATGATGAGGTTCGTGATGTCAATGCCGCCGAGTCGGTAGCTTTCCAGGGCAATACGGAAGCGCTCCTGTGCCAGGTTGGTCAGGGATTGTGCCAGTTGTACCTCCTGCTGCAGATTTTGGACCTGCTGTAAGGTCTGCCGTACATCGGTCTGAAAATCCAGTTCTTCCTGTTGGACCTGCCGCTGCTCCAGTTCGAGGCGGGCCTGCTGCAGGGCTACGCGGCTGCGCTGAGCGCCCCAGTCCAGGAGGGGCACGCTGACCTGTACCTGTAGCAGCTGTTCGTTCAGTGGGGACTGGTAAATCTGCTCCAGGTCCTGAGCCGAACGGGTCCAGCCCACAGAAGCGATCAGGTCGGCCTGAAAGCCGCCCTGCCCTTTGGCGCGGGCTACTTCCTGTTCGGCTTCGAGGAGGCGGCGGGCGTAGCGGTCCAGCTCCGGCCGGTTTTTGAAAGCTTCGGCAATCGCTGCTTCCGGTTCAAGGGTGACTTCGGGAGGCGTGCCCGGCCGTTGGGGATAGGGCAGGTCAGCGTCCGGTGCCAAGCCCAGGAAAGCCCGGATTTGAGCAGCCCGGTCGCGGTAGGTCTGCTCTGCATTGCGGCGGCTGCGCTGCGCAGAGAGCAGGCTGACCTGCAGTTGCATCAGGTCGCTGTCCGAAATTTTGCCCAGGTTATGTCGTTCCTGTGCGATTTCGAACAGCTCCTGATTGCTTTCCTGATTGGCAATAGCGATGTCGAGTTCCGTACGGGCATAAAGGAAATTAAAAAACAGTCGGGTG
>JANSXW010000092.1 GCA_024742755.1 bacterium | reverse complement strand
TGCCTTCCCCGATAAAAGCAATATTGCCATCGGCGGTAGTGGCCACAGCCCTTACATACAGCCCCTGATAGTCCTGGCTATTCCATTCTACGTTACCATTCTGATCCAGCTTCGCCATGTAGAAGGCGTTATTAAAGGCATGGCGGGAACCCGCTACAAAGTAACCGCCATCAGAGGTAGCGGCCAGCCGGTAGTCGAATATCTCGAAAGACCCAAACAGCCCGGTGTGCCATAGCTCGTTGCCTGCCTCATCAATGCAAGCCACGTAGCCGGTGGTGGTGCTCGGGTTCCCGATGCCCCCTGCAAAGGCATAATGCCCCGTGGTGCCTTGTACGATTGCCGAAACCCGCTGGTTTTGCTGAGCAGATCCATAGGTATATTGCCAGATGGTATTCCCGGCCTGGTCAAACTTGGATATTCTTACATCATTGCTATCGGAGGGGGAAGCAGTGGATAAGTTATTGCCCGAAGCGAGCTGCCCATCCATGGTAGTGATGATATCGCCAGTAAGGAGCCCTCCCGAAACATTGATGGCTCCTGTTTCATAACCTTGCTGATTGACTGTCATCAGACGAGGGGAAGAATCGAAAAAGCTATGGACCAGGTAACTGCTGTCTGCTTCTACAAATACCTGGTTGCCAAAGGAGCTGAACGCTCCGGGAAACACCCGCTCCCACCCCTGAGCAAATCCAAGAAACGGCATAATGAGCAATACCGCACTCCCCACAATTCTATTAAACAGTCTGCATCCTTTCATTTTCGTAGCTTTTGTTGATTCCTTACAAAAGTGGCGGAGTTATCGGCAGCAGACAAATACAATTTTTCTATTTTGCATCACAAATACTTTAACCAAAACGCCTGCAAATCCTTTATATCCTGAATTTCTATTTAAATTTTGCATCAAAAAACTAATGGTCAGCAGCAAACTTTACGAACTATTTGATACCCTGCCCCGTCAGGACATCCGGCAACTGAAAAAAGCCGTAGCCTCCCCATTCTTCAATCAGCGGCAGCATGTGGAAGCGTTGCTGGACTATCTTATTCATTGCAAATTTGAGCGGAAAGCCCTCCCTGAAAGAGAGGAGGCCTTCGCCCGGCTGTTTCCGGAACGCCGGTTTGACGACCATAAACTGAGGCTGAGCATGAGCCTGCTGTTAAAGGTCATGGAGCAGTACCTGATCTACCAACAGGTTCATGCACAGGAAGTCAATGCTCAGTTAGCGCTAGCCCGTGCCTACCGGGCGTTGAAACTACCCCGCCACTTCAAACAGAGCCTTGCCAAGGCCCATCAGCTGCAGGAAACCCGGGGATTGCGGCATGCCGAATACTATCAGGACGCCTATGCGCTCCGGCTGGAAGAATACCGCTTTCATGCCTCACAGCGCCGCATGGAGGACCTGCACCTGCAGCCGGTTCAGGAAAACCTTGAGGCAGCGTTCATTACAGCAAAACTCAGGCAGAGCTGCTTCGCCCTCTCGCACCGGGCCGTTTACAAAACAGAGTACGACCTGGGCATGCTGCCCGAAATGCTTAGCTACATCAGACGGAGCAGTATGCCTGACCTCCCCTCCGTTGCGGTTTACTACCATTGCTACCTGGCACTGACTCAGCCTGAGGAACACCGCCACTTTGAAAAATTCAAGGCGCTCACCTTAGCTCATCAGGCCCTATTCCCCAAAGATGAGCTTCGTGATTTGTTCCTTTTGGCTACCAACTTCTGCATCCGACAAATGAACAAAGGCGTCAAGCGATTTGCCAGAGAAGGGCTAAGCATTTACCGGGAAGGGTTGAGCAATCAGGTGCTGCTCCTGAACGGGCAGCTCTCCCGTTTCACCTACAGGAATATCGTGGCAAAGGCTATTGTAGCCCGGGAATTGGACTGGGCGGTGGATTTTGTCCATCAGTACAAAACCAAACTTGAAGCCCAATACCGGGAAAGCACCTTTTGCTTCAATCTGGCCTGGCTGGAGTACGAGCGCAAACACTACGACCTGGCCCTCGACCTGATTAACCGCTCCGCATTTTCCGACCTCCTGCTCAACCTCTCTGCAAAAACCATTGCTATGAAAATCTATTTTGAGCTGGAGGCTTACGAACTGCTCTACGCCCATCTGGAAGCCATGCGCAACTTCATCAACCGGAAGAAAATCATGACTTACCATAAAAACCATTACCTGAACATGATAAAATTCACCAAAAAACTACTGGACCTCCCCCCTGTCGCACCGCAGCAAAGAACGCGCCTCAAAGCTGATATCCTGGAGTCTTCTGCAGTAGCCGAAAAGAACTGGCTGCTCTCACAGCTGCCCTAACGCTGAACGGCCACCTGGACGATGCCAGATTTAAACCTTATTTTAGGCCTGCCTAATTTGATTAACTTACAGCCCAACAAGCGCTATGAGAATTTTTGCCCTGACGTTGCTGCTTTTCAGCCTGCCCTTTGCCCTGAAAAGCCAATACGAGATGCCCCATATCCTTCCCCTGCAAAAACAGGGCGAACTGCGCGACCAATGGCTCCAACAGCGCATGAAAACCGTACTGCCCGCCATCATGCAGCGCGAAGGCATCGACATGTGGGTCCTCATCGCCCGGGAATACAATGAAGACCCGGTGCTCAAAACCATGCTGCCTTCCTTCTGGCTTTCTGCCCGCCGCACGACGATGCTGGTGATTTACAACACCGGCGACAGCCTGGAAACCCTCGCCTGCGCCCGATATGATGTGGGCGAAGTGTTCAAAAAAGCCTGGGACAAAGAGGCAGAACCCGATCAATGGAAACGGCTGGCACAGCTGATTACCGAAAGAGGCCCGGCAAAGATCGCAGTCAACCGGTCGGAACACTTTGGGCTGGCGGACGGCTTGTCGGCCTACCACTACGATCAGCTGATGGAACACCTGCCTGAGGCTTATCAAGAAAGGATTGTCACCGGAGAACGCCTGGCCCTGGGCTGGCTGGAAACACGGACTCCGGAAGAGATGACCGTCTATCAGCAAGTGTGCCGCATAGCCCATGCCATTATCGCGGAGGGGCTTTCTGACCAAGTCATACAGCCTGGCGTGACCACTACCGATGACGTGGTGTGGTCCTACCGGGAGCGCATCCGGGAGCTGGGGCTAACGGCCTGGTTTCACCCCACAGTGGATGTGCAGCGCGCCAACCCGGAAGACAAGGGCTCCACCCGCAGCTTTGCTTCCCGCCCCGGCGAAACGGTCATTCAACCGGGCGACCTGGTGCACTGTGATTTTGGGATCACCTACCTGGGTCTGAATACGGATACACAGCAGAATGCCTATGTGTTACGGCCGGGCGAAACCGAAGCCCCTGCCTACCTTCAGGCCGCCCACCAAAAAGGCTTGCAGCTCATGGACATCCTCACCAATGAATTTGAGCAGGGCAAAACCGGCAATGAAGTCCTGGCAAGCACCCTGAAAAAAGCAAAAGCGGCCGGGCTCAAACCCCAGATTTACACCCACCCCATTGGCTACCACGGGCATGGCGCCGGACCAACAATCGGGCTTTGGGATCAGCAGGAGGGGGTGCCGCACAAGGGCGATTACCCGCTTTACCACAACACCGCCTACTCCATTGAGCTGAACACCAAGGTATATTTACCGGAGTGGAACAAAGAAATCCGCATGATGATGGAAGAAGATGCTTTCTTTGACGAGAACGGGGTGCGCTATATTGATAGGCGGCAGGAGGAGCTGTATCTGATTCCAAGGCAAATCAGGGAGTGATAAAATTGTACACCTTCCAGCTTTTTGACGCAAGCCAATTTCACATCCCTTTTGATTAAGGTCATAGCCTATCGGCCTTGAACATCGTCAATATTTTCAGGATTTTGAGCTGTGCTAAATATGCTTACTACCCGGACACGATTTAAATCTTCTTCTACCCGGTAAATGATCAGATAGGACCATTTTGGCACAAAGCGGTACGTATATTTTTGATTGGTCAGCCCCTGATGTTCCGGATGACGGTTAGGGAAAGTATCCAGCTTATCTATTTCATCCAAAAGGCCTTTTTGGACATCCCCGGCTCGGGCAACTGACCATTTTCTCCGAATGAAATCTGTTTCTCTCTTTAGGTCATCGCGAGCTTCCGGCGCAATGATTACTCTGTACTTCCCTTTAGCCATGTGTTTGCTTCTTTACGGACCTCGCTCACGGTAAAAGACATGCCTTGATCAGCCTGGGATTCTGCTCTGGCAACCTTAGCCTTCAATTCTTCCAGAGTTAGAGGTTCTCCTGCCTGATAGCCTACAGGGTCCTCCTTATCCGTATCAAGTTCATGCTGATGAGCATACGCTTCTACCATCGCATAAATCACCTGCAAGAACCGTTCGTCTGCTTGTTCGATCCGATAATGCAATACATCTCTAATTTGCTGCGCTCCCATTGTATCAATATTTGTTGGGGATCATAATTATACCACCATAAATATAACGGTTTTAGTGATCAATCAGTTCTTACCGGGCCATGAGAGGCTGTATGTGACTCCCAGATAAACAAGGGATTTTTGTCTTTCCTGCATTCGGAAAGACAGCCCATACACAAATCCCTGCCTGCTCCATCAAGGAGGCTTGACCAGGCCTGCAACTTTTGCTTTTACACTTTCGGAAGCAGCCTCTCGCTTACCGGTTCAAGGTCATACATCTCAAAAGATTCAATGCAGCTCATATCTTCGTTTTCACCGTGGTCGTCTTTTCCCTGCTCGGTTTCAAGAAAGTTGTAAAGGGTTTCCTTTTTATCAAAAGTCACCCAAACGATTACGGCATTGCGCGCCCGGTCTACACCAACCTGTCTGGCAATGACACCGTCGAGTTTTTCATCCATTTTCTCGCTGGGCGCTTTGGCAATTTGTACTAACTCATCTAATCTGCCTGGTTTTGCAGTTGATACGGACACGAACGTGTAGGATGGATTATTCATAACTATTGTTGTTTTGATTAAAAACTATGTTTACGATGCAAATTTACACTTTAATTTCATTTCCGAAACTATTTTTGTATATTTATTCAAAATTGAACTAAAATCAAGCCATGGATTATTCACTATTGAAGGAAATCATACAATACGTTGAGGTGTTCCAAAACCAAGGTGAAGGGAGCAGGATAGAAGATTTCGTCATCTGGCTGAACAACCAACTCTTTACCGACAAAGTGGAAGGCCCGCATTCCGAGCATGACGAACTACTGATTGCCTTTAAGATTATGTACCTGAATAAGGAATTGAAAAAGCAGGCCAAGCAAATTTTGTCAGCTTCAGGTATTTCTTCGATTGATGAATACAGCTTCCTGCTCCACCTGGATTACCAGGATAGTTTCAGGAAAATGGAAATCGTGGAACTGCATAATCTGGAAGCCCCTACCGGCATAGAGATCATCAAGCGGCTGCTCAGGAATAAGCTAATCCTGGAGTTTCCCGATGAGCAGGACAAAAGAGCCAAAAGGATTAAAATAACAGAAGCGGGCAAACAGGAGCTCAAGCGAATCAAACCAAAGATGGACTTGATTTTCACCAAATTCGCAGCGCCCCTAACCCTGGGCGAGAAGATAAAGATCAGTGGAATTTTGGATCAGTTGATAAAGTAATGCGTCTTAAGTTTTAAAAACCTCATCTATATCCCTTTGCAGATCCTGTACCTCCGGGTCGGTAAGCGGGGCGCCCTGATTGAGCATATCGGGCAGGTTGTCTAATGGCATTGATCGGGCAGCGGAGGCAATGGTTGGTTCTTTATCGTCTAAAGAAAGGACTTGCAGGGCAGTGCGCAGCACTTCGGGGTCATCCGAGCGCAGGATGGCTTGTATGAGCTGTAATTTGAGTTTAGATAATGGTTCCGACATCTTTGCACTGGTTTCCAATCCAAACACCCTAAGGCGCCAATCGTTCTATCTTCCATCCTTCTGCTTCCAAAGTATACTGGAAGCGGTCGTGCAGGCGGTGCTGGCGGCCCTGCCAAAACTCAAAGATATCCGGTACGACCCGGTAACCGCCCCAAAACGAGGGCAGCGGCACTTCGCCCTTCTTAAATTTTTGCTTCAGCTCTTCAAACTTGGACATCAGCATCTGACGGGAGGAGATGGGCGCACTTTGGTTGGACACCCAGGCTCCCAGCTGACTGCCATGAGGCCGGCTAAGAAAGTACTTCGCGGACTCGGCTGTGCTGACCCGCTCTGCCCGCCCCATGATCTTCACCTGCCGCTCAAGGTCCAGCCATGGGAAGTGGAGGGCAACTTTTGCATTAGCGGCAATATCCTTTGCCTTTTTGCTCTCGTAATTCGTGAAGAAGACGAAACCGGTGCGGTCAAAATACTTCAGCAGTACGGTGCGCAGGCTGGGCTGCCCATCCGGAGCTACCGTAGCCAGAGACATGGCGTTGGGCATATGGATGCCCGCTGATTCGGCTTGCTCAAACCAGGCTTCGAATTGTTGTACCGGGTCGGGCTGCAGCGTTTCTCTTGACAAGCCCGAAAGGGTGAACTCTTCCCGCATCATCGCTAAATCCATGGCATTTTGCATTTGGTTTCAGCCCAAATGTAGTCCGCTCTGAGGGTACAGTCAATGAGGAAGGTCAGTGGTCATCTGATTCGAGCAGACGTTTAAACAAGTGCATGATTTCCCGCTCAACGGCCGTGTACCGGTGGTCTGCCTCGAATACTTCCCGCAGGTCGCTTAGCAGTCGCTCACGCCCAGCCTCATCAGCCATGAACTTCTTTTGGTAGCCCAAAATGGTGTTGATACATTCGGAATCAGAACATTCCTCATAAACCGCTCTTACCCGCCGGTAGCTGCGCTCATCCAGCCGCTGTTGGATCAGGGCTTCCTCCTCCGGGTCAATTTCGGCATCGATGGAGGCGGCGTATAACATGGCGAAAGCCGAGAATTCTTCGTAGGTCCAGTCGAGGTTCATGTGGTGCAGTTGGTTTATATTGGTTAGTTGTCGTCAAGATAGGGATTCTAAAGTAAGTACAACAGTGATTTTTTTCACTTATCTTCATGGCAGCGGGAAAAAAGAGCAGGCCAGCATGGTCTAACGGGGTAAATTGACAACTACATACTGCATATGAAAACCCTAAGCAGCTTACTTTTTCTGCTATTGCCTTTGGCGAACGCCTTTGCCCAACAGCTGTCCCTCACCGGAACGGTTTATGATTCCACGGCGCAGGCGCCGCTCGAAGGGGCGTATTTGTACCTCACCGATGGGGCCGCAGAATTCAGTGAGACCTGCAATTCAAAAGGGAAATTCCGGATCAGCGACCTGAAGCCGGGCACCTACGCCCTTTCCGTCACCTATGTAGGCTACCAAAGCTATTCGGATACCATTAAACTTCAGGGTGACCTTGACCTGGGGATATTGCAAATCACCCAAATTGCCCTCAATCTGGACGAGGTGGAAATCACTGGCAAGGCGCCCCTCGCCACCCAATCCGGCGATACCACACAGTACAGCTCCAACGCCTACAAAGTCAACCCTGATGCCAGCGCCGAGGACCTCATCCGCAAGATGCCGGGGGTGCTGTTTGAGAATGGCAAGGCACAGGCACAGGGCGAGGAGATCAGGCAGGTGCTAGTGGATGGCAAGCCATTCTTTGGGGACGACCCCAATGTGGCCCTGCGCAACCTGCCCGCCGAGGTCATTGACAAAATCCAGGTCTTTGACCAGCAAAGCGAGCAGGACCGGTTTAGCGGATTCAACAGCGGGGAAACCTCTAAAGCCATCAACATCATCACCAAGCCCGGCAAGCGGCAGGGGGAGTTTGGGAAGCTCTACGCTGGTATCGGAGCGGAAGGGCTCTACCGCGCCGGGGGCAACGTGAACATCTTCAAAGGCGATGCCCGACTGTCCATCATTGGGCAGACCAACAACATCAATCAGCAAAACTTTGCCGGGGAAGACCTCTCGGGCCTTTTCGGCAGCCCGGGCAGTCAGCGCGGCAGGGGAAGAGGCCGGCGGGGCGGCGGCGGAGGCACCGACCCCAGCGATTTCCTGGTGAACACGCAGAACGGCATTGCCACCACCCACGCCTTTGGGCTGAACTACACCGACAAATGGGGCGACAAAGTGGAAACCAACGCCAGCTACTTTTTCAATCAGACTGACAACACCGCCCGGTCGTCTATTTTCCAGGATTTCCTCAGCGACCGCCTCCTTGGGCAAACTTACAGCGAAGATAACCTGGCCGATACCCGGACCATCAACCACCGGCTCAATGCACAAGTGGAATACGAGATCAATCGCAACAACACCATCAGCATACGCCCCCGCCTAAGCCTACAGCAAAGTGAAGGGCAGGAACAAACCTTCGGGCAAACCCGATTGCAAAACCTGCTGCTCAGCAGCACCGACTTTGACCTGCAGACCGAGCTGAACGCCCTTAGTTTTTCGAATGACCTCAACTACCGCCACCGGTTTGCCAAAAGGGGGCGGACCCTCTCTCTCAATATCGGCACCAATTACAATCAGCAGGAAGGCGAGCGTTTTTTGGCTTCTGAGAACCGTTTCCTGCAAGATTCTGCCTTCACCGAAAATCTGGATCAGTTTGCCGGGTTGAATGAAACGGGGTGGACGCACAGCGCGGGCGTCCGCTACAGCGAACCCATTGGCGAGAAGGCTCAGCTACAATTGGGCGCTGAGGCCAGCCAGCAAAACACCGATGGCGATCAGGAGACCTTCGACCGGGCAGCAGATGGCGAATTTTCTGATCTCAATCCATTGCTGTCCAATACCTTTGAGACCACCTACCGGACGCAGGAGGGCAGCGTGGGGCTGCGGTTCCGCGATAAGGAGCTGATCTTCAACGGCAATATCGTAGCGCAGTGGGCGCAGCTTAGCGGGGATCAGGTTTTTCCGGCACCGGAAGCGATAGACCGGCGCTTCTTTAACTTCCTGCCACGGATTTTTATGCGGTACCAGTTTTCTAAAGATGCCAACCTACGGGCCGGTTACTTTGGGCGGACGGCGCCCCCTGCGCTCCGCCAACTGCAGGAGGTGATTGACAACAGCAACCCGCTGCAGCTCTCTACTGGCAATGCGGAGCTCAGACAGGACTATACCCACCGGGTATTTGCCCGCTATTCCAGGACGAATACGGACAAGGCCTCGGTGTTTTACGTATTGCTTTCCGCGCAGTACACTCAAAACTACATTGGCAACAGCACCTTCACGGCAGACCGCGACCTGCTGATCCGGCCCGGCATTTTCCTGCAGCGGGGCGCACAGCTCCGGCAGCCGGTCAACCTCGATGGTTACTTGAACGCCCGGGCTTTTACCACCTACGGGTTTCCGCTGTCGGCTATCAAGTCTAACCTCAATTTTAGCGTTGGGGGCACCTTTCAGCGAATCCCGGGCCTCATCAATGACAACCTGAATTACGCCAACAATATCGGCTCTTCCCTCAATGCCACCCTGAGCAGCAATATCAGCGAGCGGGTGGACTTTACGCTCTCTTCCCAAACCAGCTACAACCGGGTGCGCAACAGCCTGAATACTGCTCTTGACAACAACTTCCTCAATCAGTCTACCCGGCTGGGCGCCAACTTCCTGATCGGCAACGGCTGGGTACTGCGCAGCAGCGTGAACCATCAGCTGTTCGACGGGCTGTCGGAGGGTTTCAATCAAAATTTTTGGCTGTGGAATGCGGAGGCGGGCAAAAAATTCCTGGACGACAAGGCGGAAATCAGCCTGAGTGTCTTTGACATCCTGGGGCAAAACAACAGCATTAGCCGGAATGTCACGGATGTCTTCATTGAGGATGTGCAGACGGAAGTGCTGCAGCGGTATGTGATGCTGAATTTCACTTACAACATCCGGCACTTTGGCAAAAAGTAGGGCGTCATGGGCGGCACATTCCGTACCTACGGCACGGGCTCCCGGCCTCGTCCTTGGGTTACCTACATGGCGTACCACACGGCACGCTTTGTGTGCATAACAAATTGCACTTTTTGAATAGCTTGGCAGCATTTGCCGTTTGCCTCTCCTGGATAAGCTGGAGCAGAGCGGGAAGCTCTACCCCAGCAGCCATAGGGCTTAAATGCAAAGGTTTGCCTTTGTGTTTTGTGCAATTTGTTATACACGCGCACGCTTTCAGTATGAATGAGAATTAGTTAAAAGTTGGTAGTTTTGACGCGTAAAACCAAAACCGTGAAACAGGCCTGCCCAAATTGCAATACCGTCTTTGACTGCCAGGTGGAAAACACCGCTGCTTGCTGGTGCCACAAGCTGCCCGCTATTGCGCCCATCGAAGCAGCAAGGGGTTGTCTTTGCCCTGCCTGCCTCAAAGTGCAGGTACAGGAGCAAATTGAGCAGTTTGTGGCGGACTTCAAAGCCGGCAAAAGGCCCAATATTGCACCAGATTACAAAAGACCCGGCAGGCCCGTAGAGGGCATCGATTACTACCTGGAAAACGGTATGCTCGTAATGACGAGCTGGTCTCACCTCAAGAGGGGGTACTGCTGTGGCAGTGGGTGCCGGCATTGCCCTTATTCGAAGGGGTGATTGGGCGTAAACCAAATTGTTGCAACTGGCAAGTAAAAGTGCGACTCCGCTGGAGTCGGTGCTAGGCTTTAAGCCCAAGATTACTGATGTACGACCCCCGATAGGGGTCGACCATTAGTAAAAAAACAGCTTTGCCTTTTACTGACGCCGGAGGTGTCACACTCACCGAAGAAAATAAGAGCTGATGCGACAATCCGGTTTGCGCCTGGGTAATTGTAACCACTTCCCTTGCAATCCAATGAAGGCCAACCTATCTTTTTAGCGCCAGAGACATTGAAAAACTGCTCCAAACAAGCTCGTATTTCAGGTTTGCCACGCTTCTAAGCGGTTTTTTTGAGTTTCAAAATACCGTCTGAATCCCTTGCTATTGTAGGGAAAGATGTTATGCAAGTGAGGTGTTATAGTCGTAAAAGATCGCTTAATATTGTTGCTGTCATCATCGCTCAAAAGATAAACCTTGCTCATCATGTCAGACCAGGTATATGCGAGCCCTAATGATTGGGTTTGGATAAGTATGAGATTGCTCAATTCAAAATAAGGGTTTTCAAAGGCGACCACTTGATGCTTTGAATGAGTGATGTAGTTCTTTAGTTCTTTCACTGTACTTAGTAAAGAAATGAGCAATCGTTTTTTGATGTTTAGGTTTTGAAAAAGCCCTAGTCCATCTACATGATGGATTTTGTGGACGACTTTGTCAAATAATTGAAGAGGGAGCACTAAGGTCTTTTTTGCACTTGAGATTGCAGGCGAACCGAGCAGGTCGAAATGGCTGGCATCAAAGCTAAAGCTTGTAAACGGCACCTGTTCCAGTGATGTATTTTTAAGCGTGAGCTGCTGAAAGTATTGCTCGAATGCCTGTAGTGGTTTAGTATGGAATAAGAATGGTGGTAGTGAAGAGCATATTATGGTCATCTCTATTTCATCATCCTTTCCAATGTGTTGAAATATTTCTTCCAATAATTTTAGGCTGCTGTCCGTGTCGGAATTAATGTAGCCATGGTCCATTGAAATATTGTGACTGGAAAGCAACCTGCACCCCTCGTCAAAGGTAATGGATGACCTACCATTGACACGGTAGTAAACTGGGGTTTTCGAAAGACCTGCGCTTTCCATATAGTGTTTTGGAAAATGCTAATTCTGAAGAGAATATAGTTTTTCGAGTAGCTCAAATAGCTTTCTTTGGTTGGGGTAGTGTTGTTTTTTCATATAAAAAGAGATTTGAGAGCTTGTTTGGTTCTTACGCCTATTGCAAATCAGGAGTTTATGAACTCCGAAGAAATGCGGGGCGGGCTCTATCGTCGTCTTATTTGACACGCCAAAAAAGACTTAGCCAGAACCAAAACTCCTTGGTATTCAAAGCAAATACGCTACCATCAAGCCCTGAATAGCGGGAATCTATTATTTAATTGAACAATTGCTAAGGCAACAGTCATTATTATGACAATTAAAAATAAGCCCAGTTCTAAAAATTAGGAATATTTTAAGGCTTTATCTAAAAATAAGGCTTTTAGCTGCTTTTAAAACATATAATATTGTGATTGACGAATAATTTATAACAAAAAAACTAAGGCAATGAAAAGTATTTTTTTTTGCAAAATCGCTCTTTTGTTTAATTTTATCTTGTGCTTGGTCTGTTGCGTTTTCTCTAACCTCACCTTCGGACTCGACACACATTCCAATGGCAGATAGCATATTAAATATTGAACGTTGTGTTCCATTAGGTTACATTACGAACCTCCATGTAATTAACTTCCAGTCATCCTCCAAGGTATTCCTCAAGTTTGATAACCCAAATGCTTTTCTTGTTGGCGGGAGTATCCTCCTGAAGAAAATGAATGGAAGTGAGCTGCAGCAAGTACCTTTGTCTTCTTCTGAAGGCTATCAAAGTGCTACTTTAGAAACAAACCATCAGTATGAGGTCTATTCTTATGATTCATGTGGTGACTTGTATTTAGTCACTTCATTCGACACAAAGGTTGGTCGAAATGAAGATATGATAGCTGTAAGTCCATCTTTGTGGAATGTTATAGAGTCGTGGAAGCTTGGTGATCCAACTGAGAGTTTATTCGATGCTTTGTCTGCATCAGAAAACGTGTCTAAGCCTGAGATGATTGAGTTCATACAAAAGTTTGCTATGAAAGGAGCCCCAATACCTGATGTTTACAGCTCCTTGAATACGACCATACCACAAAATGTATTTGAGATAGCTGGTCCATTTATTGTTGGTCCACCTGTTGGCCCTCCGGGAGGGCCAACAGGTGGTGATGACGGGGACGATACTTCCTCGGATTGCCTTTGTAGGGTGTTGAATGTTACTTTGAATGATGATGATATCTCTCCCACTAACAGTGGTCCCTTAGACAATAACCTGTTACCTCGCTATATAACAGAGGAAAACATGATCATAAGAGACGACCCGGGCGATATAAAAATATGGCATGCAGGGGCATTTATCGGTCCAGCTCGATATCTTCAGCTTTGGGGCGACACTGATGGTTGCTACAATACTTTGCTCAATGAATCCTGGGGAGGAGCAGATGACAACACCTCAATGGCAACGGAAGGATATGCTAAGATTGAAATCACAGCCGTTTGTTTGGACGGTGAATGGAGAAGGAGTGATTGTGATTGCGAACACGCTATCTCATATAAATATAGGTACAATTCTATGCTTAATGTGCAGGCAGTAACAGATGATGCGTGGTGTGGATTTGGGGAGAAAAGAGCTCAGGCCGTGGCTGAGGATTATATTACATTTTTTGCCACAAAAATAGATGAAACTATTTCTAACGCTGAGCCTGAGGTACTAGAAGCCAAAATGGATGTAGAGCATGCTGTTGTCTCTTGTAATACTGATTTTGACGAAACAAAAATAATTGACGCTGTAAAACTAGGATTTACTGCTTACCTTTATTCTAAAGGTTTTACTATTAATTTTCCAGAAAGTGGAAACCTTGCAGGTACAGATCTAGAGGCAATAATTAACCAAGTTGGAAATGAGGTTTACGAAGAGTACCAAAAATCAAATATGTTTAGTCTTGCAGAGTCATTAGTATCTGAATCATGGTATATAGTAGATTCTTGTGAAGATCCTTATGGACCTTATGATACGCAGGGAAATCCACCAAGTGCTGATACGGGACCTGCCGCAGCATTAGAAGGTGACAGCATAGTAAGTCTAAATGGTCATGAGAAAATAGTGCTAAGATTAAAGGTAGGCAGTCATCTTGACGTCAAGGGAAGAGCAGATTGGAGGGCGGATGCCCGTGTATTAAGTGGGTTCTCACTTTCTGTAGTATTAGCGAGGAACGAAAACGTTGATGGAGCGGAGCTTGATTATTGCTGCAATGATCCTGCCGCAACATTTGTCTCAGAGAGCTTGCATCATATTTTTCAATCGAACGATTACACAAATACAATATCTTCTCATTTAGACCCTTATTTTAATGCTTATATGTCTGAAACCGAGCTTGACCAACTCATTAGCCCTTATGATCGAAACTTTATTCATGTTGATGACCCTTTTCAAAGTTGTGATAATTTGGTAAATGGGCGATCTAATGAGGGTTTTTATGATGGTGAAATGGTTGAAGCGGATAACGATTTAAATATTTATTTTGACGGAGAACAAATTATTGTCAAAAATGCTAAATGCAGCTCAGGGTGTCAAGTAAAAGTCTTGTCTGTAGATGGGAGAATGCATCAAAGCGAACAGTTTACCAATAACAGTGAACTCTATTTACCCTTATTAACGACAAATATTGCGCCTGGTATCTATATAATTAACATTGTCGAATCAGACGGCACATTGTCTAACGAGAAAATATTCTTGCGATGAAATATAACATCCTAATATTCACTTTTTCTTCATTATTGCTAACCTTTACCAGCTGCAAAGATGAAGCACCCTCCACCCCAGATTGCCCAAGATGCTGGGACAGAGACATGATCTGTGTGGACGCAGAATGCGATTGCCCGGAAGAAAGCATTGAAACTTGGCTGGAATTAAGGACTTCTTTTACTAGTAATGAACTTGAAGCCCGGAAATTCTGCATCATGCCGTCACCTAAGACCTTTGTAGCTTATGTAGAACCCTTTGCGTGCATAGATACTTTTGGGCTGACGTTTGTAGAGGAGCCATGGACGGCCTCTCCTAATGAAGTCGGTGTACCTACAGGTACCTCTTTGGTCTCTGAGATTCCAGACGATGCAGAGTATAGTCTTACCAGACAAGTATTATATATTCCCCCAATGACGACCGATAGTTTGAAAGAGATTCATATTCAACTTTTGCAGCCAACAATAGGGGAACTAGGAATTACCTTTTGCCGAGATCGGGCAGAAGACGGAAGCATAACGGGAGGGGCACGAATGGTGTACAAAGGTGTGTTTGTTCACCCAGATACTGTAAAAGGCAGAATCGAATTTCAAGTTTTGGAAGATGAGAATAATACCATGGGATACCTTGAGAATGAAGTCATAGAGCCCGTCAACTTGATACGCACCATTCCTTACGAGGAGTAAAGATCACAAAATGAAAGAGGAGCACTTTTGAAAAGAGGGCTCTTCTTTCATTTTTCCCGGAAGGGATTCTAAGCCTGTTGGAGGGGTGGGCAGTGGCCCCTGCCACCACTATTCATGCTGGTCAGTGTGCAACAATTGCTCCGTAGTGTACAGATCTACCACCAACTTATTAATGATATCTTTTAGCTTGCCAGTATTCTCTCCCAGCCAGTTTTTCAAGCCTTTGTCCTTCACGGATAATTCTATGGTGATGATCTCCTCTTTCGGCTGCTCCTCTTCAACGACTTGCCTGGAAACCAAGAGTTCCCTCAGGCTTTTGTAGTTACCTTCCCATTCTACCTCATCAAAATCAGCATCACAAGCAACTTCAGCATCATCATACCTGATATTCTCCTGCGAAACAGAAAACCCATTTTCCACCAGTTGCAATGCTTCCCTGAGGCTCAATCTTTTGCTGTTCAAATCAGACAATACTATATTGTCGACCGATTCACCACGGTTAATGAGGTCCAAAACTTCATCTGTTTTCATTATCTTCATGCTCACAGTTTTTGCTTCCCAACCGCCCACTCCAGCGCCGCCTGATAATCCTCCAGAAACTCCTCCAGCCGCTTGCGCCGGTACTGCATCACCCAGCGTGGATGTGGGAGGGGCTTGAGTGCTTCAAAGAAGCCGTGCTTTTCATTGAGGGGCTCAAAGTACTTCCAGTTTTTGCCTACGCCCATAACCAGGGCGACTTTGTTGGTTACGCCCAGATCGAGCTGCGATTGGATGTTGTGAATGATGTGGGGCTCTACGGCCCGTTCCAGTTTCTTATCGTCGTAGAAGTTGTAGTTTTTGCCATCGCGGGTGAAGCCCAGGGGGCAGAGGGAGGTGATGTAGAAGTGCTCATAGAAGGCTTCCGCCCCACCCCAGTTGTCGATGAAACGGTAGACGAAATCGGAGGATAGCTCCGGCTTTTTGTGAAAGGTATTTGGGATGCCGCAGACTTCTTCCAGGCGGATGGGGTCGGTAAAAGGGACACCGGTAACACCGGCGCCGAACCGGCCAGGATTGATCCCAAAGATGGCAATACGCTGGCGGTCATCGCCGTAGTACTTGCCGTAAAACTGCTCCATAGCGCGCCAGGTCTCTTCCCCGTCGAAAGGGTAAAGCAGGTCGGCGTGCGGTGGCAGTTCCCAGTCGGGCTGAAGGGAGCGGTTGAATTGCAGGATGCGCTGAGCAATGGACATAAGGATGGATTTGTAGGAACGGAAGTTAGCCTTTCCGCTCAAGAGCGCCAAATACTTCTTTGAGGATAGGCAAAACGGCAACTAAATTCATACTATTTGTTGTTTACACTATGAGAGGTGTTGTTATTCGTTTGATATCTGCCAGGCAGGCAAACAGTGCCGAGAGAAACCTCTACATTGAACGTAAATTTAAAGCTCAGGGAGATGAAGACACTGACTATTAAGGAAGCGGTCGAAAGAGTCAATAACGGAGCGTCCCTTGAAGGGGTTGTGCTGGATAAATCGTCAATGCTGCAAGTCAATGTACGAGATGCTATGATTCTGAGCAGAGGAGGCATCGTTATACCTGAGGAAAATATATACTATGATGATACTGAAATCGAATATGACGAAGAAATCGATGAATTAGTCATCGGAAAGGAAATAACCGGACTGAGCTGGGAGGAAAAGTCGGAAAGGTTTGAAGCCCACCAACGTACAGAAAAGAAAGTTAGCATTGATATTCTGACCGATGAATCAGAAATTGAGCATTGGATTGTAAAAAACAAAAGTAGATTAGGGGATATACTGAAGCCTATAATAGTGGAATTATTTAAAGCGGAAAAAATAATTAAAAACAATTCCTCTCACAATGGCTAACAGACGATAACCCTTTTATTACTCTAACGGGTAGGCTGTTCCTCCTGTAAGGGGATTAGGGCACATTGGATGTCAGCTCGAGCTGCAGGCTTATATGCATGTGAATACAGTGCTGCAATTCGTTTTGTCTTATTATGGAACGAATGAGCAGGACTCTAGAACTCATATGCCAGCTCCAAGGCCAAAAAGAAGATAGATGGCTCGAACTCCTTAGTTATCACACCGGACAAAGCGCCAGGAAAAGGGTTATTATCTTCGTATCTGGACCACTCTCCTCTAGCGTCCATTTTACTGGCATCCAGTACCCCTATATGAGCACCCATAAGCCAGTTTTTAGCGATAGCGTACCTCAGGTTGATTTGAGCGCCGTACACGATCCCCCACGTGCTTTCAAATTGCCGTTCCTCCAATACTTCGCCCTCGTAAGACCCCTGAATTCTATTGGCGTAAAATTTCTGATGAATATCTTCAATGCCTACTGCCCCAATATCTAACATAAGACGGAGCGACCACCTGTTCCATTGCTTTTTATACCCTGCCCCTAGCATTAAATAAATTGGAGAATAACGCCCCCTCGCTCTATAAAACGTATCATATATTTCGTAGTCATTTGAGGACAGGGCTCCCATAAAGTGTACGTAAAGCTTTTCACGGATCTGTACATCTACATTTATAGCGGTAAACATGCCTCTTTTCGCCCCCATAGATTCTATATTCGCCAAATCAGGATCGTCATATCCTGGGATAGGTATGGACAGTCCAGAACTCACCGATAGGCTTGCTTGTCCTGCTGCGAACAACGGAAACATCAAGACAAAGAGGCTTATGTGAAGAGGTATAGAATTCATAAAATATGCTGTTGACTAAGCTAAAACGACATATACACCATGCCCCTCCGGATAAAAAACCACTGACAAATATGACTGCCTACCCGCCCAGTCCGCGACGGCTACCTGGTGATTGCCAGGAAATTTCTTAACCGCTTTGTGAGAAACCTGCCGCCCCAGATTATCATTATGACTGATGAACCAGAAATTGCGAATTGGATTAAAAAAACAAAAGTAGATTATGGGATATACTGAAGCCCATAATAGTGAATTTATTTTAAGCAGAAAAATAATTATAGTCTCACAGTGGCTAACAGACGATACCCCCTTTATATTCCTACGGGTAACCGGGTCGATATCGGCTTTGGGAAGTTCTGCTCATCTTGCTAAAGGTGAAAAAATCAGGCAGGCAAAACAACAAAGCCGCCCCCGGAACTCCGGAAGCGGCTCTGCCCAATTGATGCACTTCAGGCACGCCTACTCCTCGCCAAAGGCCAGGTTGACGATGCGCTGTTGCTGCTGATCGTGGACTTCCTTGAAGCCGGTAGCGGTAGAAGCACTCGCCTTGCGGGCAATGTGCTTCAACTCGGTATCCACCACCACCTCCTTCGCCAGGAAGATGGAGTGGATGTACTGCCAGGCCCCCATATTGGAAGGCTCTTCCTGTACCCAGTACGGCTCGGCATTAGGATAGCGGTCGAAGATAGCCTGCAGTTGCTGATCCGGCAGCGGGTAGAGCTGCTCCAAACGCACAATGGCCACGTCCTTGCGGTCATCTTCGCGCTGCTTCTGCATCAGGTCATAGTAGATTTTACCACTGCACAGCAACAGCCGCTTGACCTTCTTGCCGCTGCGCGGGCCGATGAAGGGGTCGTCCAGAATTTCCTGAAAACTGTTGCCAGACTCAAACTCGCTGATGTCCGATACACACTCGGGGTGGCGGAGCAGCGACTTAGGCGACATTACCACCAAAGGCTTGCGGAACGGGCGTGCCAGCTGACGGCGCAGCAGGTGGAAGAAGTTCGCCGGCTTGGTCACATTTGCCACCGTCATATTGAATTCGGCGCAAGCCTGCAGGAAACGCTCCAGCCGGGCACTTGAGTGCTCAGGCCCCTGCCCCTCATAGCCATGAGGCAGCAACAGCACCAGGCCACTCATCCGGCGCCACTTGCTTTCGGCTGCGGAGATGTACTGATCGACGATGGTTTGGGCACCGTTGTAGAAATCGCCAAACTGTGCCTCCCAGAGGACCAGATTGTCAGGGGAGGCCAGTGAATAGCCATACTCAAAGCCCAGCACGGCAAACTCAGATAGCAGGGAGTTGAAGATGCGGAACTTCCCCTGCCCTTCCTGAATGCCATCCAGGCGGTTGATGGGCTCATAGGTCTTCGCATCGTAAGCTACGGCGTGCCGGTGAGAAAAGGTACCCCGGCGGACATCCTGACCGCTCATGCGCACATCTTTGCCTTCCATGAGAATACTGCCGTAAGCGAGGAGTTCGCCCATCGCCCAGTCCAGTTTGTTCTCTTCCAGCAACTTGTTTTTGCCTTTCATCAAGCGCTTCACTTTGCTCAATGGGGTGAAGCCATCCGGGAAGGAAGTCAGGTGCTTGATCAGTTTATCGACCTCCTTGCGGTCGATGCCAGTATCAGGCGACTCCCGGTAATCTTCGGGCGTCGTTGTTTTCTTTAGCTCGCGCCAGGCTTGCTCCGGCTCCTGATATTCGTAAGGCAGCGGATTTTCACGGACTTCGTCGAGGCGCTCCTGAAGGGTTTTCCAGAAAGCGTCCTCCATTTCCTCTGCCAGTTCCTTATCGACATCGCCCCGTTCCACCAACTGCTTGTTGTACACTTCCCGGGGGTCCGGGTGGTTGTTGATGATGTCGTACATCTCAGGCTGCGTAAACTTGGGGTCGTCGCCCTCGTTGTGCCCGTGCTTGCGGTAGCACACCATATCGATGAAGACATCGTTGTTGAACTTCTGCCGGTATTCGATCGCAAACTCTGTAGCGAACAGCACGGCTTCGGGGTCATCACCATTGACATGGAAAACCGGGGCCTGCACGACATTAGCCACACCCGTGCTGTAGGTGGAGGAGCGGGCATCGTCAAAATCGGTGGTAAAGCCTATTTGGTTATTGATCACAAAGTGGATGGTGCCGCCGGTATAGTACCCGGCCAATTGGCTCATCTGCACCGTTTCGTAGGTCACGCCCTGCCCTGCCAGTGCTGCATCACCGTGGATGAGAATAGGCAGGATCTGATCGTAATCGCTATTGTACAAAATATCGGCCTTGGCACGCGCAAAGCCTTCCACCACCGGGTCGACAGACTCCAGGTGAGAAGGGTTAGGGACGAGCTTCAGGTGCACATTTTTGCCGGAAGGCGTCTCTACCTGGGAGGAAAAGCCAAGGTGGTACTTCACATCGCCGTCGCCAAAGCTAAGGTCCGGCACGGCTGTGCCTTCAAATTCGTTGAAAATCTGAGCGTAGGTCTTGCCCATGATGTTGGCCAGCACATTCAGGCGCCCCCGGTGGGCCATCCCGATCAGGACTTCCTGAACGCCGAGTTCTGCGCCTTTATTGATCAGGCCATCCAGTGCAACGATGGTATTCTCACCGCCCTCCAGAGAAAAACGTTTCTGCCCGATGTATTTGGTGTGGAGGAATTTTTCAAAAACCACCGCACCATTGAGTTTTTCAAGGATACGGCGTTTTTGATCATTACCGAAGCCATAGCTCGTGTCCGGCTCTAAACTCTCCATTTTGGCGCGGATCCAGCGGCGCTTTTCGCGGTCCTGAATATGGTGGTACTCAATGCCAATATTGCCACAGTACACCTTGCGCATATGGTCGATGATCTGCTGCAGGGTCGCTTTGCCAATACCTACTTCCCGGCCTGCTTCGAAGGAAAGCTTACGGTCTTCTTCAGAAAGGCCAAAGTCATCCAGGTTTAAGTTTGGCCGGCGGTCGCGGCGCTTCCGGATCGGGTTGGTGGTGGACAATAAATGACCACGGTTACGGAAGGCCTTGATCAGGGCGAGCACCTTGAATTCCTTGTCGAGGGCATCAGAAGAAACAGCGGTGGCGCCCTCAGTGTGGCCGTTGGTGGCGGTGGCGGCATAGTCAAAGCCACGAAAGAAGGCACGCCAGGTTTCCTCCACCTGATTGGGGTCCTGCAGGTATTGTTGGTACATCGAGTCGATGTACGACGGGTGAGCATTAGCTATAAATGAGAAATCGTTCATTACTTGCTATGGTTACGGATTATGTTTTTTGTTCGAAAACACCCGGCAGCGGGTATCGTTCGCGAAAACCCTACTGCATACAGGTAAATTGGCCCTAAAAGACGGAGAAAAAAATAAATGATACAATTTTGATTCGCTAAAATTTTCTAAACAACTGACCAGAGGGAGGTTGTGTGAAAATTATGGTGAATCCTAAAGAAAATTGTACCCTTTATTTCCGTCAAGCTACTAAGTAAAGAGGGCTTTTAAACAAAAGCAAGCCCGGGCGCTATTATTTGCCCTTGACTTGCTTTATTTTGAATGATTATGACTTATCAGGCTAGTTGTACCCAGTACCGAATATGACGCCTCGGGCACCGCATTGTGATTGCGCAATGCCACCTACACCAAAAGTCACTTCCATGTAGAAGCCAATCCGGAACGGGCGGGTTTCTGCATAAGAATCGTAGGTTGTGTAGTTGGTCGGGTAATTTTCTGCCTGCCCTTCGGCAGACATCAGGTCCGTAAAGGCGTACTCTGCGCGCAGCCCGGTCTTAACGGTCAGCACCTTATTGGCCGTCACGAAACCGCCCACCCCAAAGCACCCTGACCAATAGCGGTCGGTGTACTTACTGGAGACATCCGACCAGTCTGTCCCAAAAGATTGCTGCGCACCACGCAGATAAGTGGCCTTGCCCCCCAGTTCCGCGAAAGCCCCGTTGCTCCGGAAAAAACGGTACAGCAGGTAGGCATCAATGCTTTCCCACTCCATATTGATGGTACGGTTGCCCGCTGCGCCCCGGTAAGTCATGGAATGGCTGTAGGTAGCGCCCAGCATTTCAAAAGTCAGCCCGTGGTAATCGCCAAAGTTCAGATTGGCCACTCCGCCCAGGGAGGTCGCAAAACCCAGGGAGCTATCGTGGTCGGCGTCCCCGTTGATGTTGGCGTTCGCCAGCCCGGTCATGCCCATCATGCCTTTGGCGCCCAATTCCAGCCATACCTGTGCCTGTGCCAGGTTGAGGGCAGCAAAGAATAAAACCAGCAACAGTACATTTTTTCTCATAGTGTAATTCTTGTTTTTTTGATCTTCCTCTTAATTTAGGCTGCTAAAGATACCACTATGATTTGGAATGCCACGCGCATATCGGTTCATTGTTTGGCAATGGCAGCGGCACAACCAAAGCAAAGCCAAGAGCAACAATAAAATCGGAGTGAAGCTTTAATATCTTAAAAAGAAGCATTAAATTTGCGTCTCTTTTTTGGAAAAGCATGTAAATATCATAAAGTAATGGCTAATCACCAATCATCAAAGAAGCGCATGCGTCAGGAAGCGAAGCGCCGCGTACACAATCGTTACTACAAGAAGACCACCCGGACTTCTATCCGTCAGCTCCGTGAAATGAAGGAGAAAGCGGAAGCCGAGAAGTTTCTGCCTAAGGTCATTAGCATGGTAGACCGGTTGGCAAAGCGTGGCACCTGGCACGACAACAAAGCTTCTAACCTGAAGAGCAAGCTGACTCGCCACGTCGCGAGCCTGTAAATTCATACAAGGATAACTTGTCCTGAAAAGTGTATCTGTCCGTTGGGGAGGGGTACACTTTTTTGTGTTGCAGTCGCTCTTTTTTACTTAGTTCGTTATGCTGCCCCGGTTCAAATGCTCTTCCTATCGCTGCGTTTTTCTGCTTATGCTCTCCTGGATTGGGGCTGCGATAGCTGTAGGCATTGAGGGGGATTTCCCCCTCAATGATGACTGGCAGTATGCCTACCCCGTTAAGCAATGGGTCGAAACAGGGCAATGCTCAATTAAGGCTCGTTTTTCACCAAACATCCTGACACAGGTGGCCTGGGGGGCGCTGTTCTGCAAGCTGGGCGGAGGCTTTAGCTTTGAGTACCTGCGGTGGTCTGCCTGGGTGGCTGCAGGGCTGGGCGGGCTGGGTTTTTTCCGGTTGCTCCGGCAGCTTGGCGTTTCCGGAAACATGGCTACTGCAGGTACCGCTGTATTGCTTTTCAGCCCATTGTATTTTCACCTCTCCTTTTCCTTTATGACCGATGTGCCCTTTCTGGCCCTGGTTATCTGGGCAGCCTGGGCGGGCCTCCGGTTTCAGCAGTCCGGGCGAGCACAATGGCTCCTGCTTTTTGTTGTTTTCAGCCTTCTCGCCTACCTCAACCGGCAACCAGGCATCTTGCTCTTCCCGGCTATGGGGGGCTGGTACCTGCTGCAACAGCGCGGTGGAATGCGGGGATGGCTCTGGGCAGGGCTGTCCGTAGCGGTAGCTGCCGGCGCCTACCTGCTTTTGGAGCATGCGGTAAAACCCTGGCTTGGCATCAGCGACAACTACCTGCCGGTCTCAGTGCAGTTGCTGCGGCAAATTCAGGAAGCGCCGCTTAGTGTGATTGCCCAGCTGGGCCGCCAAAGCTTTAAATCCTGGGTCTATCTCGGGGCTTTTTGTCTGCCGGTGCTACCCTTTCTTTGGTCCCGTGTGCGGGCTGCCGGCCTGCTCCGGCTTTGGCCACTGAGCGGGATTTTGGCAGCGAATGCAGGCTTGCTCATCGCGCAGCATTATGCCGGCCATGTTTTCCCCTACGGTGGCAACATCCTGTACAACTGGGGGCTTGGGCCGGAGCTTTTGGGCGATGTGTACACTTTTCAGCTCCGCAATACGCCACAGCTGCCCATTTGGATGATGTACGGGCTGGGCTACATCAGCCAGCTGTCAGCCAGCCTGCTGACCTGGATTGGCTTGAGTGCCTGGCGTGAGCTGAATCAAAAACAGCAGGATTTCTTCCTTTTTCTGCTGCTGCTCAATCTGGCTAATTTCCTGGCCATGTCGGTCACCGGTTTTTTCGACCGGTATATGCTAATGAGCGTGGCTTCGGCTGTCCTGTTTTTAGCAACCCTTGCCCCAAAGCCACAGGCATGGTTTAAAGGAGCGGTCCTCCTAATATTTGCGCTCTTCAGCATGCTGGCTACCCATGACTACCTTGCCTGGAACCGCGCCCGGGTGCAGGCTTTCAAGTGGCTGCAAGTTCAGGATATCTCAATGGAACGGATGGATGCAGGTTATGAGTACAATGGCTGGCACCATTACCATCCGGAACGCAAAGGGCAGCCCGGTAAATCCTGGTGGTGGGTAGATGATGATGAGTGGATGATCGCCTTTGGGCCACGCCCCGGGTATGTAAAGCAGGCTGGCTTTGCCTATCGGCGATGGCTGTGGTGTGGTCGCCCGGATAGGGTCTGGGTGCTGCGCAGGGAGCCTTGAAAAGCATCCCCATCCTTTTTTATCATGGAGAAGCACCCTGGGACTACGAATCGATCAATGATAAGTTCACAGCGCTTGACGAAGAGCTCAAAATGTACCTGCCCCGGTTCGACTACCTCTTCCACAATCATCAGGCTACCCAGGACGAGGAAATCAAACAAGCTCCCAACCCCAAACTTACGGCGGCACTGATCGCCATGAAGCATTTCCACGAGCAAGATTATCTGCTGCAACAAATGCAGTTCCTGCTCGTATCCCTTCTTATCCATACACCCCGGATAAAAGCTAACCTATGCTTGCCAAAGCTACGATCAATAAGCTGTTCCTCATCGACGGCATCGGCGCCGTGATCACCGCCCTGCTGCTCAGTCAGGTCCTTGCCCGGTACGAACCGGTATTTGGCATGCCTGCCTCCCTGCTCTGCATCCTGGCGGGCGTTGCCGCCTGCTTTGCCGTTTACTCCCTTACCTGCTACTGGCGGATCAAAGAAGGCGGAGCGCCCTTTTTGACCGGCATCGCAGTCGCCAATACCCTGTATTGTATCGCTACACTTGGGATCGTAGCCTACCGCTTTGATACCCTGACCTGGCTGGGCGTGGCCTATTTCATCGGAGAGGTTTTGGTGGTGATGAGCCTCGTGAGTGTAGAGCTTGGAGCGGCACGTAAGGCTTGATGTATACGCTTAACAAAGTGGTTTGCAACATCGGCCCGTGACGAAGCGAAGCTTGTCAGGACAGGCGCAGGCCACTTTCCAGCGTTTATGCCGACATCAAGTCGGTTTGCTGTGGCAAACCACTTTATCGTCGGTATAATACAAGCTTACCTCTTTCATCCATGCCCCTACTCTACTCTATGATTACTTTTTCAACCTGCAAAAGCTGCCCGTCTTGGCTGCGGAACTGCAACACATAAAAGCCGGGAGCTAATCCGGTGGTCGAAAGGTATTGCCCATCGGCGGGTGGTGTGTACGCCTGACGGATACAAAGCCGCCCCATAGCATCCACCAATTCTACGGTATGGTCAGCAGCCATGCCT
>JANSXW010000026.1 GCA_024742755.1 bacterium | reverse complement strand
TTAGCGCGTTTGGCGGGTCAAATAAGCTAAAAAAGATGACGCCAGAGCCTGCCCCGCATTTCAGCGGGGTTCATAAGTCCTTGGTTTGCAATAGGAGTAAGCTCCAAACATAGTCTTAACTTATTCTAAATCTTTTTAAAGATTAAACTAAATGAATTATTTCCAAAACAGAACAAACGATGGTTTTACTTTCTGCTAATGTTGCCGCTCTTAGTGTTCAGTTGTGAAGAAAAGTCTGACTATGTTCCTGAAAAGGAACTACCGTCAATCGAACAAGATGTTTACAATAACTCCTCAATCGAAAATCGGAGTGAAAAAGAAGTTAATTATGAATACAGAGTAGATCTTACTATTTCAGCGCCATTTGCTTCAGAAGAAGTTGATGATGGTAGTACTGGTTATCGTCACCTTGTGGAAGCATTATTAGACGAGAATGGAGGAGTCCTAATAATTATGCATAAATTTTCCAATGAAAGTTTGTATTATGCATATGGAGAGAGCAAAGGGCTAAATCCAAGGTTGCACGACCAAATTGCCAATCGGTTGGCATTTCTTGCAGATTCTTTAAATTTAGATAGAATAGTGGACTCGATTGGTAATATTCCTGATTGGTGGGAGGCCTTAGAAGAGGAAGTGAGAAGCGAATTATCCCCACTTGATATGACAGAAGCACGATCTTTGCTTACACAGATTAATGATGACGAAAGATACGGAGCCAGATGTACAAATGGAAGACGGAGGCAAATAGTATTCGGAGGTGCTCCAGTTCTGTCATTACTAGGCTGGCGTACTAGGGTGAGTAGTTTCATGCCTGTAGGAATAGGAGGAGTTAATATTGTATACCAGAGATCATTCTACCGAAGACGCCTGCGCACATTTTGGTCGTTTGGCTTGGCAGGTATAGATTTCTGTGGTCCTTTAAATTACTGTAATAACAGCTCAAACAGTTGGCTAAGATTTGGATTGTAATTTTAGGTGTGTATACAGGAGGCTGCCTGGCTGCTCAGGATCGGCACTTTGATTACTACGCCCCGGAGAGGGAAGAGACTCCAAAAGTTATTTTGGCCTTAACTCCACGTATATACTACGAAGGGGTCAGCCGAAAGGCGGGTTTGCCTGATTCTCTGGTATATCGGGATTTTCAGATGGCACCCAGGCTACAAGTTGGGATAAAGTTGAGCAAAAAGGGATATGTCCATGCATTTGCGGATGTCTTTTTTCGTTCTGTTAATAATGAGCTTTTTGGAGACGATTACTTTACGATGGGCTTTGGTGCTATGTCACATTGGGCATTCAGGAAAATACAAGTCAAACGAGGGCTGATCCATTGTTATCCAAACTTTTATACAGGGATTGGATTTACTCGTCTTCAGCAGGAAAAAGAGTATCCTCATCCAAGGGTGGGGAGTGTTTTCAGACCTTACTTCAACGTAGGCAATGGCCTGCACTTTTTTGTATCTGAGCGGGTAGGTTTAGAATTGATCTATATGATTGAAATCAAGCCAGCTATTTACTGGCAGCCAGTTGCTTACTTCCCGCTTCAAGTTAAATTGGTGTATAGCCCATGAAGGCAAGTTTTTTTTTACTCCCTGCCATTTGTTTTTCTTCACTATTTGTACAAGGGCAATCAGCAATGGGTTCCCAAATAGAGCTGGGGGCGTATTATGCATTGATGCCTGGGCCCGATAGAGTGACGGGTGATTTCTGGGTTCATTTTGCAAATTTAGACAGTCGCTTTGAGCTAGGCCACTCATTTTGGGCAGTTGGTAGTATGGTGCTCGGTTACAGCAATCGGAACCGAGATATTAATACGTTATGTAGCCTTGCTACCGACTATAGTTTATCTCAAAACCCTCGGATAGGGGTTTACATCCGGGCAGGCTTGGCCGGAGGAGGATTTAGCTGGGATGAGGGGGTGCGGGAATCCGGCAGGTTTACCGTTTACTATTTATTTGGTGGAGCCTTTTATTACAGCGTAGGGCATGGGGTGAAAGTGCAAACAGGCTATTACAACTACAGGCCGTCCAATCGATCATTAGCCTCTGCTTTCGCCCAACCTTTTTTGGGCTTGTCATTAGAAATTGGAAAACTATAAAGCCTATGAAACAGCTTTATTTCATATCAATAGCGCTGACTATCCCACTGCTGTGCTGTGCTCAGGGTGAGGGTTCATTTGGGAAACGCCTGGTCATAGGCTCTTCTGTAACGCATATATGGGAAGACAACCCTGACGTCAGTAACACGCACAACGAGACAACATGGGAGAAAAATATTGCAGTGAGCCTGACGCCCTCTCTGTACTTCGGACTGTCTCATAAGCATATCTTCACCTGGGGGTCAAGCGTAGAACAGGGGCAGAACGACAAAGCCCGATATAATCTCTTCGGTGCTTTTATACAGTATGACTTCCTGCCCCGTGATGTCAGCCGACTGATTGCAGAAGCCTCTTACTATGTAGGTGACTATTGTACCTGTGGTGACCTGGACCCTTACCGGGTAGCCGGGCTGAGTTACCTTGGGTGGGGGCTGGGCTATGACCTGCCAATCTGGCGCGGGCTTTCTTTGGATTTGGGGTTCACCGCACATTATATACTTAATAATATTCAGCCTTTCAGTTACACCTATACGCAATACATAGTTGGGCTCAATTATACGCTAAATCGAGACAAATAGTAAATGATGATGGGAAGGCTCCCAGAAAGGGCGATGCTGAAAACCCTGCCTAAAAAGGCAAAATAGAGTAGGCACTTTAACCTCAAAATTTTCAATCATGAAGCATTTAATTTTAACGGTTCTCTTAGGGCTGACAGCGTTCAGTTGTATTTACGCTCAAAAGGGCTGGATGGCCATCGGAGAGATTCAGGATGGTAAAGCAGTGCTGACTGCTGACAAAACGGAGCTGCTGCGGGCTTACAACCAAAACCTACAGCGGTTTTCAGGAATCAACGGTGAATTTACGGAGGTGAGCATAGAAACAGCTGCTCAGGGGGGCTATACATTGGTGTTTTTAGGCAAAGCCTATAAATCCACATTTTGGGTGGAAAAAGCAGATGGTACTGTATTAAGAGCGAATTACACGATTAGTTGTACCACTTCTGATTGTTCTCAAGAAACTGGCGGTTGCGAGCCAAGATTTAACGGTGGCGACCGCGGCAACTGCAGCCCCTGCAGCAATGATGGGGAATGTACAAAAACGGTGAGCAGCAGTTCACTTCTGAGTGTTGGTGGCAAAGAGTAAGGGGGAACTCTATCACATTTTTCCCTTTCAAGTTTACTACGCTTTGGATGGGAGCGTAAGGAGTATCCATCCAAAAAGCAATATTGTATTAGTACCTTACCCCAATAGTGGCTGCTTCATAGCCTGCTCCGGCTTCATGAAAGCGTAATGCTGCTTTTGGGGTAAGCTTCATTTAGTATATCCGGTCATCACCATAGACATTGGCAGCAACAAATATATACCTCAGCCCTTTCTCCCTTTGGATGATTTTCTCCTTAGTACCCCCGCGCTCCCCGCGCAGTCCGGGCAAGTGATTTACACGCTCATCAGCACCGCTGAGCGTCACTTAAAAGGTTTTAGGTAGGAAACAAAAATAAATGAATCGTGCGCCATGCAGCAGGCGGAAATTAGAGGTGGCTTGTCTTGCATTTATGAAGGGAAAGCTGTAAATTTAACAATGTTAAACAAAGAAGCGCACTCTAACCGAACCGTTTTACGCAGTTCTGTCTGATCATCAGATTGGCACCAAACTACATTAATTGCACGGATCCAGGAATTGAGCTTTCAAGGGTGTGGACACATTCGTTGAACGCTCACGGCATTGACTTTGCCGGTAGGTCACCGGTGCAATGATATAAAAAAGAATCGCGCAAACCCCTAAATACCAGAGATGATGAAACTAATTACTCAACTTCAAAACTTAGACCGCCTGGACGGTCTGATCCGGCGCAAAGCCACAGGCTCCTCTGCTCAGCTCGCCGCCCGCTTTGGCTGCAGCCGGCGTACGATCTACAACTACCTGAAAACGCTGCAAGAGCTGGGCGCCAAGGTCGTCTACTGTGATAAACGCCGCTCCTATTACTACAAAACGCCATTGCCGGTGGATCTGCATGGGTTGCTTTATCCGGGTGAGGCGGGTTCGGGAGAGTGAGTTGGTGGTTTTTTTGGAAAAAATACTTCAAAAAAATTGCGGGAAAATGGTGGAGTGCAAAATTTTTGCACAATCTGCATTTATGTTTGTAGGGTAAGAGGAAAATGCCGATGCCTGCAAAGAAGGTGATTTGCTATGCTCCAGTTCTTTGTTCGTTCTTGATAGCGTTTATTGAAATTTGTTTTGAGAGGACCTCTATGCGAACGCGCGTACAAAATATTAGTTTTGATAAGCTCTAATAGTGAATAATCAATCTAAGAATCATACGAAGGACTTTAGCTCTAGCTTAACTTATTCTAAATCTTTTAAAGATGAAACTAAATGAATTATTTCCAAAACAGAACAAACGATGGTTTTACTTTCTGCTAATGTTGCCGCTCTTAGTGTTCAGTTGTGAAGAAAAGTCTGACTATGTTCCTGAAAAGGAACTACCGTCAATTGAACAAGACCGACATACAATTGCAAAGAACCTATCAGGTTTAATCGCTGAATATGAGGGGCTACAGACTGAACTTCAACAGCTTGCAATAGAAATGGCGAAGAAAGGATATTATGAATTAGAATTTTTTGTAGCTTTAGAACTAGATAAGACCCTAAAAGTTACAGAAAATAAAACAGCTACTCTCCGTGAGCTGATAACTTTAGCTAATGATGGTGATGCCTCAGTTATTCAAAGAATTGAAGAGCGTGATCATGGCTTGAGCTTAATGCTTCAGAATTTCGGTAATTCGGATGCCTTTTCTGGTAGAATTTATATTGATGAAGGTCAGGAGTACTTGGATGAGAATGAGAGCATTCAATTCTACTTGGATGAAGATGTGCAGGCTCATTCTATTGCCTATAACCCTAAAGAAAAGGTATTTATACTTAGAACTTCAGAAGCTTACATACCGCAAACAGAGGTTTCAACTACTCCAGAGAAGGTATCGATTAGCAAGGTAGGAGAAACTGATGTATATATCCACTCGGGGCTAATGATTAATTTTAACTCTACTTTGAGAACATACTGTTGTGATTGTGGCGTTTCATTTGCAAATGCAGGGCTTTGCGAATGGTATTGTGCCACCTTTTATGGTTGTACAGGATCAGCCCCACCAACCGATCCCAATGCTTGCAATGAACCGTGTGACAGGTACTGTAAAGATGGAAAGGACTTCATTTGGAGGTTTCGAACAACTAATGACTATGATAATTTATTTTGGCAAGGTAAAGGAGAATTTTACCCCATCATAGTGTGGTCTGACGACGCAAATATTTCATACGTCAATGGGGAGTATGTGATCGTTGGAGATGGTATCGGAGGGGTAAAAAAGGGGATAACATTTAATGTCAGCAATGATAATTCATGGTTCACGCCTTCTTATGAGCTGATAACATGGGATGAGATAGGGGATGGAGACAGAATGAAGATCGCTTGGTACGAACATGATAATAGCCCTATAAAATCTATCAAGCTAGGCTTGGAAGCAAAAATAAAGGTCACCCCTCTTATTGAGCTTGAAGTAGGCAGGGATATTACATTCAATATAGATTCGGGAGACGACAGTGTAGGGGAGTCAATAGTAGAGTACTGCGATGGCTTGCTTTCCAATTACACCCACGATACAGGCGGTGGGCTCACTTTTCAAATGAAGAAACATGATTAAGCACTTATTCTTTTGGATACTTCTGCTACATGTAGCCTCAGCTATGCAGGCGCAGGAAAAGTTTGCAATTGATATAGGCAGCGGCTTGACGGATGCTGAGGGGTTTGCTGCGATAAACATCGATGGGCAAATGACCTTTATTTACAAACGTTGGCATATTGGCCCGGTTTTTCATTTTATGAATATGTTTGAGCAAATCAATCCTGCCTCAGATGCGTATATTCATGTATTTGAATCAATACCAGAGAGAGGGGAGAACGCTTTTGGGGATTCCTTCACTAGGAACTGGCAAAGGTCACAAGCTCATTTGGGATTACTGTTGGGCTATGATGTCGTAAGAGGCGACCGCTTCCGGTTAAACTTGTCGGCAGGCTACGGCTTGAACCGGTACAGGGAAATGAGGTTTGTTGAAAATTACCTTAACCCAAATATTCCATTTTTATGGTTTAGTGCAAGGAATGAAAATTCCTTCAACGCTAATTTCGGGTTGACAGCGACTTATGACGTTTACAAAACCTTGTCCGTAGGTACAAGGATTAGGCATGTCAGAGGCATTGTCAGTGATGTATCCTATAATTTTTTGGTGGGCATCCGGATTTAGTGTTAGTGCAGATGTGATAGTTTAATCAACGCTTCAATGCACTTGAGGCTTACCCCAATTGCTGCTGCTTCATGGCCTGTTCCGGCTTAATGAAGGTGTCAGGCTGCTTTTGGGGTAAGCTTTATTTAGTATATCCGGCCATCACCATAGACATTGACAAAAATAATAAACATGTACCCCAGGCTTTTGCTTTTAGGAACTATCCTCCTCTTTTGCACACTCACCCTCCCCGCGCAGTCCGGGCAAGTGATTTACAAACTCATCAGTACCGCTGAGCGCCACGTAACTTTGGATGAAGCTGCAAAAAGCCTGCCCACGGAACAGCGGGAAGGTTTTAAAACTAGCATGAAGGGTATGGAAGCAGAGTACCCTCAAATGCGTTTTGAACTCCTTTATACCCCCGAACATGCACAGTGCCGGCTTATCCCCTATCTGTCAGTGGGCGATGAGCTGGGGCACATCCTAGCTAAAAGCACAACAGGAGCCAATAATGTTTACTACCGCAATACCCAAAAGCAGGAGAAAATCAAGCAGGTGGAACAAACCGGGCAGCGCATCAACGTGCAAATGCCTTACGAAGAATACGAGTGGGCCATCACAGAGGAAGAACGCTACATCGGGCAATATGCCTGCAAAAAAGCGACGGCAGTGGTGGATTACTATGAAAAGGCTCGCGAACGGCAAATATACTATGAGATCGAAGCGTGGTTTACCCCGGAAATTCCGCTGCCCTATGGCCCCAAGGGCATGGATGGGCTGCCCGGACTGGTATTGGAGGCGGGGGTGGTAGGCAAACCCTGGTCTACCTTTACGATCGACTCCCTCACCGAAGGCTTATCTGCCGAACAAGAAAAGGACATCCGGCTCAAAAAAGGCAAAACGGTCAGTAAGAAGGATTACGACGCCTACAATGAGCAACAATTCAAAAGCCGGCAGTAGTGTGGAACAACCGGATTTTTATGGCTGGGCTGCTCCTGCTGTCCGGGTGGCCCATCCTGGCTCAATCGCGCCACATTACCGGGCAGGTACTGGACGATAGCCTGCGCACGCCTTTGCCTTTTGCCAATATTTCCTACGTGCCGGCAGGGGAGGGAGCTACCCTGCGTTTTGCAATGACGGACCAACAGGGGCGGTTCCGCTTTAAGGCAAGTGGCGCTGCAGGCCTGCAAATCACTACCACCTACCTCGGCTATCAGGCCACCTCCTTAACCCTGCCTGCCGGAACAGAAGATACGACCCTGCAAATTACCTTGCGCCTGCAACCCCTCGACCTGGCGATGGTGGAAGTCAAAGACCGTGCCCCGCCGGTAGTGGTCCGCGGCGATACGGTCACCTATCAGGCAGATGCCTTCCGGGAGGTATTCGACTGGAAGCTGCAGGACCTGCTGCGCCGCCTGCCGGGCATGGAAGTGGATGAACAGAACCGCCTGCGCTTCAATGGGGAAGTGGTGCAGCAGGTGATGGTGGAAGGGAAACCCTTCTTCGGGGGCAGCTCCAGGTTGGCGCTTGAGCATATCCCGGCAGAGGTGATTGCCAAGCTGGAGGTGATCGATAATTATAACGCCGTTGATTTCCTGCAACCCCTCGGTACGGGCAATCAGCTGGTGCTCAATGTACGCCTGCGGGAAGACAAAAAACGCTTCGTCTTTGGGGATATCGCGGCGGCGGCTGGCCCCGAAAAGCGCTACCTCGCCCACCCCAACCTCTTCTACTATTCCCCTGAGGTAAGCGTCAATGGCATCGGCGACCTGAACAATGCCAATCTGGAGCCGCTGTCTTTTTCAGATGTCATTCAGATGCAGGGCGGTATGGGCCGATTGCTGGCAGATGGGCAAGCCGGGCTGTCGGGTTTGCAGCAGGATTTCATGCCTTACCTGTCACCGGGCAATAACCGATCCGGCCGCTCACAGTTTGGCGGGCTGAATGTCAGCGCTGCGCCTCTCCCAGAATGGACCGTTTACGCCTATGGGCTGGGGCTCCGCAGTGTGCAGGGCTACCGCTCGCTGTCCCGCAATGCCTTCTGGCAGCAGGACGGGGCGCCACCTGTTACAGAAAACCGGGAAAGCGGACGCGATACCGAACGGGCTACCTCCAATGGCAAGCTCAGCCTGGTGTACGATCCCAAAGAAGACTACTACCTCTCTCTGGAGTCCGACCTGCAGTATGGGCTGGCGGAAGAGGCTTCCACCTTGCTTTCGCAAACCGGGCTGACCGGGCGTGACCTGTTCACAGAAGAAGAGCATGACTTTCAAAACCACAGCCATACCCTGGAAGCCCACCATAAATTCAGCGGCCATCACATTGGCACTTTGGACGCCTCCTGGCAGCAGCGTCGAGCAGAGAACGGGCTTGGCCTGCAATCCAATCAGCCGTTGTTGCAAGGGCTATTGGGCCCACCACCGGAACCGAATGCCGGGCTTTCGCATCAGGGGCAGACCCGGCTTTCTGCTCTGTCCACCGCCTACCGGCATTATTGGGTGCTGAATCCACAAAACCACTTTGAATTCCAGCTGGGCTACCGTCAGTTGCATAGCCGGGCGCAGACCTTGGACAACTGGTTGGCTGGTAACGGCACGCCCTTGTTGCTGCCGATCGATACCACCTGGTTTGGCAACCACCAAAAGCTCCGGCTGGAGGATGCCTCTGCCCGCCTGTCTTATAAGTACACCCGCGATGTGCTGGAGGGCGAACTGGGCACCACCGTCCACCACATGCAATGGTGGATTCGCGAGGAGGGGCAGGCGGCTGCCCGCCAAAGGGAATGGCTGGCTCTGCCTTTTGCCAAAGCCACCACCACCTGGACGAATGTGGGCGAATTTGAACTGGGCTACCGCATCAGCCGGCTCTTCCCGGATACGGAAGCCTGGCTGAGCCGGGCCACGATCACTGGCTTCAATCAGCTGGACAGGGCAATCCGGGCCTGCGCAACAGCCTGTCTCATATTTGGAACCTGGCTTACCGGCGCAGGGATTTCTTCACACAACGCAGCTGGTACCTGCAATTGTCTTACGCCCTTCGCAGCCTCGCCCTGCAACAACGCATCAGCGGCACCGGCATCGATCAGTTGCGGGAAACCTTTCTGCTGCGGGATGCCGGGCAGGAATGGTCTTTCCGCGGGCGGATGAGCCAAAAAGGGGATCGTCTGGAATGGTCGGTCAATTTCAGGTGCAGGCAGTCCGCCTTCCGGCAAATCCTTTATGGCGCAGACAGCCGGGTAGAGGAGTGGCAAGCCTCTGCAAGTCCTGAAATCCGGCTGGAAATCAGCAAAGCGGTAGCCCTGCGTTTGGCCTACAGCCGGTCGCAGCGCTGGGTGCGTCAGCAAGGCAGCCCACAAGCCCGCTTCGATCAGGATGAGCTGTCCCTGTCCTGGGAAATCCTGCCCCTGGAAAACCTACAGGTCAAGGGTGCGGCAGCTTTACATGGCTTTCGCCGGGCCGGGCAGCCCTACAATTTTTACAATGAAGTCTCGCTTGATGCCCGTTACCAACTGGATGGCGGCCGCTGGGCGCTCACTCTTCAGGGTACCAACCTACTGAACAACCGCTCCATATTGAGCAGTCAATTCACGACATTTCTTTTTAGCGAGTATGAAGTTTTCCAGTTTCCGAGAGTGTTGTTGGTGGGGGTGGTGCGGAGGTTGTGATATAGGTCTTAAAGCCCTGAGCCATCTTTTGTCAACAACCTGACAGTTTGATACCAGTAAAAGAACGCAGATCTGTCTGGCTGGCGTTTCAGCCGGTTTAGAAAGTTCCAGTCAGGGTGTGCAATGCTCCAGTCCTTTAAGTCATGAGTATCGTATTTGTCGATTGGTGTGAAATCACTTTTAAAAATTTTTGAGGCGAGTAATGCTACCTTGGCCGAGGCAGATAGTGCATCATCAAGACGAAAATTCCCCGACATTAAGAATCCTGTGCCAAAGGCGCTTATGCCTTTTTGTAACTCGGCAAACTTTTTCTGCTCCTCCGCAGAGCCTTTGCCGCGCATTGCAATGATTTTGCAGGTATTAATGGTATCAATGAGGGCCGATTCTGGAGTGAGGACAAGCCCTTTGTTGTACTGTTCTCGGTATGTTATTTCTTTAACGGCAAAAGCTTTAAAGCTTTCTGCTACCAATTTTACATCTTCGATATGCTCAAAAAGCTGACTTAGATCAAAGAGCTGTTTGCATATCTCCATGGAATAAGATTGATTGCTGAGCCCTTTATAATAGGGAATACCAATTGTCTCTGGTGCAAATGCAGTTAGTTTGTCACCTGCAATCGCATCAATGGTTGGAACCAGAACAGTAATGGGAGCATCTGTTTCAATCCACTTGTTGGCAATAGTTTTCTCGATCATTTCCGGATAAACAGCGTCTTCGATAAGGATGTCAAGTAGTATCGTTCCGGAGCCACGCCAATTGGACTTAAAAAAGAATTTGTAATGCGCTTTCGGGATGCCGGGTTTGTAACTCCGGTGAGCATCCAATTCCCACTTTGTGAAGCGTGAGCCTTTAACCACCTTGTTGAGTATATCTTCAACTTCAATTCGTTCGGTTTTGCAGATGATATCAATGTCAATAGAAAATCGATTGTTTTTTTCTAATAGGAGGACCAAGCTCGTGCCTCCCTTGAAAACAAAATCGAGCCCGTTTATTTTGAGTTGTTCGAGGAGGTGGAGCGCATAGATCATTTTTTCCAGGATTATTTTATCAATCCGCCGATACGCGCGTTGGGCCTTAAAGTGGGCTAACCATTCATCTGTAAAGCAGTGGGGCTTAATCATCAGGGATGCTCTTTACAATGTGGTACAAGTGTTCGACTAAAAATTGCTCTATTGCTTCTGCCTGCCCTCTCCTCTGCGCATAGCTGAAAAGGGTAGTGAAGTTGATCGTATACTTTGATAAAACGTTTTCAAAAATGTTGATTAATTCTGCACCCTGCAAAAAGTGGAAAAGGGTGGTTTCTGTGTAAGTATCTACCAAAATCTTCTCCAGGGTAGGGCTATAAAATGTCAGTCCATTTTCTTTTTGAGCTGCCAGTGGCGACCTTGTAATCATGTTTTGGATAATGATAGGAGCGTCACAGTTAGCGATATAGAATTCCACTTCTTTATGAGTGGGATTCAGAAAAACCTCCCTGCTAAGGTGGTCCCGGACCTCGAAAAAAACAGAAGACTCAAACCCTTTTTCAACATCGAGAAGCAGGTAAGATTGATTGGTTTGATGTTGAGCGAATTCATTCAGCCACCCTGTTTCCCAAATGCAATGTTTTACCTCACTAAATTTATTTACAGTCAAATCAGCAAGCTCCATAAGCAGGGGAGAAAATGCAGGCTTATAGGAGGGCTCATTGGAAATTACATATTGCCCTCTTTTTACGGGCTGTATGATGTTTTTGCTTTTTAAATCATAAACTCTCCACCCAAAGGTGCTTTCGTTCAACTCTGGTTCCTGAGCAACATAAAATTCAAAAAGCTCCCTTCGGCTAAAAGAGCTTCTGTTTTTGAATGTTTGAATAACATCGTCTTCTGTAAACTTAGCCATCAAAACTTTATTTCACCAAAAATAATAAAAAATGGCAATTTTTTGAAATCAAATAAAAGTCTATTTTTAGTTTTTTTGGTAAAAATTTGATTTAAAGCATACTTCGATTCGTTCCTCTAAAACCGAGAAATCATTCATGATCTACCAGGAAAGAAAGAATATAAGATCACACATTCAAATATGCCATCAAAGAGTCATAACGGTCGCGCAAAGAATCCAGGTACTCAATCTCATTAAAGGAAGCCTTGACCTCATATTCATAGCGCTCGAAAGTGGCCAGGATGTTTTGAATGTTCTGCCGGTTGATCTTGATCGTAACATCTACCCGGATGGAATCAAGGCTGGTGGTAATGAAAGCGCTGAGAACGGCGGCATTCTCAGACTCCACAATCTGTGCAATCTGTGAAAGCTGGTAATCGTGGCGGCTCATCTCCAGGACCACGATGCTGCCGGGCTCAGAAAAGGAAGCTGTCCTGGTGAAGTACTGCAGCACATCTTCCATAGTGACGAGCCCGATGTAGTTCTCTTCTTCATCCACTACCGGGATCAGGGTGAGGTGGTACTCCGCGATCAGGCGCAGGATTTCGTAGAGGTGGTCGTTGTACTTGACGTACGGGCGGATGAGCGAAAGCTGATAGGAACCCACTGGCTCATGCGCGTCGTGCTCCAGAATATCTTCTTCGGAAATCAGCCCCAACAGCTGCTTGTCATTGACAATAGGAAGATGACGGACGTAAAAGTCATTCATGATGCCCAGGGCTGTATCTCCCGTTTCAGAAGTACGCAAAGGGATAATGCTGTCTGAGATGAGCTGTTGGGCCGTCATGCTTAATTGTCTTTCTGATTCATGAGTTCTAACGCAATTTAGCGAAACCTGTTGAGCCGGACCCTATTATTTGTACAATTCTGACAAATTCGTGGCGTGCTGCTAACCCAGCAGCCGCTTCTTTTGGATCGCAAATTCCTCTTCGGTGAGCAAGCCCTTTTCTCTCAGTTCGCCCAACTGCTTGAGCTGTTCGAGCAGGTGAGAATGGTCTTCCACTTCTTCTTCAGCAGGCATTCCCTGTTTATTAGACGATGCGGAAGGGGCAGACGCTGCTTCGTTGCCCGGCAGGCGGAACCCATTTTTGGCAAAATCCTCAAACTCATCCTGAATACGCAGATAGGCGAGCTTGTCGTGCTCCCGGATTTTCTCAAAATCATTGAAGCCGAACTGCACGGCCAGATCGAGGTGGCGAAAGGCTTCTTCCGGCTGCTCGCTGATGGAGTAGGCACAGGCGATGTTGAAGTGGGTGGCAATATCCCGGGGCTCGATTTTGAGCGCCTTCTTGAAATCGGCAATTGCTCCGCTGTAGTCGTAGTCTTTGAATTTTTGGACCCCCGTGCTTTTGTGCGGGTTGTCAGGCTTTCTGGCCCGGGCAGGGGCGCTCTGGCGCTTTGGCGTGTTGCCTTTTTTAGGGCGGTAGTAGCTCTGTTCCCGGCGTGCCTCCCGGCGGCGCTCGTAGCGTTCCATCCGGCGCAGCGCCTCATCGTCACGGTAGTCGTAATTGCGCTCCTGTTCGCGGCGGTAGAGCAGCTCCCGGTTGTACTTGCGGTCAAACTTCTCATTGTCCATAGAGAAGAAGGCAATCGCATCGATCAGCCCCACAATCCACATCACCGGAAACCAGAAAAAGAGCATATAAAAAATGCCCAGCCCGGTTTGGCCCAGGTAAAAGCGGTGGACGCCAAAGCCGCCCAAAAATAATGCGAGTATGCCTGCTACGTTTTTTTCCTTCATGCTTGAAATTACAAGTGCGCTACTGCCGCTGTATGTGTTTCGAAATATCATTATTATTTGTTTAACATGCAAAGACGGGCAGAAGTTAAGGCCGCACCGCCCATAGTGCCACTTCTTTGGACGAACCTGGATGAACTTCAGACCGGGGCGTTCAACTTGTCCGCAGCCGAAGATGTTTCCTGACTTTAATCGGTCCATTGCCAAAAAGGCCCTACCTTTGCGGCAATTCCTTTTTCCTCCTAAACAAAGGGCACACAGCCATGAGCGATCAGATCAAACACGAGTGCGGGATAGCGATGATCCGCCTGCTCAAACCGCTTGATTATTACCATAAAAAGTACGGTACGGCCTTCTACGGCCTGAATCAGCTGCAACTGCTGCTGCAAAAACAGCGCAACCGCGGGCAGGACGGTGCCGGTATGGCGACCATCAAACTCGATGTGCAACCGGGCAAAAAGTACATCAGCCGCAAACGCAGCGTGGCTTCCAACTACCTCGATGACCTCTTTCAGCAGGTACACCGCCACTTCAAAGACCTGACGCCGGAGCAGCTCAACGACCCGCAGTGGCTCAAGGACAATAAACCCTATGTAGGCGAACTCCTCCTGGGGCACCTGCGCTATGGCACCCACAGCAATAATGGTGTGGAAACCTGCCACCCTTTCCTGCGCCAAAACAACTGGATCACCCGTAACTTACTCGTTGCCGGCAACTTCAACCTGACCAACGTCGATGAGCTCTTTCAGGAACTCGTGGAGCTGGGGCAGTACCCCAAGGAAAAGTCAGATACCGTTACCGTACTGGAAAAAATCGGCCACTTCCTCGATGATGAGGTACAGCGCCTGCACACCTGGTACAAGCCCGATGGCTATTCCAATCAGGAGGTCAACGAGCTGATCTACAAAAACCTGGATATTCAGCGCCTGCTGCGGCGTGCCAGTAAGAAGTTTGATGGCGGTTTTGTTATGGCCGGGCTCATTGGCCACGGCGATGCTTTTGTGCTGCGCGATCCGGCCGGTATCCGCCCTGCATTTTACTATCAGGATGACGAAATCGTAGTCGTGGCTTCCGAGCGCCCCGCTATTCAAACCGTTTTCAATCTGCATATTGGCGATATTCAGGAGCTGAAGCGGGGGCACGCCCTCATTGTTAAAAAAGATGGCCGTGTCAGCGAAGTACGCTGCATGGACCCACTCGACCGGGCGGCTTGTTCCTTCGAGCGCATCTATTTCTCCCGTGGCAATGACCGCGATATCTATCTGGAGCGCAAGCAGCTCGGCCGGCAGTTGACGGAGAAAGTGCTCGAAGAGGTGGACTACGATTTCAAGCGCACCGTCTTCTCCTTTGTGCCCAACACGGCAGAAACCGCATTCTACGGCCTGATGGAAGGGCTAACGGATAGCCTGAACGAAATCAAAAAGGATAAAATCCTTAAAAAAGGCAAGGACCTGAAGCCCGATAAGCTGGAGAAAATCCTGGCTATGAAGCCAAGGATGGAAAAACTGGTGGTCAAGGATGCCAAACAGCGCACCTTTATCGCGGATACAACCTCCCGGGAAGCCATGGTAGCGCATGTGTACGACGTGACCTACGGCATCGTCACCAACCATAAAGACACCCTCGTCTTGCTCGACGATTCTATTGTACGGGGCACCACCCTCCACGATAGCATCATCAATATTGCCTCCCGCCTGCGGCCAAAGAAGATTGTGATTGTCTCTTCCGCCCCGCAAATCCGCTATCCGGACTGCTACGGCATCGATATGTCGAAAATGAAGGAGTTCGTTGCCTTCCGGGCCTTGGTGGAGCTGCTGAAGGAGAACGACAAGGAGCACCTGCTGCACGAAGCTTACGAGCGCTGCAAAGCTCAGGAACATAGCTTGAAGGAAGACATCACCAATGAAGTACAAGCCCTGTACGACGAATTCGACTACGAAACCGTTTCTGATAAAATTGCGGAGATCGTTTCGCCCAAAGGCATAGAGCCAGAGATCAAAGTCATCTACCAAACGGTGGAGGGGCTGCAGCAAGCCTGCCCCAACAACAACGGCGACTGGTACTTCTCTGGCAATTACCCCACTCCCGGGGGCAACCGGGTCGTCAACCGGGCCTTTATCAACTTCATGGAAGGCCGCGACGAGCGCGGGTACGACTGATACCGGTCCGAATAAAGGACAAAAAAATCCCGGACTGCAACATTTGCGGCCCGGGATTTTTTATAGTCAGCGTAACTTAGGGCTTCTCGAAAAATAAAATACACAACTGGTTTTGTTCCAATGTTTCACAAAACCAACCAAAGGGCGAGTTTTGTGCAACGTTGGGGCAAAAGCTTTTTGAAAGTTGTGTATTTTATTTTTGCCCCACTACTTAGACGTTTATCCGCCTTCTTCGATGACGGCAGACAGCCCGCGGTCAATGAGTGCATCTTTCTTAGGCTTCAACACATTCTTAGGGGCGGTTTTGACCGTCGCCTTGCCTTTGAAGTGGATGATGAGCGCCAGTTGTTCTGACTGCTCGCTGCTGTGGCCCAATACGTCCATAAAGCACTGGATTACCCAGTCAAAAGTATTGTGGTCATCGTTGTAGACAATGAGTTGGGCTTTTTCGCCTAAGCCCGAGTCGTCCTCGACCACTACCTCTTCTACTTCCTCTACAGATGTATTGAATAACTCATTGATCATACGCTGATATAGTCTTGCTTCAATGACACCAACTAGTTAAGCTGGCTCAAAGTTTCCTTAATTGCCTCAAAATTAGGAAGATTTCCGGCATCTTCAAGAACTTCCGCGTACCGAATTACTCCTTCTTTGTCCACAACAAAGGCAGAACGCTTGGAAACACCCTTCATGCCAAAGAACTCATCGTACATCGCTCCGTAAGCTTCAGAAGCTTCTTTGTTGAAGTCTGAAAGGAGTGGGAAGTCCAGGTTTTGCTCACCTTTAAACTTGCCGAGGGTGAAGGGAGAGTCTACGGAAATCGCCACCACATCAGCGTTCAGCTTTTGGTATTCCGCCATATTGTCGCGCATGGTGCACAGCTCTTCTGTACAAACGCTCGTGAAGGCGAGGGGGAAGAACAGAACGATCAGGTTTTTGCCTTCGTAATCGCTCAGGGCAACTTTTTCATTTGCGGTGTTATTCAGGGCAAATGCCGGGGCTTTATCGCCAACTTTTACAGCCATTTTGGTTTGAGTTTTGGTTTGATGTTTAAAAGAATGACCACCTAACACCGAAAGGCGCAAACCCGTTTACAGAACTACAAACTTTATGCAGGGCAAGGCCCAACGATTTCTGGTTTTTTGTGTTGCTTTGCAGCAAAATCAACCGGAACGCCATGCAGGAGGAAAAAAGAGCTTATCTGGAGCTGCATATTGCTGTTTTTCTATTTGGGTTCACTGCTATTTTGGGCGACCTCATTCAGCTGTCTGCCCTGGTCATGGTTTGGTGGCGGGTATTGATCACGAGCGCCAGCCTGCTGCTGCTCATTCGCGTCGGCCGGGTGATGAAAGCTTTTACCCGGGCGCAAGTCCTCCGCTTTATGGGCATCGGTGTACTGGTGGCGCTGCATTGGGTGGCCTTCTACGGGGCCATTAAATTGTCCAATGCCTCCATCACGCTCATTTGCATGGCGACAACGTCCTTTTTTACGTCCCTCATCGAGCCCGTGGTCATGCGGCAAAGGGTACGCTGGTACGAATTGATGCTCGGGCTGCTCATCATTCCGGGCATGGCGCTCATTGTAGGCAGTACTGATGCGGCTATGAATACAGGTATTCTGGTCGGGCTGACTTCCGCCTTCCTGGCTGCCTTTTTTGCCACCCTCAATAAAAAATACATCCGGCAGTCCTACGAAATGGGCATCACCTTCCTGGAATTGGGAAGCGCCTGGCTTTTCCTCTGTTTGGTACTGCCGTTTTACCTGTTCTTGTCAGAAACCCCTGTACAGCTGTTGCCGGTGAGCCTGACAGACTGGGGGTACCTCCTGGTATTGTCCCTCCTGTGCACCACCCTGGCTTACGTGCTTGCCCTGCGCGCCCTCAACCACCTCACGGCCTTCGCTTCCAACCTGACGGTCAACCTCGAGCCGGTATACGGTATCCTGCTGGCCTGGATCCTGCTGCGGGAGAATGAAGAGCTGACGCCGGGCTTCTACCTGGGTGGTATGGTCATTTTGCTGGCGGTCTTCAGTTATCCCCTCATCCGGCGCTGGCGGCGCAGGAGGGGGTTGGAAGCTTAGTTTTTGGGCCCCGACTGATTAAGTTGCTGAAAGTACGTCTCCTGAATAAGCCCCCGCTCCGCCGCATCTTTAGCCGCCTGCTGGTAGTTGTCTACAAGTTTCATGTCCACGCCGGTTTGGGCGATAAACCGCCGGACCTTTCTGGCCCGCTGCAGCGAACGAACATCCCGGATGTAAATGGCGCGAATGCGTCCGGGGCGGGCTTTCGCCACTGCCTCGTAAATGTAGGGGTCCTGCTCTCCGCTGTCGCCGATGAGGACAAAGGGCAAGCCGGGGTAGGTATCAATAATACGCAGGATGCTGCTGTGTTTATGCCCCAGATAACTTTCCGGGTGGTCCTGATAAGGCAGCCCAAAGTCACGCAGTAAAATAGGGCCGGCCGGCAAATCATTGAGCGTAAGGAATTCCTCCAGCAGGTCGTACAAATTCCAGGGGCTGTTCGAAACGTAGAATATCGGATTGCAGGGTTGCTGGCTCATGCCACGCTGTAAAGCCTGAAAAAAAGCCGCCGCTTTACTGAAGGACTGGCGCAGGTCGGCAGTTTTTAGCAAAGTATGGTAAAGCACCCGCAGCTTCAGCAAGGAAGTCACGTCGGTCTTCATAATCGTATCATCCACATCACTGATGCAGCCGAAGGAAGCCTGTGGGTGTGGCACTAAAATTGGCACCTCAGCCCGTACGTCGACTTTTCGCCTGGGCGTTTCCCGCAGGTGCACCTTTGCGTTAAACCATTGGTCTTCAGGTTGTGGGACGGGTTGCTGCAGGGAGCGTTCCAGCAGAAAGTAGCCTTCTTCATCGGTCTGCACCGTGAAGGCTTCGCTGTTGACTTCCACGTGCACGGTGGCGCCCATCACCTCCCGGCTGTTGAACCGTTTGTAGTTGTTGATCAGTGCCCGCCAGGTCGAGTTGACCTCGTCCTTGATGATGCGCCGGTCCTTGATCACCCGGCCCCGCAGGCTGATCCAGTTCGTACGGCCGTAGCCCCGGTAGGGAGCGATAAGGATGGGCCAGGTAGGCTTTTGCCCCAGCCACTCCCGCACGGTCCTGCCCATACGCACGAAGAGGCGATCGAGTTGTTTTAAAACTTGGAGTAGGGAACGCTTCAAAGCAGTCAATAGATTTTGATGCACCGGAAGATACAAAACCGCCAACAATTTTTCCCTTTATGGGTTCCTCCATTCGTATGGTGAACGTATTGATGTTACATGGTAATGGCGGTGGCCACACTCGTTTCCTGCCTTTCCTGGATGTATTGCAGGGTAAGGAACAGCTGCCTTTTCGGGTACACCTCCCGGAATTGCCTGGCTTTGATGGCCGCCCCCTGCCTGAAGCAGCAGATGGCTGGATGCCTTTCATTGAGGCCTTGCAGCAGATCGTAACCCCTTTTTCGGAGGCGCCCTGGGTGGTGTACGGGCATGGAATCGGCGGAAGCCTGCTGCTGGAATGGGCGGCACGGGGCTGGGCGTTGCCGGATTCGGTAGATTGGCAGCCCCGGCAGGTGTTGCTGCACGGCATCATAGGCGCATCCCTGGAGCACCGGTTCTTCCCCAAACTCATGAAGCCGCTGTTGATCCGGAAAACCATGCAGGCGCTGATTGCCTGGCCACCAATGCGCCCGGTCTGGGAAAAACGCCTGTTCCTGCAGCCGGAAGGTATTCCGGAAACGGTGCGGAAGCAATTCTTCAAAGACTATGCGCAGTGTGCGGCCTTCCCCGTTTTTTTCGACCTGATCACCCCGGCCTGGTACCGGGAGGTGCAGCAAAAGCTTCAGCAAGAGGCCTTCAACTTCATTTGGGGGAGCCGGGAGCGGGTCGTCGCCTCCAAATACCTTTCGCTTTGGCAGAAGGACTTCCCGAATGCTACCTTTGAAGTAGTCGAAGACTGGGACCATTTCCCGATGCTGGAAGACCCCAGCGGATTTTATGAAAAACTAACAGCCCGTATCCTGCATGAGCAAGCTTAGCCAGCTCCAACAACTTGAGTCCATGGGATGGCCGGTACCGGCTTTCACTTCCGTGGCTTATGCTGATTTTCTGGCTGGCGAACGGCCCCGGGGCTTGCGGTTCCCGGTGGCTGTCCGCTCTTCCTACCTTACTGAGGATGGAGAAGAGAGCAGTCAGGCCGGGCAGTACCTGTCGAGGCTGAATGTTGGGGCATCGGAGTTGGAGACAGCGATTGCCGATGTTTTCAACAGTTATCCCACTCAAAAAGGCACCACGGTACTGGTGCAGGAAATGGTGCAGGCAGATTTCAGTGGCGTGCTCTTTGCTTTCCGCGAGGGCAGCTGGAAACTCGAATACACAGCAGGTTTAGGCGAAGCGCTGATGAGCGGGCAGCAGAGTGGCCAAACCCTCCTCCTACCGCGTTTTGGTGCATGGGATGTCCGATGGTCTGCCCTTTTTAACTTTTGGGAAGGACCGGAGATGGGGGGCAGGTCGCTCCGGCGGGCGCTTATCCGGCTAAGTTTCACCGCTGGGCAACTCCTGAGACAACTGGACGCCCGCCATGGGCTCGATATTGAATTTGCCGTATCCAAAGGAAAGCTCTGGCTGCTGCAGGCCCGCCCCATTACCACACCGGAGGAAGCAGAGGAGGTGCTGACTTCGGCCAACCACAAGGAGATTCTGCCCCCCGAGCCTTCCCGCCTGATGACCGACCTGATCACACAGGCAGGCCCCGCCCTCTTCAGCTACTATCGCGACTTGGACCCTTCCCTTCCGCAGCGTGCTTTCCTGCGTGCTGCCGGAGGCATGCCCTGGATCAACCTGTCAGCCCTGCTGGATACCATGGTGCACTGGGGGCTGCCCACGCAATTGGTTTGCCGTTCGGTAGGAGCCGAAGACTTCTATCAGGTTGGGCTGCGCCCCTGGCGTTGCCTGGCTAAACTGCCGGTCTTTTTCAAGGTGCTGGGGCAGCAGCGGCAGGCGAAGCAGCGTATACAAACCTGGCAGCGCAAAGCAGCCGTAGAAACAGATTTGGGCAAAGCAGAACGAGAACCCCTTTGGCCCATCGACCCGGCACAAGCCTTCCGGCACTGGTGTGAAAGCTTTTCCAGTCTCTATGTTGAACTGGTGACGAACATGCAGATCCTCACCGGGGCCATGTCCGGCCCGGTGGGGCTGTTGGAACGGCTGGGATTGCTGCACCGGCTGGCTGCTGCCATAAGGCAAAAGAGTGCCAGCACTGATTACCTGCAGGCTTTCCGGGAGTGGGAACGGGGGCAGCGGTCCACCACGCAGTTTCTGGAAGCATTTGGGCACCGGGGCTTTTATGAGTCTGACCTGGGGCAGCCCCGTTTCCGGGAATACAGCGAGGCCGATTGGGCAGCCCTTCGAAAAGGAGTGGATTTCACCGCTTCGTCTGCGCCCCAACCACCCCGCAAACGCCAACCCCTTTGGGCCTGGCTGTTCCGGCCAGTCATTGACCTCATCCACACCCGGGAGTGGATCCGGCACGAAACCATGAAGTTGTTTTGGGCATACCGCGAGGAGCTCAATGCAAATCTGCCCTTTATGCCATGGTCTTTTACGCAGGCAGAGCTTGCCGCTTTCTTCGAAAATCAATGGCGGGCCGATCACATGGCAGAGCGGGAGCCGCCAAAAGCAGTGGGCTGGGATATGGATACCTTCCTGTGCAATCAGCTGGGCCGCCGGCTGCCCGTCACGGTGCTGTCCAACGTCTCTGCCAGTCAGCAAAACCATCAGCAGGGCGTAGGTATCTACCCCGGTAAAGTCAGGGGGCAGGTTTGGCGCGTTGCTTCCGCCGACCTGCGTGCCGTAACGCCGCCTCCCTTCGCGGTCATTATTTTGGTAGCGGATGCCCTGGACCCCGGTTGGGTGCCCTACTTTTCCAAAGTGGATGGCGTGGCTTCTTACGTAGGTGGCCTGCTTTCTCACGCTTCCATCATGCTGAGGGAGGCGCAGGTGCCGAGTATCACCCAAATTCCGGCTCAGTTGGACTTCCAAACCGGGGACTGGGTGGAAATGGATGCCCAAAAAGGCACGATTCGGCGGGTAGAGGAAGATTAACTCCCCCGGATGCTGTATATTTCAGGTCTTAAACACAGACTTCAGTGATATGGCAGACCTGACCCGAAACTTCCCTCAGCGTATCCTTTGGACGCTAATCCTCACGGTGCTCTCCGGAGCACTACCGCTTGCCGGGCAATCGCAGTGGCTGAAAACCATTCCGGGAATCACGGAAGAAACGCCTGCCTGGGCGCAGCTGATGTATGCGCCTGAGCCTAACGTCCGCCTGGTAGACAGCGCTTATCAGGCCTACTACCGCACCCATGCCTTTGAAAAGAATACCCATACCCAAAACTACAAGCACTGGCGCCCCAAGGTAGAGCCTTATGTTCAACCGGATGGGAGCCTGCGCTGGCCAACGGCTCAGGAACGCCGTCAGACGGAAGCCGCCTATCAGCGTGCACTGTCCGGACAGGAGGCTCAACGGCAAACCGGAACGTGGACAAATATTGGCCCCTTCGAGACGTTCACGCAAGGGCAGGGGCAGTTCGAAGTGTCCTGGCAGGTCAACGTGTACACCCTCGATCAGTCAGGTTCCAACCCCTCCGTGCTGTACTGCGGCACCGAAAGCGGGGGCGTATTCCGGTCCGATAACAGCGGGCAAACCTGGGCGCATGTCTCCGCCAATACCATGATGAACAACGTCCGCATCGTCCGCGTCGACCCCAACGACGAATCGGTGGTGTATGCCGGTGACTGGGAGCGCCTCTACCGCACAACGAATGGGGGCGAAAGCTGGGACATCCTCCTGGATGCTGCCGATCTGCCGCAGCCTGCACTTGGCGTAAATGCCATTGCGGTCAGCCCGGCAGACGGGCAGCGCATCCTGGTAGGGGGCGTGGACGGGCTTTGGCTGACGGAAGATGGAGGCACGAACTGGTCTCATCTGACCGGCGCTTCGGTTTATGATATCGAATTCAAGCCCGATGATCCGCAAGTGCTGTACCTGGTGCGCAACCACGGTGTGGAGCCCCGCTGCATTTTTGAAAAGTCGGAAGATGGCGGCCAAAGCTGGGCGGTCAAAGCCGAAGGCTGGTATGCTCCTGACCTGAGCAGCCCTTTCCTGAACGATGGCGGTGCAAAGATCGCCGTGTCTCCGCTCAATCCCGACCTGGTAGTCGCCGGGCTGATCGGCAACTCAAAAGCCGGGGATGACGGTTATCTGGGGGTATGGAAAAGCACGGACAGCGGAGAGTCCTGGAGCCTGCAGGGCCCTCACGTGGGTGGGCCTTATGAATACAGCGGTGGACCGGCTAATCACAAAAACATCATGATCAACGAGGGTGGGGGAGGCCCGTATCAGGGCTTCTATGATTATGTGCTCGCGATCTCACCTTTTGACGAAGCGATCATTTATACTGGTGGGGTCAGCTTGTACAAATCAACGGATGGCGGGGCTTCCTTCAACGTCATAGGCGGCTATCAGGGCAACACCTGGATTCACCCCGATATGCAGGAGATTACGGTCGGGCCGGACGGCATATGGCTTGGCACCGATGGTGGCATCGACTTCACAGATGACGAATTTGCCACGGTAGAATCGAGGAAATACGGCATTACAGGTTCAGAGTTTTGGGGCTTCGGCAGTGCCTGGAATGAAGATCTGGTCGTTGGCGGTCGTTACCACAATGGAAATACAGCTATCCGGCCCGAATTTGAGCAGGGGCAGTCCCTGCGGCTGGGCGGTGCGGAGGCCCCCACCGGCTATGTGCAGCCGGGCGGCCGGAATATCGCTTACTTTTCTGATATCAATTCACAGATTGTGCCGCAGAGCTTGTCCGGCGCCGTATTGCAGGCACCAAAGCTGGAGCTCTATCCAACGGAGTCCTACTTTTCGACCCATTCCAGCGAGATTGAGTTTCTGCCTCATTGCTACAACCACTTCTATCTGGGGCGGGAGAACAAGGTTTGGAAAACAACCGATGGCGGCCGGTCCTACACCCTGGCCGGTGCATTTGGAAACGAAGATCAGCCCGTGATGCAACTGGAGGTAAGCCGGAGCAATCCGGATGTCGTTTACGTCTATCAGCGCACCTCTTTCACCGGGGCGCACCTGCTGAGGACAGAGGATGGGGGAGGAAGCTGGACCACCCTGGATTTCCCAAACAGCCCGGTTTCCAAGCGTGCCGGCGGGCTGGCGCTCAATCCCGAAAACGAAAATGACATTTGGGCCTACTTCGCCCATAATGCCAACGATGGAGCCAAAGTCTTCCACTCCGTTGATGGCGGGCAGACCTGGGAAAATGCGACGACCCCGCTGCTGGACGGGCACCGCATTCATACCATGCTCATTCAGGCAGGCACGGTCGGCACGGTATATATCGGCACTGATAAAGCGGTTTTCTACCGGGATGAAACAATGGAGGACTGGGCATTCTACAACGAAGGCCTGCCGATGCGCACGAACACCAATATTTTCCGCCCTTTCTACCGGGATGGAAAACTTCGGGCCGGCACCTACAGCAACGGCGCCTGGGAAGCCCCGCTGGTGACGCCGAGCCGGTTGATGGTGCAGCCCACGGTTGATAAGCTGGAGGCCGGCTGTTCGCGTGATACCTTTTATTTTGATGATTACTCGGTGCTCCGGCATGAAGGCGCTTCCTGGTCGTGGTCGTTTGAGCCCGCCCCCACCTACATTAGCGATGCACAATCCCGCAACCCCAAAGTGGTATTCGGAGCCCCCGGGACTTACACCGCCCTGCTCAGCGTTACCAACGGCACCGGCGAAAGTGGCATGCGGGCCTTGCCGCCGATAACGGTGGAAGCTTGCCGGGCAGATCGTATTCCCGGCTTGTGCATGGAAACCCAGGAGTGGGGCGATTACGCGATTATTGACGCACTGCCTGCCACGGCACCTGAACTCACCCTCACTGCGTGGATACACCCCTACGGCACACAGGCGGAATACACCGGTATTGCCATAACGGAAAGCGGGCCGGCAGCGGGCCTTAACTTTCGGCCAGATATGGAACTGGGCTACCACTGGCCAGGTGGTGCCTGGTGGTGGAGCAGCGGTCTTTTTGTGCCTGCTGATGAGTGGTCGCACGTGGCTTTGGTCGTAAAAGCCGATGGCATTACAGTCTACCTGAACGGCGAGCCGGCTACCCACGCTTTTTCCCCTGAGGAGGTAGATTTTCGGAATACGGCCCTTTTCCTTGGGAGTTACCGGGGATGGGCGCAGCGGGGCTTCAAGGGCCTGATGGACGAGGTCCGGATATACGACCGGGCGTTGTCAACCGCTGAAGTACGCCTAAGCCGCCACCTGACTGCCCGCCCCGAAACAGAGCAGGGGCTGGTGGGGTACTACCAATTCAACGAAGCAGAGGGCAGCATCCTTAACAAAGCTGGCGTCAACCATGCTTTTCTGACCGGAGCCGCCGCACGAACGTTGTCACAGGCACCTGTAGGTGGTGGGCAAAGCGCGCGGCAAGCCGTCCAAAATGCAGGCAGCTACGTTTTTGGGGAGACCGGCGTCACCCTGAACCTGAATGCAGGACAGCCAACGGAGTCAGTCGTGGTTGCCACCCGGCTAAATGTGCCGCCGAGCCTCATCGCCGGCCCGATGGTGCAGCCCGATACCGGTTACTGGATACTAAATACCTATGGCAACCTGCCAATCAATGTGCCGGAGGCGACCTTGCTGCTTTCCGGTTTTGAGCTGCACCCCAATGCCCCCGGGCAGCCTGAAGCCTTTGAGCTGGCCCGGCGTAGTGCGAATGCGGGGGATGCCGAGTGGGGGGCCGCAGGTACAGCCCTGGAAATACTGCCGGACAGCGAAGAGGCCGCCTTTGCCTGGGGCGATGCGCTGAATGGGACGAATGGAGCGCAACTGCAAATCCTTCAGGGGGACCTGACTTCTGCGGTAGGATTGTCAACAGGACAGTCGGTTTTGGTGTATCCTAATCCAGTCCGGGCCGGGCAACCGCTGGAAGTTGTGGCTCAGGTGGAACTACCGGCTGCTTTTTCCGTATACAACGTTCAGGGCCAACTGGTTTATCAGCAAATGCTGACACAGCAGCAGGTTTCAATCATGCCAAACCTGGCATCAGGTACGTACACTTACCGGCTGACCGGCGCAAAAAAGATGTATACCGGTAACCTGGTCATTATACATTAAAGGTCGTGCACCCCCCGCTCTGCACGGCAAGGGTTAGTTTGAAACATTAAAAGAACACTCATGAAAAGACAAATCTCAGTTTTAGGGGGCATGGTATTCCTCATCGGCATGATAGTGCAGTCCTGTGGAGCGCCACAGGCAGATACAGCAAATACCATGGAAGCGTCCGCTGAACAGTTCACGATGCTGCCCGCTTCCGAAACGGGCATTGATTTTGAGAATAAGATTATTGAAGAACCCAATCATCATCTGGGCTACTACGATTATTACTACAACGGGAGCGGCCTGGCCGCCGGCGATTTTAATAACGACGGGCTGACCGACCTGTTCTTCTGCGGTAACCACGCGGACAACACGTTGTACCTTAATAAAGGCGGCCTGAAATTCACAGACGTTACGAAGCAGGCAGGTATTACCTCAACCGGCAAATGGTCGACGGGCGCGACCCTTGTGGATATTAATGAAGACGGGTGGCTGGATATCTACGTCAGCAACTCCGGCCCGACCAACGACCGGGAGAAACTGGCCAATCAGTTGTATGTCAACAATCAGGATGGCACTTTCACCGAACAGGCAGCAGCCTACGGCATTGCTGATGAATCCCGTACGACACAGTCCTCCTTCTTCGATATGGACAATGATGGCGACCTGGACCTCATCGTGATGAACCATTCGCTGCGCAACCGGGAAGGGAACGCTGTAAAATGGCCATCCACGTTTGCTGCCCTTGATCCGGAAGTGCAGGAACAGGACATCAACACCCTGTACCGGAATGAAGGCAATGGTAAATTCACCGATATTACCCGGGAAGCGGGCTTGTATAAGCCGGGCTTCGGGCTGGGGCTTGCTATTTCTGACTTCGATGAAAACGGTTTCCTTGATATCTACATCGCCAACGACTACTTCATGCCTGATTTTTTCTACATGAATAATGGCGATGGGACCTTCACGGATAAAATTAAGCGTCATAACTCGCACGTGTCCTTCTACTCCATGGGGTGTGATGCGGCCGACATCAATAACGACGGTCTGGTCGATTTATCTGTGGTAGATATGACGCCGGCTGACCACTTTCGCAACAAAACCCTGATGGCCTCTATGAATGTGGATCAGTTCACGTGGCTGAATGACATTCAGGGCTATGCACCGCAGTATATGTTCAATACCCTGCAGCTGAACCGGGGCTACGGTGTCTTTAGTGAAATTGGTCTCATGGCGGGGACCTCGCAGACCGACTGGAGCTGGGCGGCCTTGCTGGCAGATTTTGATAACGACGGGCTGAAAGACTTTCTGGTCACCAATGGCTACTACCGGGACACGAAGGACAACGACTGGCGCATCCGGCTGCAGGAGCGCTACGAGGCAGAGGGCAAATCGCCAGAGGTATACTACAAGCACCTGCTGACGGCGAATTCCCAGCCCATTCCCAACTACATGTACCGCAATAAGGGCGACCTGACCTTTGAGGATGTCAGTAAGGCCTGGAACCTGGATGAGCCCTCCTTCTCGCACGGAGCGGTTTACGCTGACCTGGATCAGGATGGCGACCTCGACATCGTGACCAATAACCTGGCGGGCAAAGCCTTTGTGCTGAAAAACAACAGCCGGGAGAAAGGCAATGGCAATTACATCCGGTTCAACCTAAAGTCAGGCAATACCTTCAATGGCTGCCTAAATGCCAAGGTGAGGATTTTCTACGGTGACGGGCAGCAGCAAATGACGGAATACAGCTTTACCCGGGGGTATCAGTCCTATGTGGAACCAGCCGCGCACTTTGGTTTGGGCGAAGCCTCGTCCATAGACCGGGCTGAGATCCACTGGCCGGATGGGCAGGTGACTACCCTGCAGAAGCCCGGCATCAATCAGGTGCATACCATCGATAAAAACCAGGTGCAGCGCACTCCCAAACCGGAAGACAGCCGTCGCCCGCTGTTTATGGATATCACTAGCCAGCAGCGGAACCTCACTTTCGTACATCAGGAAAACGACTACAATGACTTTGACACAGAGGTGCTGCTCCCGCACCGGCAGTCCCGCCTGGGGCCATGCGTAGCGGTAGCTGATGTGAATGGTGATGGGCTGGAAGACTTTTACATTGGCGGGGCCAAGGGGCAGCCCGGAGCGCTCTACCTGCAGCCAGGTACCATGATTTTTGAACCCGCTGTACAACCAGCCTTCGCCGCAGATGCCGGTTCAGAAGATCTGGGCGCATTGTTTTTTGATGCCGATCAGGATGGCGACCTGGATTTATATGTGGCGAGTGGTGGCGGAGGGGCTTTCCGCGAAGGCAGCAAGCAACTGCAAGACCGTTTGTACCTGAATGACGGACGAGGGCAATTCTCAAAAGCAGCGGCGGCGCTGCCCCGTATCACGACAAGCACGGCCGTGGTGGAAGCATCAGACTGGGATAAAGATGGCGACCTGGACCTGCTGGTGGGCGGGCGGACCTTCCCTGGGATGTACCCTCATCACCCGCAGTCCTATTTGCTGCGCAACGACGGCGGCCAGTTTACGGATGTAACGAAGGAGTTATACCCTGACCTGGAGCGAATCGGCATGATCACAGATGCCTCCTGGACCGATGTGGACGGGGACGGCTGGGAAGACCTCATGATTGTTGGAGAGTGGATGCCCATCACCTATCTGCGCAATCAGGAAGGGCAGCTACAGGCTATGCCGGTACTGGAAGACAAAGGCATACGCGGCTGGTGGTACAGCATTGAGCCCGGTGATTTTGACGGGGATGGCGATCAGGACTTCATCGTTGGCAATATCGGGCTGAATAATAAATTTAACCCCAGCGAGAAGAAAAACCTGCACGTATTCTGCAACGACTTTGATGGCAATGGTACCCCCGATATCGTACTGAGCAAGCATTACAAAGGCGATATTGTCCCTGTCCGGGGAAAGGAATGCTCCACGACCCAAATGCCTTTCCTGGCCGATAAATTCAAGTCATATGCTTCCTTCGCTTCTTCCTCCCTGGAAGATATTTACGGTGCCGATATGCTGGCGGAAGCCCTGCACCTGCAAGTGGACAATTTCGCTACCGTATACCTGGAAAATACAGGGGGCGGATTCAGGATGCACCAATTGCCAAATGCGATGCAACTGGCTCCTGTCAATAGCATTATTGTGGAAGATTTCGATAAGGATGGCCACCTGGATGCCTTGCTGGCCGGCAATATTTTTGAAACAGAGGTAGAAACTGCTGCTTACGATGCAGGCAAAGGTTTGTACCTGAAAGGCCATGGCGATGGCACCTTTTCAACCTCGCTCTATATGCCGGAGAGTGGGCTGTTTGCGCACCGGAATGTCAAGGACGTGGCGCTTATCCGTTTAGGCGGGCAGCGGCCGGCCCTGATTGTTGGGAATAACGACTCTTCCCCACAGGTATTTGCCTGGGTGGCAGACCGGGCGGTACAGTAGCCCCTGAATGCGGCGAGCAGACCGGGAGTAGGGCAAGAGTGGTTCTGCTCCCGGTTTTTTTACCGGTTGAACGGGCTTTCATTCACCCAGTTGAATCCTCTGCCCATCAGCAGGAATTGCTCCTTGTCCCATCTTGTGGCCTTTACCGTTACTGTGTCGCCCCGAACGATACCCCGGAAGTGCCAGGAAACAGCACCAGCACGATCGTAGTACAACGTATCGCTGAAACGTCCCTCTGAGAATATGGCCCGCTGCGCTGAGGTGTCCACCTCGAGATCAAACCACCGCAGGTGCCCCGGCATAGTCTGTATTACCGCCCGCCCGGGGAATTCCACCGCAATGTGCTGCCAGCGCCGCCCATCTGTAATTAGCGGAGGAAGGGTATCCTGATTGCGCACCATCGTATCTACCTTGTACAAACCGTACAGGGGCGGCTGAGCGTCATTGGTGGTACAGTATTAGTGATTCTAATCGTAGACGAATGGCAGCTGCAAAAGTTAACCATTCTTGCCCATTGGTGTTAAACCTCCGCAGTTTTGCCTGAAAGCCCGATATGGGCCCCACGCCGGTTGCAAAAAAGAAATAAAACCCTTATTTTTGATGTTTGAACATCGAAAAGAAACATTCTGCTATGACGAATCAACAATTTCTGGAAAGCAAATCAGCAAAAACGGAGACATCGGTACATCCGCTGATTGGCAAACGATGGAGCCCCCGGGCTTTTTCCAGTCAGCCCGTGCCTGAAATGATCCTTGATACGCTTTTTGAGGCAGCGAGCTGGGCCGCGAGTGCATTCAACGAGCAGCCCTGGCAGTACATTTATGCGCATCATGCGGAGGAGGCAGGTTTCAACCGTTTGCTGTCCTGCCTCAATGAGGGCAATCAAGCCTGGGCCAAGGATGCGGGTGTGTTGGTGCTGAGCCTGGCGCAGCCTAACCTGGGCCGCAATGGCCGCCCCAACCGGCACTACCTGCACGATACCGGTGCTGCCAATACCAACCTGTTGCTACAGGCAGCAGACTTGGACATCTACGGCCATATGATGGGCGGCTTCGACTACGAAAAAACCGTTGCGGAATTTGGCCTGAACAAAGAGGGGCTGGAGCCGGTCTGTTTTATAGCTTTGGGTTATCTCGGAGATCCGGAGCAGCTCGATGAACCCCTTCGCAGCCGCGAGCAGGGCCCCCGCAGCCGGAAACCACTGAATACCTTCACCCATAAAATTACCGGATCATGAAAATCTTCCTTCCTTTTCTGGCCGTTGCCGGAATCTTCATACTATCGGGCTGCGCTTCTGAAACAGCGCCCCAACAGTCGGCCAAATCTGTAGCGGTCGCACAGGCCGTTACTGCTGACCCGGGCTTCAAAAGTGTATTGCACAAAGCAGATACCCGGGGCGAGACCCGCGCCAGCTGGCTGATTGGCAAGCACTCCTTTTCCTTCAACCGGTACTACGATCCGGACCGTATGAATTTCGGGCTGCTACGGGTACTCAACGACGACTGGATTGCCGGCGGTGGCGCATTTCCCATGCACCCGCATGAGAATATGGAGATCATTACCATTCAGCTGGAAGGCGGGCTGCAGCATACCGATAACAACGGTGGGCAGGGCGTCATACGCGAAAGTGAGGTACAGGTGATGTCAGCCGGGACCGGTATCCGGCATTCTGAAGCTAATGCAAGCCCAACGGAAGTCTGCAGGCTGTTGCAAACCTGGGTGTTCCCCAATCAGATGGGGTTGAAGCCCCGTTACGATCAGCGGCGGTTCGATCCGGCCGGCCGGGACAATGAATGGCAGGTGCTGGCGTCTCCGGAAGAAGGGGAGGCCTTGTACATTCATCAGCAGGCGGTATACAGCCGGGGTGCGTTTGATGCCGGCAAAACGGTGAAGTACCCGATCCGGTATGCCGGCAATGGCGTGTACGCTTTCGTGCTGGAAGGGCAATGCACCATCAACGGGCAGCCGCTGGAGCGCCGCGATGGTTTCGGTGTTTGGGAAACGGATGCCATCACGGTGGAAGCGGCCACCGACACGGAACTGATCCTTATTGAAGTGCCGATGATTAACAAGGGATAGCTATGATGTTGCTGCACAATGCCTTCGCACAGGAGTTTGGGACCTACCTTCAGTTGGGCTTCACCCATATTTTGGACCTGCAGGGGTACGACCACATTCTGTTTATTGTGGCCCTCTGCGCGCTATACCGGTGGGAAGAATGGCGTAAGGTGCTGGTACTCGTGACCGCTTTCACTATTGGGCACAGCCTGACGCTGGCGCTGGCTGCCCTGGATGTCATCCGGGTACCGCAGGGCTGGATAGACCTGCTCATTCCGCTTACGATTTTGCTGACGGCGGTGCATAACATCCGGAGAGGGGCCGTTCAGGACAGCGGGCGCCTATTTGACCGCAGGCAGGTGTTCAATTACGGGGCGGCACTGGTTTTTGGGCTGATCCACGGCATGGGCTTCTCCAACTACTTCCGGTTTTTGCTGGGGGAGGAGAACAGCATCGTCAATCAGCTGCTGGCCTTCAACCTGGGGCTGGAAGCCGGGCAGTTGATCGTGGTGGGGCTGTTTATGCTGTTGCTATTGTTGTTTACCCGGGCCCTGCGCGCGCCGCACCGGGAGTGGAATCTGGTAGTGTCAGGGGCGGCAGGCGGCATTGCCATTACCATTATCCTGGAGCTAATGGTAGCGGCATGAGGGCGAGGCTGTTTTTGGCGGGGGTAATGCTGATCGTGTTGTGCTGTAGCTGGCACCCGCTGAAGATGAGCTATACAGCCGTGAAATACGAGCCGGAGGAGCGTTGCCTTGAAGTGAGCTTCCGGGTATTTCAGGATGATGTGGAAGCCGCTTTTTTGCGGAACTATGGCTACCGCTGCAATATTGTTCAGCAAGCCGATGACCCCGAGTTGCTCAGCTACCTGGAAGGCTACTTCGATCAGGTATTCGACCTGTGGGCCGGCAGCGAAGAAATCTGCCTGGACTACCTTCGGATGCAACCGGAGCAGCAGATGGGGCTGGTGCTTTATTTCAAAAGTGTTCCGTTATCGCCTCAGCAGCTGAACGTGCTTCAGGTATATAATGCGATATTAGTCACAACATTTCCTCAGCAGGTCAACATGTTTTTCCTTGGCCTGGACGCTGACCGCCGCTACACTGCCCAAATGGACTTGGAGGTGCAGCAAGTCAGCATAAATTTTGAACAATGAAAATTGATCTTGCGCAGCACCCCGTGCAGCATAATCCTGAAAGACGCAGGTTTGAGGTGAAAATCGAAGGCAAAACAGCTGTGGCTGAGTATATCATGACGAGCCAGAAACTGATTCTGTCTCATACTGAGGTGCCCCGGGGGCTGGAAGGCAATGGCATTGGCAGCCATCTGGCAGTAGCCGCACTGACCTATGCCAAAGACAAAGATCTTGTAGTAATGCCCCTGTGCCCCTACATGGCTGGCTACATCGCCCGCCACCCGGAGTGGAAGTCTATTTTGGCGCCCGGCATCAATGTCAGCGAATAAAGACCGCTCCATATTCCGGAAAAACTCCCGGAGAATACGTACTATTGCAACCGAAACGAATCCATTCCATGAGCAGTATACGCGTTTTTCGGGACGAGGTCCCTACCCTTGATGTACGCCAAATGATAGAAGTCGACCGTTTGATGACGGAATTCTACGGCATTACTTTGTTGCAGATGATGGAAAATGCGGGGCGCTGCCTGGCGATTCTGGCCCGCGACCGTTTTTTAGATGGCATTCCTGCCGGTAAGTCCGTAGGCATACTGGTTGGGAAAGGGCACAATGGCGGAGGCGCACTGGTCGCTGCCCGTCGGCTCATCAATTGGGGGGCTAAAGTGCAAATTTTCCTCAGCCATTCGCCCGAAGCGCTCACCAAAGCCACTGCGCAGCAATATCAAACCCTATCAGCAATGGGGGCGGGTTTTTCCACAGTCACAGACTTGCCCCAGCGCTTTGAAGGAGAACTCATCATCGACGGGCTCATTGGTTACCGGTTGATGGGCGACCCACAGGGTATTATCAAAACCTATATTGAATGGGCGAACCGGCAGGCTGCTCCCACGCTGGCGCTGGATACGCCTTCGGGCATAGAGCTCACCGCTGGTGTTGTCCATACGCCGGCTATCAAAGCGCGGGCTACCCTCACTTTGGCATTGCCGAAAAGCGGGCTGTATCAGGAAGCTGTACAGCGCTACCGGGGCGAATTGTACCTGGGGGATATTTCAGTGCCGCGTGCACTTTACGCCAATCCCGGGCTGGAGATTAAAGTTCCGGATTTGTTTACGGAATCGGATGTGTTGCGGTTGCCTTAAAAACAGCTCATGCTGAGAGAATTTGCCCCGGTTTTGCCTTATAAAACAACTCCGAACAGTTTTCCTCGGTGAGAATGGCCCTGGCCGCCCGGTGCAGGTCTTCTGTAGTAATCTCTTGGTACAGTGCTGCTTCCTGATTGATCAGGTCTGCATCGCCCAGCAATTCGAAGAAGCCCAGGTTCATCGCTTTGTTGACTACATTAAGCTCTGAGAAAATCAGGGTGCTTTCTACCTTGTTCTTCAGTTTTTCCAGCTCTCTTTCCGGTATGGGAGCCGCTTTGAGCAATTCCAGTTCCTTCCAGATCGCCTCCGCTGCAGTTTCCAGGCTTACGCCTTCTGCCGGCTGGCCTTCTATGACGAGGAGGCCGGGGTCTATACTTCCGGTGACGTAGCAATCAATGGTCGTGAAGAGCTGTTGCTCCTTCAGCAGCCTGCGGTACAGGCGGGAGGAGCTGCCGTTGCTGAGGACGTCAGAGATCAAATCCACCACATAGTAATCCCGCTGATAGCGCGAAGGCATATGAAAAGCCAGGTACAGCGCATCCACGGGTACGTTGGCTTCATTGATCCGTTTTTCAAACCGCTCCTGTGGCGGCTCCTGAGGCAGTTGCCGCTTTCTTTCGGGGCCGCGGGGGATTTCGCCAAACCACTTTTCGGACAGACGTCGGACTTCTGCAGCCGTTACATTGCCTGCTACAGATAAAATGGCATTATTGGGCCGGTAATGGGTGTAGAAGAAGTCCTTCACATCTTCAATCGTCGCATCTTCTACATGCTTGGGCACTTTCCCGATGGTAGGCCAGCGGTAGGGGTGGACTTTGTAGGCCATGTCAGCAATATGATGCCACACATCTCCGTAAGGCTCGTTGAGGCAGGTCTCTTTAAACTCTTCGAGCACCACCTTGCGCTGCACTTCCAGTACCTCCTCATCAAAATTGAGGGCCATCATTCGGTCGGATTCCAGCCAGAATGCCGTTTCCAGGTTTTCGGCTGGCAGGACTTCGTAGAAGTTGGTGATGTCGTTGTTGGTAAAGGCGTTGTTATCGCCACCCGCCATTTGGATGGGCGTATCAAAATCAGAAACATTGGCAGAGCCCCCAAACATCAGGTGCTCGAAGAGGTGAGCAAACCCGGTCTTGTCCGGAGATTCATCCCTTGCCCCTACATTATACAGCACGTTGACTGCCGCCATGGGCGTGCTGTCGTCCTCATGAACGATGACTCTCAGGCCATTTTGGAGCTCAAACCGCTCGAATTTTATCACTTGCTCTGGCTTTAAATGAACACTGCTCGCACAGCGATTGTCCGCTATTTACTGACAAATGCTTGAAAAATCAAGCGCTGCACACCAAACAAGAACATTTCTGCATCAGTCAGGTTGTAATCGATTCCCGAAAAATTAACCACACTGGGCCCGGTGGCAAAACCATTGCCATCATGAAAAGAACAGATATTTCCCGCCTGCGGCATGCCCGCAGCGCCAATCTCCAGCTTGGGCTGATCGCCGCTCTTGGCCTGGTGATCACGGCCTTCAACTGGACTGTAGAAGACTCCCTGCCTGAACGTTATAGAGAACGAATGCTCACTAACGAATTAGAGTACGAAGTCGTGCGCACCCAATCCGCTCAGCCCCGTCCTAAACCACCTCAGCTGCCCACGGCCGAAATCGAACCGGTAGAGGAGCCCATCGCGGCTTTCACACCGGAGCCGCTAATCATCGACCTGCCCGTTATGGCAGAACCCGGCCTGGCAGTGGGTGCGCCGGAACCGGTAATTTACGAACCCACGCCAATACCGCCCAAGCCTGAGGAAGAAGCTCCGCCTATTTTTAAGGTCGTGGAAGAAATGCCGGTTTTTGGAGACTGTGCAGGGTTGCCTTTAGCCGAACGGGGGCAATGCTCTGATGCGGCTTTGCTCAGCTACATCTACCAGCATATCCGCTACCCGGGAGCAGCCCGTGAAAATGGTATAGAAGGCACCGTCTATGTGCAGTTTGTAGTTGAAAAAGACGGCAGCGCAAGCCAGGTCAAAATTCTTCGGGATATTGGCGGGGGCTGTGGCAGAGAAGTGGAGCGGGTGGTGGCCGAAATGCCTAAGTGGTCAGTACCGGGCAAACAGCGGGGACGGCCGGTGCGTGTACAGTTTAACCTGCCTGTCAAATTTAAACTCCAATAAAATGTACCGGATACTGTTGTTTTGGCTTTTAGGGCCGGCCATGGCTTGGGGGCAGCCGGAAGGAGGTGCCTTGCACGAAGAATCTATCTGGCTTAACGGCGACGAACCCCCATACCTTGCTGCTTGTGCAGGAGACAACGGGCAACGCCGGAGTTGCACAGAATCGTTGTTTTGGGAAGCTTTATTAGGCAGTCTTGAAAACCCGGAGGTAAAAGATAGCCTAAATCCTAAGGGCTATATCATTTTACAATTTGAAATTACGGCTGAAGGCTACATGGAAAACGCCCGGATTGCCAGAGACCGGTTGGGGTCCTCTTTTGCTGATGCTGCTTTGAGGGCTTTATTGAAAGTGGCCAATAAGGGGGAGGAAATGCGCTGGGTGCCGTTCAAGTCGTTTGGCAGAGCGCACCGGGTGACCTATTATGTACCCCTCCGGGAGCATCATTTTTCAAGTTTGAGGGCGTCACAAAATAACCTGGCAGACAAAAACAAGCAAGATGCTGCAACTGTGATGCTCACTTTCAGAGGTGCTGCAATGCCTGGTCAGCGGCAGGTAGCTCCAGGGGCTGTACCTCAGCTGGCAACTTGCGATAAGGAGGCTGCGAAAGGCGCTGTCAGCGAGTGCACCCTGTCCCAGATTCAGGAATATTTGGGCGCCCATTTGCGCTGCCCTTCAAAGGAGCAAGGCTTCCTGCCTCAGTACCCGGGCGTTACCGCCCGCTTCACCATCCGCGCAGATGGGCAGATGGAGCCGGAAGCAGATGTGGTACGGACGATTGGGCCAGAATACAGCCGTGCTATTCGGTTGCTCCTCCGGCAAATGGCTCGCGATTCCGCTATAAGATGGGAGCCGGGCGAACGCAGCGGGCAGGCTGCAGACACAGAGGTATTCCTATATGTGCCTTTGGAAATATTTGAGCAGGCCTGTTCGGACAATCCAAAGCTTTTACCACCGCCACCGCCGCCACCGCCTATAATCCGTTGCGGGGAAGTATTCAAATGGGTGCTAAATATGCCGCGCTTTCCCGGCTGTGAGGGCATAGCGGACCGGAGCGAACGGGAAAAATGTGCAATGGAGCGATTGAATGCCTACCTGCAATCAAATATTCAGTACCCGGAAGAAGCCGCCCGGCTGGGCATTGAAGGCACAGCTAAAATCCGGTTTATCGTGGAAAAAGACGGAACGGTAAGCAGTGAAACGATTGTGAGGGACCCTGGCGGCGGGCTGGGAGAGGAGGCGCTGCGGGTTGTGCAATCTATGCGAAAACAGGAGATCAAATGGGTCACTTCCAGAAGATCAGGGAGTAGGGCTGTTGACGTACAGTTTATAATACCTATTGAGTTCAAGCTTTAGGGCAGGTTAAGCGTTACTGGTAGTTTTTCGACGGAGCAGTGGCCTGGAGTTTGGGCCCTGCTCTTTTTTGGCATAGCCTGACAATTATCATTCGAGTCCTAATCTGCGGTTTCTTATATTTGGAGCTGTATCAAAAGCCACCTATTATGCCACGGCCGGATTATAGCAAGCTCGAACTGGACTTGGACCTTCTCACTGATCAGATTCCTGAGGGAGAAGCCTGGGAAACGCCTGAGAAAATTGAAGTGCCGCCCTCGGTTACTCCTGATTATTCCAAAGATTTAAAGCATTTGGCGTACGCGGCGGGGCTCCCGCCTTACCTCCGGGGGCCGTACAGCTCCATGTATGCCGTTCGCCCGTGGACGATCCGGCAGTATGCTGGTTTCTCTACGGCCGAGGAAAGCAATGCCTTCTATCGCCGTAACCTGGAGCAGGGGCAGAAAGGCTTATCGGTGGCCTTTGACCTGGCCACTCACCGGGGGTACGATTCTGACCACGAGCGCGTAAGTGGCGATGTGGGGAAAGCGGGCGTGGCCATCGATTCCGTAGAGGATATGAAGGTCCTTTTCGATCAAATTCCACTGGATAAAATGTCGGTTTCCATGACGATGAACGGGGCGGTGATCCCGGTCATGGCTTTCTACATCATCGCAGCCGAAGAACAGGGGGTGAAGCCGGAGCAGTTGAGCGGTACCATTCAGAATGACATCCTCAAAGAGTTCATGGTGCGCAATACCTACATCTATCCGCCATTGCCTTCCATGCGCATCATTGCGGATATCTTTGAGTATACGGCTAAGCATATGCCCCGCTTCAATTCGATCAGCATCAGCGGGTACCACATGCATGAAGCCGGGGCAACGGCTGATATCGAGCTGGCCTATACGCTCGGCGACGGGCTGCAGTACATCCGCGCCGGTTTGCAGGCTGGCTTGAAGATTGATGACTTCGCGCCCCGCCTGTCCTTTTTCTGGGGCATTGGCATGAACCACTTTATGGAAATTGCCAAGATGCGGGCCGGCCGTATGCTTTGGGCTAAAATTGTGAAGCAATTCAATCCGGAGAACCCCAAGTCAATGGCGCTGCGCACACACAGTCAGACTTCCGGTTGGAGCCTTACCGAGCAGGACCCTTTCAACAACGTCGGGCGCACAGCCATCGAAGCGCTGGCGGCTACGCTGGGCGGCACACAGTCCCTGCACACCAATAGCCTGGATGAAGCCATTGCGCTGCCCACGGATTTCTCTGCCAAGATTGCCCGCGATACCCAGATCTACCTCCAGAAAGAATCGGATATCACCAAGGCCGTCGACCCCTGGGCTGGCTCCCACTACGTAGAGTATCTGACCAATGAGTTGGTTACCCGTGCCTGGAAACTGATTGAGGAGGTCGAAGAACTGGGCGGCATGGCCAAAGCCATTGAAGAGGGCCTGCCTAAACTCCGTATCGAAGAAGCGGCTGCCCGCAAACAGGCCCGCATTGATAGCGGTAAAGACCAAATCGTAGGCGTCAATATTTTCCGCCTGGATGCGGAAGACCCCATCGATATTCTGGAAGTGGACAATACCGCTGTGCGGGAATCCCAAATCCGCCGTATCAATGAGGTGAAAGCCAGGCGTGATGAAGGTGCGGTTCAAAAAGCACTGGAGGCTGTATACGAATGTGCGCGCACCGGGGAGGGCAACCTTTTGGACAAAGCAGTGGACGCTGCGCGGGTCCGGGCTACTCTTGGTGAAATTTCAGATGCGATGGAGCGCCATTTTGGCCGTTTCGTGGCACAGACCAAGTCGGTGTCCGGGGTATACTCCAGTGAAATCAAGACCGATCAGGAATTCAAAATGGCACATGAGCTGGCCAATCGTTTTGCGGAGTTAGAAGGCCGCCGCCCCCGTATTATGGTAGCGAAGTTGGGGCAGGACGGCCACGACCGTGGGGCAAAGGTGATTGCAACCAGCTTTGCTGACCTGGGCTTTGACGTCGACATTGGCCCCCTCTTCCAGACGCCGGAAGAAGCTGCCCGTCAGGCTGCAGAGAACGATGTGCATATTTTGGGCATCTCTTCTCTGGCTGCAGGCCATAAGACGCTCGTCCCGGCTACCATCAAAGCTTTGGAGGCCATCGGCCGCGAAGATATCATGGTTGTGGTGGGTGGTGTCATCCCCGCTCAGGACTACCAGTATTTATACGATCAGGGGGTTGTGGGCGTATTCGGTCCTGGTACTAAGATCGCCAAGGCGGCCTCGCAAATTTTGCAGGTGTTGATTGAGGGGGTAGAGGAGGCTGCTGTATAAAAAAACACCCCACCTCAATGGGAACGGAGGTGGGGCATCTAACCGCTAATCTTCTGAAAAAGCCGGGTGAACTCGCGCCGGGTGGTACCCCCCCTTTTGGATATGCTCTGCACGAAATGGCCAGCAAACTAAAAATCAGCAGCGGTAATGGTATTGATTTGACTAAAACAGTTATGGGTCAAACAAAACGAACAAGTTGTTTATAGTGCTTCGCAAGGCGCTCTTGCGTGGTGCCTATGAAATATTTTCAAACTAAAACTTGGAAACATCGACGTTTTCTGATGGGGATAATCACACATTGAACCTGAAAGCCACTATGCTGTCATAGCTGATACTTTGGGCTCGAAGCTTCGGATTTCCCGAACCAGGCGGTCATTAGCACGCGGGGCGAAAAGCGAAGCCATACCCTCGCGGTCGTCCTGCACTTCGATGCGCAGCTCTTTGGCAAAACGCTTCGCCAAATCGCCCATGCTACAGGCAAAAGTCTTCGTCTTGCCCATCGCCATGAACTGATCGATAACGGCCGTGCGGATCAGCTCATAAGCATCAATTTGCAACAGCATTTGCCGCTGCGTTTTGCCCTGAGCAGGTTTGCCCATCGCCATCAGCTTGCGCCTCAATCCCGTGGCCGAATAGCCCAGCACCTCAGCGCGGTATTTCCACCAGTTGGCGGTCTGACCGCCGTTGCGGGCTTCATACACTTTAAGGTGGCTCTTTTCTGCTGCTTCCTGACAGGAAACCATGCTCATCGCCTTGGTCAGTTCCAGTACCTTCATTACATCCTCTTCGTTGAGCCGGGCTGTGTTGGACTCGGCTTCTTCCGTTTCGGTATGCGACAGCAGTTTGGCATACTTCAGCTTGACCTTGCTTTTGGACGACAGGCAGATGAGCTTGGCAAGCTCTACAGTCAGGTAATAATCCTTTAAAATCGGATTGCTCTTGGTCTTCCGGTTGGCGAAGTCGCGAAGCTTCTCAGGCCGGCGGATGTCATCCCGGAACTCGTAGATGTCCGTAATCCACCGCTTCACATTGGTCGCGTAGTGGTGGTCGGTGAGCTGCAGCGCCTGATGCAATTCAGTAGCGGCTACTACTTTCGTTCCTTTTTTGCTGATGTAAATGGGCAAGTCCATATGCTACGTATCTGATTACGTATACAAAAATGCACGAAATGTTTTTATTTGTCAAGTTTTTAAACAAATTATTTTTCACTTTTTTGTTGTGTTACGTATTTTAGTGGATAAAATATTGTTTATCATTTATTTGTGGTTTTTGATTTTAGCCTTTTGTCTTTCTGTTGAAATATAGTTTAATTTATTTGGTGATATTTGGCAGCGCCATAAGACGAAGGTTTGTTTGAAATAAGTAGTGCGAAGTTAGCCCGGTAAACCTTGCAATAGGTACTGCACTTTGTGTTGTCAGGGTTTGGAAATAGTGGGATATTTTACAAAATCGCGTTATTTCTTAAAATGGGCTTTATAAAATCGCGTTATTTCATTAAATTAAGGCGGGTAAATCCGGTTGACAGACAAAAATTACAGGCATTGATACAGAGAAGTATTCAAAATGATTTAGCAAAGGCCCTGCAACAGCAGAACAAAATAGTAATCATCTATGGAGCAAGGCAGGTGGGCAAAACGACCTTAGTCCGGCAACTGCTTAAAGGGCTTCCATACCGGTCGCTTTACGTTAATGCAGATTTGCAGCAATATCAGCGGGCACTCTCAAGCCGGAACCTGGAGCTTATGAAAGAACTGATTGGCAAAAACGAATTACTGTTTATTGATGAGGCACAGAATATCACAGATATTGGCATCAATCTCAAAATCCTGCATGACAGTTTGCCAGAGCTGAAAATTATCGCCACCGGGTCGTCGGCATTCGAACTTGCCAATCAAACCAAAGAACCCCTGACCGGGCGTACGCGTACTTTCAAGCTTTACCCTATTGCGGTGCAAGAACTTTCAGAAGGGAATACCCCCTTGGAACTCAAAGCAAAGCTTGAACAGTATATGCTGTACGGCATGTACCCGGAAGTATTGAATATTCAGGGAGCAGACGAAAAAATTGCCCACCTGAGAGAACTGGCTTCTGCTTATCTCTACAAAGATGTCCTTGAGTTGTCCGGCGTGCAGCATTCAGATAAGATTTACCGCTTATTACAGTTGCTCGCACTGCAAATTGGCTCAGAAGTGTCCATTCACGAGTTAGCCAAATCCCTGGGGCTTAGTCAGCCTACCGTAGACCGGTATATCGACTTGTTGGAAAAGGGCTTCATCTTGTTTAGGCTTAGTGGGTTTAGCCGAAATTTACGCAAGGAGATCACGAAGAAAAAGAAAATCTTCTTCTTCGATCTCGGTGTAAGAAATGTCCTTGTTGAAAATTTCAACCCGTTGACTGCAAGGCAAGATGTGGGGGCACTGTGGGGAAACTTCCTGGTTGCAGAACGCATGAAGAAAATTGCCTATGACCAGCTTTACGGGCGCACGCATTTCTGGCGCACCCATACAGGCGCTGAGCTCGACTATGTGGAAGAGCGGAATGGGCGCTTGCATGGCTATGAGTTCAAATGGAAGCCCAAAAAGCGGCGCCCGCCCAAAGCTTGGCTGGAAACCTACCCCCAAGCCACCTACGACACCGTAGACCAGGACAACTTTCTAAACTTTGTGGTGTAGCCCAACCGGGGCGTACGCTGCTACTTGTCTGTATTCACCAGCAGCCCCAGTCCCCCCATTTTTTGCAGCAGCGCCTCATTGACGCTGAGGTCGTAGTCGATGGGGCCGCCTACGACTTCCAATTCTGTTGAACCCGGTGGGATGAGGGCATGGCTGGGGAAGCCGCATAGCTTCAGTTCGCCGCAAAGCTGTTCGGTCTGACGGGCGGTGAGCAAGTGGTGCGCTCCGCCCAGGTCGTGCGCTGCAATGACGGACCTCCACCTCGGCTCCGGCGATCGGGAAGCCAGGAACAGCGGTTGGACCCGGCTGGTATCCATTTTGGCCATAAAGGCATTGTAGTGCGGGATCTCCTTCATGCAGGGGCCGCACCAGGTACCCCAACTGACCAAATAGATGTACTTTTCCTGATAGGGCTGCAGCAACTGCTTCAGGTCTTCTGAGGCCAGGTCTATACTTTGGCCATCGTTATTGGTGGGCGCTATTTCTGAATTGGTATAAGGCTCGTAGAGCGCTTCTAAATCTTTGAGGAGGCCCTCGTGGGTAATATGCGCTTTGTATTCTTCGTATAGTGCCAACCGGTCAGCATCTTTAATATAAGTAGACTCTGCCAGGCTGTACAGGGCCCGGATTAGCAGAGCTTCGCGCAGGGTTCGGTTTTCGGTTGCAAGGGCAGCTTCGAGTAAGTACCGCTTGACAGCTTTCACATCGCCCCTGATTTCATTGAAGTGGGATGATTGATGTTGAGTCTCTGTTAGATAATATTGGTAATGCATATTCAGAAAGCGGTGGTAATACATATTGGCCTCATAGCTGGGATGGTAATCGAAATTGTCTAATTCTGCTGCGTATTGGGGTGGGAATGCCACGGTAGAGGGCTGTATATCCTGGCTCAAAGGTTTAAACAACCGATAGCTCAGCTTCTGCCTCAGGTACTTGAAGTAGATGTCATTCTGCGCCCACTGATATAAAAAAGGGTGCAGCTCGTTCTCCTCTTGGTAGGTCTCAAGGAAGGCTGTTCTCCGTTCCCGAATGGTTTGTAAGGCCTGTAAAAAGGTATCCGTTTCAAGAGCCTGCATTTCATTCGTATATAAACCAGCCTGGCCATTTGCTTCATCGGCTTCTATGTAAGCCTGCAGTTGCTGATGCAACTCCTCCGTGATTGCACTCCCGCTTACCACCAACCCATCCTGGCCACGGTAAACCAACGCTATGTGTTCGTTAGGAATCAATAAAACATGGTGATACTCCCGGGCTCCGATGAAAGCTTCAATGGTATGTGGTAATTCTAACTCCAGCCTAAAGCGCCCCATACTGTCGATAGGGCACCGGTGCCGGACCGTCTCCCCGGAGCTCAGGTCATTGTAAGACACCACCAGTGCTTCCACGTCACTAGCGGGGTCATAGGGCACTACAGTTCCAGTGAGGACGGTTTTACCAGGCTCCATCAATGAGGAATCGTCTGGTGTGCAGCTGTTGGTAGACAGGGCTGCGATGATCAAGGCAGGAAGTAAGAGGTCGCGCATAGCAATAGGGTTTTTATAAAAATAACCATTTTTTATTTAAATGCCTACTGCTCAGCGATTTTTGCTGCTATTGCCCCCCCGACTTCCTGCCCTGCAATGCTGCGGTGCAAAGTTTTTGGCGTGCCAAAGTCCTGCACCATTCGTTCCAATCCCTCCTCGTACGCCGTTACCTCAAATTCCGGGAACCGCTCCCGGAATTTCCGGTCGGACATCACGTAAGGGTAGCGGAACTGATAGTTCATCTCCCTTACTTCACGCAGCGGCGGGACGAACATCCCGATCAGGCGTTGCAGCCAGAATGGGATCATACGAGCCTTGCGAAAAGTACCGAGCTGCCGGTTGTACATTTCCGTGATCTCCTGCATGGTAACCGGTGGGCCTACAGGCAGATGCCAGGCTTGTCCGTAGGTGTCTTCAGCAAGCGCCAGGGTGACCAGGGCCCGGCCAACATCTACTGTATCTGTGTAGGTGTGGGGCACATCGGGTGGAGAAAGCAACTGCGGTGCCTTGCCTTTCAGCATACGCTCCAGGAAGGAAACATAAAGCATGCTGTTGGTGGCATAGGGCCCGTAAAAGTCGGCCGCCCGCCCAATGACAGCCTGTACTGTTCCTTTTTCCATAGCGCTTTTCAGCAGGTCAAGGGTGGCTTTTCGGGCTTTCCCTTTCTCGCTTTCCGGCTGTTGAGGATGGGATTCGTCAAAAGGCTGATCAAGCGGAGCCGGGCCATACATGTATACGTTGTCAAGGAAAATAAGCCGGGCCTGGTTAGCTATACAGGCATTGATGACGTTGCGCATGAGCAACGGCCAGTCCCGTTTCCAAACCTCTGCGGAATAGGGCAGGCCTACGCAGAGGTAGACATGAGAAGACCCGCGAATGGCCCGGTGGGCGTCTTCCACCTGTAATAAATCTGCTGGTATTGTGGCTATTCCTGATCTGTACATGGAGCGGCTGACGGCACGGACCGGAAGCCCCCGGTCGAGCAGCTCATCGACAACGGTCCGGCCAACTGCGCCGGAAGCACCAAGTACGGTATGCAAATTGTAGTGTGGCATAAACTATGATTTTGCCTTAAAGCTAAGGGGGGGTCATGCCCCAGTCCACCGTTTTGCCGCCAAGAGCCATAAAGCGCTGGTGAATCACCTCAAAACCAGAATGAAGCGTGCGTAAGAAGATAGTGGGAACGGAGGATTATTCTTCTGCCTGTCTGTATGGCAAGGTGAAAAAGAACGTGCTTCCTTCACCTGGCCCAACGGATTCCACCCAAATTTTGCCTTTGTGCTGCTCCACAATCTTTTTGCAAATACTCAGCCCCAGCCCGTTGCCCTCGAACTGCTGCTCCCGGTCGGCCCGCTGGAATAAACCAAAAATGCGCTTCTGGTCCGCCGACCTGAGCCCAATCCCGTTGTCCTTGACGGCAAACCGGTACCCATTTTGCGTAGGCTCTGCTTCCAGGTGGATGAATGGCATGCGGCCTTCCGGTGTGAATTTGATGGCATTGATGATCAGGTTCTGCAGGAGCTGCTGCATCTGCCGGTAGTTGGCCTGAATGGTGGGCAGGTTATGGTACTGAAGTTGGGCTTTGCGCTGTTGCAGAGTGAGGGACAGCTGCCCTTCAATTTTGTAAACCAGCTGCTGGAAGTCCACCTCCTTCATGTCCTGTATGGAGGAAGTAGAAACCCGGGCATAACGAAGTAACGCATCAATGATGTCGCTAAACCGCTTTACTTCCTCCCAGATCATGTTGATGTACTCACGGCTGGCCGGGCTGATGCCAGACTGATCGCGCCTGAGCAAATCAGCAAACCCCTGTACATTGCGCAGCGGCGCTTTGAGGTCGTGGGAAACCACGTAGGCAAATTGCTCCAGCTCCGCATTCGAGCGCAGCAAATCATTGGCTTTGGCTTCCAGCATGAGCTCCATGCGGCGGCGCTCCTTGATTTCCTGTTTGAGCAGCTCATTGGTCCGGAAATTATACATCAGGTAACTGGCCTTAGTGGCCATCACCGTGAAGGCGTGCCGGTCCTTGGGGTTGATAGGATCGTAAAACCGCTGATCGGCTTTCTGCTGACCGGCAACGACGAGGCCGTAGAAGGAGTTGTCGGGGCGGTACATTGGAGCCACAAGGGCATCCTCCAGTTGCAGAAATGCCAGCTTGGTTTTGAAAGCCGGATGTTCTCCCAGCAGGAAGCCTTCCCGTTCAGGCAAGTCTCCGGATGTCAGGGGCAAGACACAGGGGATAACCGAATGGTTGAACCCAAACTGGCCTATGACCTGCAGCGCCCCGTCGTCCCGGTATTCAGCGAATAAGCAGTGGGGCTGCTGAAAAGCCTGAATGAAGTACTCCGTTGCCACCATTGCAAAACCTTCTATCGAATCCTGGAAGAGCCCTTCTTTGCTGAAATCCTGTATGATTTTGAAGCGGTTGAGCTCCTCATCCAGTTCATTCTTAATGGAGATGAGCTGTTGCTGCGTACTGATGCCACGGGTAACCCGGTCCTGCAGTTCTGCACACAGCCGGCTCAGTTCTTCGTAGCTAAGCTTATCCTGGTCTGGGGAGTCAACGGGGTCCATTCGCCTATTGTCTGATCAGTGCATAAATTGAAGTCGTGTAGTTGTGAAAGAGATTTTTGCCTTTTAACCGGGTGAACTCTCCAAAACCATACATGCCCAGCCAGGGTAGGGGCGTGCCCTTGGTGAGGGGCTGCTGCATATTCTCGATAATCTCGTCTTTAACAATCGCATCAAACATAGCCCGGCCGCGGGCCGCACAGTCGGTATGGAAAACCGCAGCGACTTCCCGCCCGCCAATTCGTGCTGTAAGGCGTTCCATCATCCGGTCGAGCCCGGCGAAAATCAATTCCTCATCGCGTTCCACAATCCAAAGGCGTGTCCCCTGAGGGCAATCCACAGGCATATAAAAACTGCCGTCTTCGTCTACCTTTACAATGACCCGCAGAATGTGGTCGTTGTCGTAAGGCTCCCGAAAGCCATCGGGCAGCAGCTCTGCCATGCCAGCTACCGGGATGCAGGGTCCCGGGTGGGTGTCCGCTGGCAAATCAAGCTTGCTCATCAGGTAGGGCCAGGCCGCCTCTCCTTCTATCTTGATAACCCGGTTGCCTTCTGAGCGGGTCACGGAAAATGGCTGCCCAATCGGCACGCTGCCGTGGTGGACGCCCATTTCTATCGTTAAGGTGGGGTCGGAATAGCCAATCATGATCGCTCCCCGCTCCAGTACCTTCCCATCCGCCAACTGATAAGAGCTGATGGCCCGCATATTATCCGAGCTGGTGCCTCCGAAGATGGGCATGTCTGCTCCGAACACAGACTCAATGCCTTCGATGGCGCGGTCGGCCGCAATATCAATACCGGAGGCCAGAAACTGAATCATATTGATATCTGCCTGAGTGGCTTTCAGCTCCAGGGCCATTTTCCGGGCTTCCTCATAGGAGTTATGCCCGCGGATGTTGTCGCAGCTCGTTACATGGTACTGCTGCGCACCGCCAGGCACAACGGCCATCATGCCCAGTGCGCGCATGCTTTCATTGGCGCCTTCCTTGCCAATGACGCCAGCGCAAGTGCAGCCTACGAGCTCTGCCTGCGGGCAAATTTCACGGGCGCCAGCTATGATTTCCTCAAAATCATGCCCGATGGTGCAGTGAACGACAATCAACATTTTGTCCTGAAAAGTGCTGGGGGGCGCCTCGCCTAAAGCAGCAGTAAGGCACTGCTGAATGGCTTTTTTAGAATTAACCTGCCCATTGCTGGCAGAGTAAAAATTCAACATCGTTTTGGTGTTTTGTAGAGTTTGGAGAAAAACAATTGGCGGCAATTGGCATTTAAATATACTAATTTCATTGATCTATCCGGCTCATTCCGGATTTTTTCAACTACCTGTAATCAAAATCCGGTATGGACCTTTACGCTACTTTTAACTTCGATGCTTTCCCGGTCGTTGTGGTTGCCTTTACAGGGAACAAAGCAACGGAAGAGAATTTCCAGCAGTACCTCAATGATTTGTACGAAGCGTATGACCGGGCGTTGCCTTTTGCCTACCTTTTTGATGCACAAAGCGCTGTATTGCCTGGATTTAAGTTTCAAAAAATGCAGGCCGAGTGGCTGACGGCCAATGAAAACCTAATGAAACAGTACTGTCAGGGCACGGCTTATCACATCCCAAACCCTGTCATCCGGACAGCGCTTAAGGGCATTTTTGCGCTGCAACAACAGCCGGTGCCTTATAAAGTGGTGGGTGATTTTCAGATGGCCATGCAGTGGTGTGAAGAGGCTGTCGCCTCCAGCTAGTGCGACTAGACCGAATTATTTGATAGTATTTTCACGCTTAAGCCTTTTGTAGTGCCCCCCGATAACTATCGGGGTTTAATTGTCAAATATTTACGACTCAATTCACTAGCGCGCTGCCGCCCGCCGCAAACGGTCATTGATGGCCCGCCCAAGCCCTTCTTCCGGGAGCAGCTCGGCTACGATCACAGAAAGGGGTTGACGATCGAGCTGACGCATGCCTGCGAACAACCTGCGGGCCGCCTCCTGATAGTCGCCAGATGGGGAAAGGACCAATTGCTGGGCTTCGGGCACGCCCTTAAATGCGCTTTGAAACCGGATGCATCCAATCTCTTCGGCAGGGTATTGAGCCAGCACTGCTTCGGGCGCACTCAGTACCAACGGGATCCGCGGGGCATAATGGCTCTTGAGCATACCCGGCGCCTGAGGGTTGGAGGAGGAGTGTGCCCGGACCTCGAGTGGCCCAATGACGCTTTCCAGTGCTTCCACCGCGATGCCACCTTTGCGAAAGACCGTAGGCCTACCGTCAGGAAAACCCACAATCGTGCTTTCCAGCCCCACTGCACAAGGGCCGCCATCCAAAATGTATGGGATCTGGCTGCCGAGTTGCTGATCGACATGTGCCGCCGTGGTCGGGCTGATGTACCCAAAAGGGTTGGCGCTTGGCGCGGAGAGGGGGAAGCCAAGCTGGCTCAGCAACTGCTGTGCCACCGGGTGAGCCGGAATGCGGACCGCCACCAGGGGAGAGCCCGCAGTGACCATATCAGGCACTTGCGCTGACTTTTCCAGCAACAGCGTTAAGGGGCCAGGCATAAAGGTGGCTGCCAGTGCAGCTGCGGCTTCAGGTATGGCTTTCACAAAAGGAGAGACAGCAGAGAACGCAGGCAAATGGATAATCAGAGGGTCAAAACTCGGGCGGTTCTTGACTTTGAAAATTTGGGAGACGGCGGAAAGGTCAAGCGCATTGCCGGCAAGGCCATACACTGTTTCGGTAGGAATGGCGACCAATTGCCCCGCTTTCAACAAGGCCGCTGCGTGATTAATATCTGTGCCGATCATTGCCACTTGTTGTTTAGCCTGCAAAAATCAACACTTTAGCGGGGATTTCAAAGCAACCTTAGGCGGCATATCAGAACATACGCGATAACCGCCACCGCAGCCATTGCCATCCGGCGGCGCGGTAATTGATGTGGAGCTGCCCATCGGGTTGACGGCTCAGTATTTCCTTGCGGCCCAAGGTCACTGATATATCCTGGGGCATTTGCTCCAGCGACTTCAGGAACGTACCTGCCTGGTTAGGTTGAATATGAGGCCGGACAGAGGAAAGGAAGTGCCGGAAAGTCGGTGCGTTCTCAAAGTGAAGGTGTATCTCACGCTCAGACCGGGAAGCAGTGAAATGTGCTTCGCCGTGGGGAGACTCCAGATTGAGCTGCCCTTCGAGGGACAGTTGGGAAAGATAGGTGGAAATATTCATCGCGACAGGTCTAAAAACAGGCATTGCCCTCGGAGGAGAGCAATGCATAGGGTTCGATATTAAGGATATCTTATTTCTCAGTGGTGGTGATTTTCAAGGTGCCGTTCATTTTCCACTGCGCATGTTCTGCATCGTCGGCGGTACTGCTGGGCACATGAAGTTCGAAATCATCAAACTGATAAGAAATTTCTGCATTTCTGCCCGTTAGGCGTTCAAACAATCCAATCGCGAGGTCTGGCCAATTTTTAGTTTCGTTAGTCATTTTCTATTCTTTAGTTTACTAATTTTCAATGATATAACGAGAGGGCCCCTGCGATGTTCAGGCCATTCGCAACTGTTCCCGCCTGCGCAGCACCCAAAACCCGCCCGCTGCTATAGTGCTTGCCGCAAAAAGGACATACCAGAGCGCGCCAAAGCCCGCCCAGGCGACCAGTTGCAGCCCCAGGTTGGGCGCGATAACGTGCGAAAGGGAGTAGGTAACCGAAAACAGCCCCATATAGGCACCCCGGTTGCGTTTATTCGTAAAGCCCATAGCCATTGTGGCGATAAAGGGCAGGCTCAGGATTTCTCCGAACGTCAGCATCAGCATAGCCGCAAGGGCCACCCATGCCGCCGCGCCCAGCCCGCTAAACAACAGGTAAGTCAGCCCGATCATAAAGGTGCCAATCGTAATGATCTGTGTAGCGCTGAAGCGCCGCTCCAGCACAAAGATCAGCGGCATCTCGATCAGGGCGATCACCAGGCCGTTCATGGCGATTAGCCGGCCAATTTGCCCTTCATCCAGCAGGACTTCCTGCCTGAAGAATACCGGCAGTGTGGAAAACAATTGCATAAAGGCGATCGCATTGAGCAAAGCCAGCAACAGAAAAAACAGATAGCGCTTATCATGGTGCGCTTTGCCCTGGAAAATCCCTGTTTCGGTTGCTTCCTCCTCTTCGGTTTCGAGGAAGCGCTTAGGCAATGCGGCCCGGAAAAACAGGGCGGCGGCGATGCAGGTCAGCCCGTCCACCCAAAACAGCCATTCGTATCCATAAGCGATAGCGACCATGCCGCCCACAGCAGGCCCTACCGCCCAGCCCAGGTTGATGGCAAGACGTAGCAGGGCTACCGCGCGGGTCCGGTTGGCACTGTGGCTATAGGCGGCTACCGCAGCGAAGTTGGCCGGCCGGAAAGCATCAGCGACCGTACTGGCCAGAAAGACCATTGCGCAAAGCCCGTAGTAACCTTTCACCTGTCCCAGTGCAATGAAGATGAACCCGCTCAGGAAGAGAGACCAAAACTGTGTCTCATAAAACCCAATCCGGTCCACGAGTTTGCCGCCCAGGTAAGCGCCCAGGATGGAGCCCCCGCCGAAGCAGCTCATAATCCAGCCCGTTTGGGACAGGCTGAAGCCCACGTCTTGAGTCAGATAAACAGAAAGGAAAGGCAGGACCATCGTGCCGGCCCGGTTGATGAGCATTACGCTGGAGAGGAGCCATATTTCTTTGGACAGCCCCCGGAAGGCCTCCACATAAACAGCAAAACCTTTTTGGAACATTTAGGTGTACTTTTCAGCAGCTGTTGCCTGCTTAGTGATGCAGTAATTATGGAATACTACACCGACGATAAAATGGTTTGCTATATCAAACCAACTTAATGTCGGCATAAACGCTGGAAAGTGGCCTGCTCCGATGTCGCAAACCACTTTGTTAAGCGTATACATACAGGCGCTGCGGATAAGTTCCCCGGGAGGTCTAAATTATGATTGCTTTTCGCGGTCTTCGTACCAATGTCCGTCCGAAAAGGTCTTGTCGCTGCGCTCGCTGGAACGCAAAACAACCACCGCCTGCACCAGGAGCAGTACCGGTACCAGGAACATGCCCAGACCGATCACTAAGCCCGTGGGGTAAAGCATCATTAAGACGACACTCAGTACCAGAATCGCAAAAATCCAGGCTGTAGCCGTTTTGTAATGCATATAGAATATTTTTAGGCAGCCGTTGGTACGTCTGCTTCAAGTTCGTGAAGGACATCCAGCCAGCTGCCGCCGTTGTATACCTCTTCAAAACCGAGGGTTTGCAAGGACAGGGCGACTAATCCGGAACGGTAGCCTTCTTCGCAGAAAAAGACAAGCGGTTTGGGGTATTCCATCAGCTCATCCAGATAGTAAAGGTGAAGGTCCCATGGAATGTTTACCGATCCAGGTACATTGCATTGGTCAAATTCTTCCCGGTAGCGCACGTCAATCAGCGTGCCGGCTCTGACGTTCTTGATATCTTTAGTCCACATGGCAATCAGGTTTATGTTGAAAAAGCAAGATGAGATTCAAAATACGAATATTTGAGCCTGCCTGCACTGCCATTTGTCACCCTAAGGTGCTGACTTTCAAACTTATGCTGACTTTCGGACTAAAAATCCGATTATACAGGCAAGGCGACCTTGCCTGTACAGTTGTACGCTTACGGCTCTAATCCACCAGCGGCTCCACGGTGTAGCCCGCCTCCCGCAACAGCGCAATCACCCCTTCCTCACCGCCAAGGTGCCCGGCACCAACGGCAAAGAACGTAGGCCGCTGCTTCATAGCTTCCTCCATGATAGGAATCCAGTTTCGGTTCCGGCGCACCAGCAGCAGGTCTTCGTACCCGGCAATGCCGCCTTCTTCGTCCATCATGCTTTGCATGGCATGGATGTCCTGATCTTTGTAGAGCCTGACCATCTCGTCAAACTGATCGGTAGCGCCGCCGCCTTCAGCGTTGATGGCCTCCATCAGCATTTTGGCCTGCACACTGTAGGGGATGCTGTCGAACATGCTCATCTGGAACTCGGCGGTCTCCAGCCCATCGATGTCCATCTCTCTTTCCTGCGCCATTTTCATGAATTCCATCTCGTAGGAAACCATGCTGCTTTCGGCATTGGGGTTGAGGCTCATCATGTCTTCGCCACCGCCCATTACGGACAGGAACATCGGCTTGATGCGGTCCACAAACATCATCGGCAGCCCAACCTGCTGAAAGTGCTCGCTGACCTGCGTGTATTCTTCTTCGGTCAGCAGGTCCTTAAGCGTGGTATCGCCTACCATAAAAGCCTTCATCATCAGCGGCATCATTTTGGACATATCCGTCATATCTTCCATGTCAATTTCAAAAGCCACATGCTTGACAGACTCAAAAGCTTTCTTAGCAGACTCGGTCAGGAAGTAGTCGTCCCGGCCAATCATGTGAATGGTGCCGTAAACATAGGATGGCGTTTCCAATCCATTGCCGGTAACTTTCCAGAGCAGTGCCTTGTCAGTAGGTGCCGGCGCATATTGGGCCGAAGCCGGCTGCGCCCGGAGATTAACAGCTGCAATCAGCAGTAAAAGGGAAAATGCGAATCTTTTCATCGTAATCAACTTAAGTGTATGAGGGCTTACCCTGCGTTAGGTCAGCAAGGCGGTGCCCGGGTATGACAATCTGATTTCTAAAGTGAATGGTCCGGTGCTCAACGATCGCCCTTCTTAACAGAGAAGGCTTATAAGTATAAGTACGTTGCTGCGGTACGGATTATTTTGGTTGGCTGTTTGCGTTCAGCATTTCGTAACAAAGGAATGACCTTTCGGTTGCGTGCGGTGGCAGTTTTAAGACCTTTTTACGATATTGCCATCAAAACATGACACCATTCCACCTGGCTTTTCCGGTTAGCGATATCGAGGCTACCCGTGCGTTTTATGAAGGCACCCTGGGCTGCAAAGTGGGCCGCAGCGCTGAGCGATGGGTTGACTTTGACTTCTTCGGGCATCAGCTTTCGGCACACCTGACGGACGAGCGCCCGGCAGACCCTATGACCAATCCGGTAGATGGCAAGGCCGTTCCGGTTCGCCACTTCGGCGCTATCCTTGATATGGAAACCTGGGAAAAACTGGCGGACCGGCTGCGGGCGGCAGGGACTGATTTTGTCATCGAGCCTTACGTCCGCTTCAAAGGAGAGCCGGGAGAACAGGCAACGATGTTCTTCCTCGACCCCAGCGGGAATGCCCTGGAGTTTAAGGCCTTCCGGGACCAGGCGAAGATTTTTGCCACCAGCTAGAAGAAAACTGCCCGGAGCGTTATCGCTCCGGGCAGTATGCATTACGGTTTAGATCATATTCTCAGGGCGCACCCACTCGTCAAACTGCTCCGCCGTCAGCAGGCCCAGCTCGATGGCCGCCTCCTTAAGGGTGGAGTTCTCGGCATGCGCTTTTTTGGCGATCGCCGCCGCGTTATCGTACCCGATGTGGGTATTCAGTGCAGTGACCAGCATCAGCGAGTTATTTAGGTTCTGCTTGATGCGGTCGTAATTAGGCTCAATGCCCTTGGCGCAGTTCTCATCAAAGCTCACACAGGCATCCCCAATCAAACGGGCGGAAGTCAGGAAGTTGAAGATCATCACTGGCTTGAAGACATTCAGTTCAAACTGCCCGGTCATGCCGCCCACGTTGATGGCCACATCATTGCCTACCACCTGTGCCATCGCCATCGTCAGGGCTTCTGACTGTGTTGGGTTGACCTTGCCCGGCATAATGGATGAGCCCGGCTCGTTGGCTGGGATGATAAGCTCGCCAATACCACAGCGTGGGCCGGAAGCCAGCATACGGATGTCATTGCCGATCTTCATAAGCGATACTGCAACGGTCTTGAGTGCGCCGTGCGATTCCACAATGGCATCGTGTGCCGCCAGGGATTCGAATTTGTTGGGCGCGGTCACGAACGGCAGCCCGGTGAGGTCGGCGATATGTTTTGCTACATTTTCTGCGTAGCCTTCAGGGGTATTCAGACCGGTACCTACAGCCGTGCCACCCAGTGCCAGTTCCGCCAGGTGAGGCAGGGTATTCTTAATGGCCCGCAGCCCATGGTTGAGCTGAGCTACGTAGCCGGAGAGCTCCTGCCCTACTGTGACCGGCGTGGCATCCATAAAGTGGGTGCGGCCGATTTTCACGACGTCCATGAATTCCTTTGACTTGGCATCCAGCGTATCGCGCAGGGCTTCGATGCCCGGGATAGTCGTTTCTACCAGCATCTGGTAAGCCGCGATGTGCATGGCCGTGGGGAAAGTATCATTAGAGGACTGTGACTTGTTGACATCGTCGTTGGGGTGCAGAAATTTCTTTTCGTCGGTCAATTGGCCACCTTTGAGGACGTGCGCGCGGTTAGCTACCACCTCATTGACGTTCATGTTGGACTGCGTTCCGGAGCCGGTCTGCCAGACTACGAGCGGGAACTGATCGTCCAGCTTGCCCGCCAGGATTTCATCACAGACAGCCGCGATCGCCTCCGCTTTGTCAGCAGAGAGTACGCCCGCCTCCTGATTGGTCATAGCCGCTGCCTTTTTGAGAATGGCAAATGCGCGGATGATCTCTTTCGGCATGGTGTGGCCACCGATGCGGAAGTTCTCGGAAGAGCGCTGGGTCTGGGCGGCCCAGTATTTATCGGCAGGCACGTCTATGTACCCAATGCTGTCTTTTTCCTTTCTGAATTCCATATTCCTTTTGGTTTTTGATCTCGAAATTATGCCTCCCAAAGGTACAGCATAGCGGGTGATTTTGGGAGCCAATGGCCAAAGATATCGGGCACGACCGGGCAACTCAGCCGCTTTTCGGGTAAACTTAAAATGAGGCTCGGCGTTATCCCTGTAAGAATGGTCTGTTTGAGTGGCAGGCTGTTGACAAAACGAATAAATTCCATAACTAATCAAAACTCCAAAATTATGGCTTTCGAATTGCCAAAGTTACCTTACGCCTATGACGCCCTGGAGCCGCACATCGACGCGCGCACCATGGAAATCCACCACACAAAGCACCACGCAGG
>JANSXW010000018.1 GCA_024742755.1 bacterium | reverse complement strand
TGTCTCTGAATGGTCTTTTTCACCAGCTCTGCATCTCGTCCTCACCTTCGTAGCTTAGGCTACGAGGTTCCGGGCGTTCTTTGATCTGGCAAAAAATACTCATCCATACCCTATACAAAACCTACCTTAATAAACTCTAATGAACGGTTTAATTACGCTGTTGTAACCTGTTTCTGGTCATTTCCTTTCTTTTTTAAAAAAGACTGCAATTTCCCCAAAGCGATATCGCTGAAATTCGTTTCTTAGGCAAAACAGGATGGATGCCGAGATCGGATTGGACAAAATCATAGACGACATTTCACCAATGGTAGGCATACAATATGTATTTGAGTTTGGTGATGATTTACGAATTGAAAAGATAAGCCCTCCCGGAAAATACTACCTGTAGGACAGGGGGGCTGGGATTAGTCAACCTTGAGGCAAAGACCCCCAACACGCTAACCAGTGACGCGCCGCATAAGTGCTTCCAATGGCCCTCTTTTGTACTTCTTTCGCCACCTGTGGGAGAACCATACGAGCAGTACACTAAAGGCCAGAGCATAACCAAAGGCAAATTCAACAGAGAAAGCCTGCTCCAGCCGCCCAAATAGTAGCTCAATAGCAACCATGCCGATTACCACGTGGAAAAAGTAGTTGCTAAGTGCAAGCTGACCCGTGCTGACCAGGTATCCGATCCATCTTGGTTCCGGAAAGGAAAAGCAGACCTGCACGGAAACGATGATCAGAAAAACAGATAAGCCACCAGCAGAGAACATATAAAAAAGAGTGGGAGGCATAGGGCCGGTGCCTAACAGACTGTTTAAAGCTTCCGCCTCTGGAGCCGGAAAATGGCTGGTTTGTGATTTCAAAAAAGCTGATAGGCTGGTAAAAACGATAAAGGTAAGCAGGGACCTTATCGCCAGGCGGGTGCGCTTCTTCTGATCTCTAAGGTTTATTCTGCCTACCCATATGCCGGTCAGCAGAAAGGCTACCCAGGGAAAAACCGGATGAAAGCCATTGAAGAACAGATGCCTGAAAAAACCGGAGGGGGTAAGGAAACCTTCGTATTCGAGTGTCGACCAGTTCCAGCCGGCTTCATAGTCAAAAACGACCAGCAGTAGCATATAGCTCAACACAATGAGCAGCGATATTCCCTGAAGCAAACGCGTGGAGGCAGCAAGCAAAAGCACTCCGATCGTCATATAGACCCCGTAATAATGCAGGATGTCAGCTGGCCAGATGAAGTAGTAGCTTAGCCCCGTGACAAACAGGAAAAGTGCCCGTTTGAGTAAATCCAACCTGATTTTTTTAACCCTTCCAGTGTCCTTTTTACGCTGGGCGCTACTGTACATGAGGGTCATGCCAACTCCTGCCAGTGTAACAAAAAGGGCAGCGGCTTTACCGGATAGGAGGTTTAGGGCCTGATAAAGCAAGCTTTCGCTTTCTGCGACCATCACCGTCTTGAAATTCACGATGATCATCCCAATGATGGCGATGCCGCGTGCGAAATCGTAGCCGAGTATCCTGTCGTTGGTTGTTGTCATTGAAGTAGGAATGTAATCCGAAACGCTGTTGTCATTAGTCTAAGCCAGCTAAAGGTATTTCATTTTTGGTTAGCCTCAAATCCTGCAGACTTTTGGGGTGTTTAACAAATTGCACAAAACAGAAAGGCAACCCTCTGCACTTAAGCGCTATAGCTGCTGGGGTAGAGCTTCCCGCTCTGCTCCAGCTTAGCCAGGAAAGGCAAACAGCAAATGCTGCCAGACTATTCAAAAAGTGCAATTTGCTATACACACAGACTTTTGAGGCTAACCCGCTTCGCCCGCCGCCTGACAAAACTTTTCTTGCAAAGCAGCATAAAATCCCCTTATCTTTGCAGCATGAAGCAACTGTGGGCTATACCTATGCTATTGTTAGTGCTGTCACAAGTGGCCTTTTTGCCGGCTGTGACAGTCTGGCTGTCGTATAATAAGGCTTACATTGCCAGCGAGCTCTGCGAAAACCGCTTTGAGCCCGAGCTCATGTGCAGCGGGCGCTGCTATGTGCAAGAGGTTACGAGTGCGGCAATAGGTCATGAGCAGGACGGCGAACAAGCGCCAGTCGTTGAAGACCAGCGTACCGGTTTGTCGCCTTTTTTACCGGCTCACTACGTCCTTTCTGTGGAGCGCGATCTCTACACATTCACCCCCTTGCCGCCAGCGGCAGCGCTGCGGCCACAACTGCTCTCCTCAGGGGTTTTCCATCCACCTCGGGCTTAGGCCCACACGCTCTTTGAGGCCATTCTGCCTCCTCATGTACGCTCCCAACGGGTAGGCCGGTCTGTGTTGACTGCCTGTGGCGATCTTCAGACGTGTGCCTCCCGTGCAGGCGTAAGTTCCGAATCTTAGAAACAACCTTCATGTTATTCCGATCTGTTTGGATTGGCGTGTTGCTGCTGTTGGCTTCGCCCGTTTGGGGTTGTGATGCCTGTGGCTGTAGCATGTCGCCCTCTTATGCCGCGCTCATGCCAAGCCTGGGCGGGCACTTCGTGGGGTTCTGGTGGCAGCATCAGCACTACCGGACCTTTGCTGACCCCGCTTTTGATGCCGGAGCACGTCCCCAGGACGAATACTTCAATACGCTGGAGATTCGCGGGCGGTGGGAAATCCATCCCCGTTTGCAGGCGACGCTCCTGCTTCCCTATGCGTATCACTTGCGTCAGGATGCCAATGGGCCGCGTACGGTCAGTGGCATGGGCGATGTGACCGGGCTGCTCAGCTATACCTTTTTTGACAACAGCGACAGCCTGCAGCTGAAAGTCCGCCACCGCATCGTAGCGGGCATTGGGGGTAAGGCGCCAACGGGCGCTTTTCAGCAGCCTGCCGCCAACGAGGTGGTCAACCCTAACTTTCAGGTAGGGACGGGCAGTTGGGACGCTTTGTTCAACCTCAACTACACCGCCCGGAGTGGACGGTCCGGACTGTTGCTCGATGCCACCTACCGCCTCAATGGCGCCGGGGAGAACGGCTATCAGTTTGGCAACCGCTTTGCCGGGCTGCTGAGCTTCTTCCGGGTGGAGCAGATAGGCGGGGTGAGCGTGATGCCCAATCTGGGGCTCTACTATGAGCAGGCTGACTGGGACATTGAGAATGGCTATTACCGCACCTATACCGGTGGGGAGGCCTGGCTGGCCAATGCTGGCGCAGAAGTGTTCTGGCAGCGGTACAATCTGGGCGTTACGTACAGTTTGCCCCTGCAACAGGATTGGAATACAGGATTGGTGGAGGCCCGCTCAAGGGTGGCGCTCCACCTCAATTACTTTTTTTGACAACATGCGAAAACTAACCTGGCTTCCGGTTTTCCTGGCCGCCTTCACGGGCTGCCAAAAGGAAGCAATTATTGATACCGTGGAACCGGACATTCAGATCCTGGCTCCTGCTGCAGACACGGTCCTGCCATTGGGAGGGCTGATGCCTGTAAAAGTGGACTTCTCCGAGAACCTGGGGCTGCATACCTACTTTATCTGGCTCGTTGCCGAAGACGGTATGCCCACTTTGGTGGAAAAGCAGCACCTGCACGCGTTGCGGCACGAGGTACGCCTGGATTTTCCACTCAACGGCCTGGCCCCTGGCACTTATGAGCTCCGGGTAGAGGCAGATGATCATGACCAGAACACGACAAATGCTGCTGTTTCGGTTCATCTGCAATAGCACTTGAAACAACTTCTGATAACTTTAAATTAAAAATCGACCAATGACAAAATTCAAATTTTCCACCCTTTCGCTGCTCGCGCTCTTCGCGCTTGCTTTTTCAGCCTGCGACAATGATGATGAAACGCCTGACATTCAGGAAGGCACCGTGAATATGATGTTTGAGTACACCGTAGATGGTGCTGCCTTTGATACAGCGCAGGTGTACGATATCAACGGTACTTCTGTACGTTTCACGCTCGCTAATTTTTACGTAGGCGGCATTGAGCTGATGCCGGAAGAAGGCGATGCGATTCCTGTAGAGGGCAAGTACCTGCTGGTGACGCCGGAAGCAGGCATGCAGGAAGTGACCACTGTCCCTGCCGGACATTACCACATGGTGAATTTCTTTGTGGGCGTGGACCCTGCCACCAACAGTCAGTCTGAAGGTGACTTCACTTCCCGTGATGCGGATGACCCGCTCGCTATTCAGTTCCCGGCTATGCACTGGAACTGGAACTCTGGTTACCGCTTCCTGCGTATTGACGGAGAAGTGGACACAGATGGCGATGGCGTGATAGATGACAGCATGGCTTTCCACCTGGGTACAGATAACATGTTGCAAAATGTAAGCCTCACTGCCCACAAAGACGTGGAAAAGGGCAGCAACATGCTCCACATGGAATTTGACCTGGCGAAACTGTTCGAAGGTATAGACCTTTCTACAGACTACGTCACCCACACCATGAACAATCCAGAGCTTGCTGCGGCTGTGCGGGACAACATCCCGGCTGCGATCAGCATGGAGCACTAAAAAACGATTGGGTTGCCTACGCTGTGTGGGCAACCCAAAATCTTCCTTTATGAGGTATTTTCCATTCCTGTTGGTTGTCTTAATGGTTGCTTCCTGTGAAAAGGAGCCGGCCTCTCCGGTCGACACCACGCCTTATGTTTTGGAATTGCCGCCGCACTTCCCGTACCCGGATATCCCGGAAGACAATGAACTGACCGAAGCCCGGGTTGCACTGGGCAAACAGCTGTTTTTTGAGCCTGCGCTGTCGGTAGACTCCAGCACTACCTGTGGTTCCTGTCATAAACAATCGCTTGCCTTTGCCGATGACCTGCCTATCAGCCCCGGTGTGCGAGGGCGGCTGGGCTTTAGGAATTCGCCGACACTGGCTAATCTGGCCTATCTTACCAACGTCAACAAGGATGGTGGGGTGCCCAAGCTCGATATTCAGGCGCTCGTGCCCATTGAAGACCACGCTGAGATGGACCTGCCAATCCTTCATGCTGCCGAACGCCTCAACGCGGATCCGGAATACGCGGATGCCTTTCAGCGGGCCTACGGCGAGCCGGCCAATCCATTTACCATCACCCGGGCACTTGGGGCTTTTCAGCGGACGCTCATTAGTGCCAACAGTGTCTACGACCGATACCTGATGGGCGAAGCCAGCTTAAGTGCTGCTGCTGAGCGTGGGCGCCAATTGTTTTTCAGCGAGGCTGCCAACTGCAGCAGCTGCCACGGAGGCTTCAACTTTACGGAAAATGGCTTTTTTAACAATGGGCTGTACGAAACTTATGAAGACTGGGGCCGCCGCCGCGTCACAGGACTGCCTGAAGATGACGGGGTTTTCCGGGTACCCACCTTGCGCAATATTGCCCTCACCGCGCCTTACATGCATGATGGCAGCCTGCCGGATATCCAAGCCGTGCTTCAGCATTACAATACCGGCGGCACGACACATCCGAACAAAGACAGCCGCATCCGCCCGCTGGGCCTCTCCACCGAACAATTGGCTGATCTGGAAGCCTTTCTGCAAACCCTTACCGATACCTCCTTTTTGAGAGACCAGCGATTTAAGCCCTAATTGAAATTGCGCATTGGGTCCCAGCGTTCCCTAACTTGCATCACGTACAAGCTTCAAAATCTCCCCAGCGCAGCCCCATGACACCGTAAAGCCTGCCCCACCATGCCCGTAATTGTGAAAAACAGGCTGCCCGGGCTCCTGCTCACAGCGGATGGCCGGCCGTTTGGGGCGCAGTCCTGCGACTGCATTGATCAACTTGGGCTGAGAAAGGGAAGGCTGCAATTGAGCGCAGCGCTGCAGGATGATTTGGGTGTCTTCCGGAGAAGTCGTGTTGTTGTAATCATGCTCGTAATCGGTTCCCCCCAGGATGGTGTCCCCGCCGCGTTGGATCACGTAGGCCAGTTTGCCTTTGTCCATCGAGTCGACCATAGAAAGGGTGCCGGGCATATTTTCCACTTTGACCACTTGACCGCGAATAGGGTAGACCGATTCATCCTGACATAGTTTCCGTGCCCCAAGCCCGGCACAGTTGACGAGGAGGTCCGTTTCCCGGGCCAGGTCGGTCAGGTGTTGTACGGTTCTTTGTTTGAATTGTCCGCCCGCATCCAGAAATCGGCTTTGCAGGTAGGGCAGGTAGAACGGCGTTTCCGCTAAAGGGACCCGGGCAAGGTATCCCATTTCATACCCTGGGGGCAGTTCTTCGGATTTTGCCAGGCGTACGGCTCCTTCCGGCAATTCATCGCGCCAGCTGTTGTCGAGCCCCGGGCGGGTGAGGACCAGGAAATCGGTCATGCTTACTCCGGTGGCTGGGATTTGCGCCAGCTGCTCAAAAAACCGGTAGGATTCGGCACTCCAGCGGTTGGCAGCCTCAACAGGCTCCACTGCGTAGGGGAACCAAATGGCGGCGGCTACGGCAGAGGTTGTTGCCCCGGGCATATCTTGCGCATAAATGGTGACGGCGTAGCCCGCCTCCTGCAAGGTTGCAGCGGTGGTCAGGCCCGAGACGCCCGCTCCTACAACGATCACCCGCTTCATTTCTCCATCGCTTTGCCCTGAAACCAGCTGATGCCGGGGAAGACCGGGTTGCCAGCCGCCCGCCGAAAGGAGACCACCTGGCCGACGTGCCAGAGCGCATCCGCAACGGGGCCGTTGAGCTGAAACCAAAAGGGTACAGTGGATTGTACGCCGTCCCGCTCGAAGATCAGGTCAAAGCGTTCCATGTCGTTGGTGTTGGCTTCCCGGAACTGATTGCTGGCTGCCTTGAGGTTTTCCAATGTGGCTCGCCTCAGGCTTTCAAAGTCTTTGGGGGCGGGTGGTTCCGGGCGTTTATTGGGTTGCTGGAAGGCACTGTTGTAAACCATCATTGAAAGGTCGTGGATGTGGGCCAGCGTTTCCATAGTAGTGCGCCCATCCGGACTCGGCTTGTACAGCAGGTCTTTTTCGGTTAGCCCCTCGGTAGCCCAGTAATAGCGGAAGCCAAGCCCGTCAACCATCCGGGCCACAGTGGCGCTGCTGGTGTAGGATTCCGGAGCTTCAGGGATTTGCCGGTAGGGTAGGGTGTCGCCTTGCATAGTGGTTTGGGTTTGGGCGTTGGTGGCTATGAAGAAAAGCAAGATGCTCAGTAGAAAAGGATAAGGCTGCATGCGTAAGTTTTTTCTGTTGTCAAGATTATCGGCTGCTTACGGTAGTTGGAATGCGGGGAGGTCTTCCCTTAAGTCATAGGCGAAGCCATTAACAATTGCGTAATCATATCGTCCGTTTTTTTCGAGCAGGAAACTGGGGTTGCCGTATTGGTAGAGGGAATTGTTGGGTTGATTGCCTGGCGCAATCAGGGCTACCGGCCACTGTGCGGAGGTGCGGGCGGGTGGGCGATTGGTGACCGGGAAGTCTGTATAACCCTGGGCAAGCAGCCCCCGGATATCCTTTTGGCGCAAGGCACTGATATCGGAAAGGGTTTCGGGGTACAGCTTGCCTGGCACGATGGTATAGCCTGTGGCGTCCAGTTCTTCGTAACCGTGATAAGTGGAAAGGTCGCCCAAGTCGCTAATGCTGCCCCTCAGGAAATAGGCACGGGCATCGTCAACGTCAATTTCCCGGTGCCGCCATGCCAGGTCGGTCACAAAAGGCTGGTCCTCGTACAAGCGGGTGGCATTGCGAAGGATGAAGTCATAAAAAGCACCGCTGTCGTTGTAGGGGATATCCTCATAGGCCTCCTGTGGCCAGCTTTCAAAGCTTCCATCGGCAATAGCCTGAAAAGCCGTCAGCAGAATCGTAAAGTGCAACTGCCGCAGGTACTGCTTTTCCCGGTCTTCTTTCAGCCCGCCACTTTCAATAAGGATGGTATTGGTGCCCCATTTTTGCATATTATCGCCAAAGGCCCGGGGCTCGAAGGTGTCATCATAGCGGCCGGTCATGCCAGGGATATATTGCTGCAACACTTCATCCATCAAAACAATGAGCTGCATGGCATTCGCCCGCCCTTCGTTGATGTCTTTTTCAGCATTAAAGGCGGGGGCAAGGAAGGAAACAGAGGCTGTTTTGGGGCTATCCCCGGCGGCATAGTATCGGTTTTTATCGTGCAGGTTGAAGCCCCAAACCGCTCGTGTGCGGTCACGGGCGGCTTTCAGGATCTTGGACTCCGGGCTTTGCAGGCGAAGGGCATCCCGGTTAAGGTCGATGTCGAGCACGTTCCGCCTTTGGTAGCGCTCTGCACCATCCGGGTTGAGCATGGGGATAAAATGCAGGGTTAGCTCTGAGGTGATCCGGTCCCTCAGGCTGTCGAAGCCATCCCCACTGGCTTTAAAGAAATTGAAAACATCCATAATCGCCATGGTAGCCGTGGGCTCGTCCCCGTGCATTTGCGACCAAAGCAAGACCGGCACCGGCCCGTTCCCGACACGCACTTCGTAGATAGCGCGGCCCTCAAGAGAGTTTCCAAGTTTTTCCACTTCAAAACCGGCAGGCAGGTTGTTGATCAGCGGCTCGATGTCCGCATGCTTGAAGCGCAGGTCATTGATAACTGGTTCGCGGTATTGCTCGAAAGCCTTGTGCAGTGATGCGGCCAAAGGAGGCGCTTCAGGGCGGGTTATGGCCTGGCTGAGGGAGTCGCCTTCGCCGATGAGCGGGGTGTCGAGTTCTTCAGAGGCATTCTGGCAGCCCGTGCAAAAAAGGAGCGCGAGCAGGCAAAAAGGCAAGAGGTGTTTCATGGCTAATATTTTAGGCTTGCCGACAAAATAGGGATTCTTGGTTGATAGTGAGGAGGCATTTGTGTATCTTATAGGCATTACGCCATAAAACATAAAATCGTCAAGCTATGAAATCAATTGTACTTGCCCTGATTGGGGTGTGTTCTGCCTATTCTTTGTATGCTACTCATGGTTTAGGGGGTGAAATGACATTTCGCCAGATCGCTCCTAATACAGTAGAGGCTTCGGCACATATTTACTATAAAGATGGAGGAGCATTTACCTGGAGAGACTCAATAAGTATTAGCTTTGGAGATGGCAACGTAGGCTATGCAGTTAGATATAATGGAATAGATGAAAATGGTAATGGGATACCAGAGGGTGAATTAATTCCTGGGACAGATGTTCGCCACAGTATCTACCGGGCTATCCATGTTTATGAAAATGCCGGAGAGTATGTTCTAAGTACCTCTCCTGTTAATAGGCTGGATGGTATTTATAACATCAATTTCCTGAATTCCGGGCAAGTTCGTTTTCATATACAGGCAACCGTTCGCCTAACCAATGATAATACACCTAATCATAGTCCATTGCTTTTTGAACCTGCGGTTGTGGATATGGGGGGAGCAGACGAGATTTTCAGGCATACGCCCAATGCATTTGATCCTGATGGCGATAGTATTGTCTATCGTTTAATCGTCCCATTGCATAATGTTAACAATCAAGTGCCTAATTACGATGAAACGCTGTTAGAGACAAATATTGAGCCAGTCACTGGAATGCTTGAAGTTGAACCCTCCAGGTCGGGCATTTTTGTGTTGGCTGTTGAAGTTATTACTTACCGTAACGGAGTTGTACAGGACAATTTGGTCCGGGATATGATGATCGTTATTAATGATTTTGAACTAAAGCCTCCAATATTATCACTGAGTAATGTCTTGCCAGAACAGGAAGTACTTGTTGGGGATACAGTGGTAATTAGTGCAGCAGCACTCAGTCAGCCTTATGGTGACCCCATTCACCTTACCTGTACCGGTGGCTTATTTGAGTACTTCGGAAATCCGGCAACTTTTGATTCCCTGTCTGCCGCTGATTTGGTCGACGGCACTTTTGAATGGATAGTAGAGCCTGAGGATCTACGTGAGGCACCCTACCAGATTGTTTTCAAAGCACGTGATGATGGTAGCCCCTATGGCCTTTCGACCCTAATCCCCATCCGTTTCCGCGTAGTGGAAGAACTCACCTCAGCTGAAGATTTCCAGAACGAGGATCATTTGCGGCTATTCCCCAACCCGGCAACCAATCGCCTTCAAATCTCCGGACTAGAGCATACCGGACCTGTTAATTTTGAAATCCGGGCGGCTTCCGGGCAATTGCTCCTGTCCGGTACCGTACATCAATCTGATAATTCTTTGGATGTCAGCAGTTTGCCGGGAGGGTGGTATGTATTGTCGGTGCTTTTGCCGGACGGTCAGCAGCAACCGATGCCTTTTATCAAGCAATAACGGGCTCGTAATCCACTCCTACAATCTAAAATTCACTCAAGATGAAAAAAATACTATCCCTGATCCTGCCGATACTCTTTGCTGTATCGCTCGATGCAGCTTCTATCCGTGGCGGAGAAATCACCTTTCAGCAAACCGCACCTCTAACGCTGGAGGCGGAGGTCCACCTCTACATTCAGAATAATGCCACGGGTACCGTACCGGATTCCGTTTCCCTGTGTTGGGGCGATGGTACTTGCTCCACTGCTTTTGTTTCTAATGGGATAGATGCCGATAACGATGGCCTGCCCGATGGAGAACAATTAACGCCGGTTCAATTACTGGGCATCTATCAGGTGTCCCACACTTATGGGGAGACCGGGCAGTACACCCTTTCGGTGAATGAACCCAACCGTGTGATCTCCATGAATGGTGGGCTTGAGCCTTTTCCGTTTTATGTTGAGTCGCTGGCTACAGTCACCGAGTCAGAGGAGCCCCACTATAGCCCGGTGTTTTACGAGCCTGCCATTCTGGATCGCAGTGCCTTAGGGCAGGTGTTCACGCATCTGCCGGCTGCTTTTGACCGTGATGGGGATGTGTTGGTGCATCAGCTGCTAATCCCAAAGTCAGAAGAAGGCACCATCCCGGGTTATCAGGAGCCTACGTCGATCAACCCCGGCCCCAATAATCAGTTGACAATAGATGCCGGTACGGGGCTGCTCAGCTGGGATGCCCCACAGCGGCCGGGCCGGTATTTAATCAACATCATGGTCAGCACCTACCGGGACGGTGCGCTTTGGGAGCAAGTAACCCGTGATATGCTGATTGAGGTCGAAGAACTGATGGCGCTTCCTCCCGCGCTTACCCTTTCGGATGACACGCCTTTGCAGGAAGTGCAGGTGGGCGACATGGTAGAACTGCAGGCCGTTGCCCAAAGCATCCCTTTCGGTGGGGAGGTAGAGCTGACTGCCGCAGGTGGCCTGCTGGCCTTTTTCAATACCCCAGCGGTTTTTGATACCACGTCTGGCCCTCAGCCGCTCGAGGCCTTTTCCTGGACGGTTGAGCCTGAGGATGACAGGGTGGCGCCTTACCTTGTCGGCTTTAAAGCCAAAGACCTGAGCAGCGGGCTGGCGACATTCATCCCTGTTGAATTTCAGGTGGTGGAGGAGCTGACCGGGGCGATTGATGTTGACAAATCAGTTGGGCTGCATGTTTTCCCTAACCCGGCAACTGAAATATTGCAGGTTGAAGCGAAGGTGTTCGGCACCCCCGTCCGCTACGAAGTGTATAGTGCGAAGGGCGCAATGATCGCTTCCGGGCAGTGGGCCACCTTCCCCGCGCAGTTGGATGTACAGCAGTTTCCGGCCGGTGCTTACCAGCTGAGGGCCTGGGGGGCGGAAGGTCAGGGCGTGCAACGCTTCATTGTCGCCGGAAAGTAGCTATATTGCCGGTTCAAAAAGCGAATTATGGCTTCGGCAATTTCAGAACTGGCAGATTTTCCGGTGCAGACCGACATCACCGTACAATGGGGAGAGATGGATGCTGCCAACCACGTCAATAATGTGGTGTACCTGCGCTGGTTTGAGCATGCGCGGGTGGTGTACCTCGACCGGCTAAATTATCCGGTTGTACTGGAGCAGGAAGGGATGCCCGGCGTGATCCTGGCAAAGCAGGACTGCAAATACCTGTTCCCGGTCCACTATCCGGATACGATTACGATGGGGATCAAGGTAACGGAAATGGGAGCCGACCGCTTTATCATGCATTGCAAAATGTACAGTCAGGCGCATCAGCGACTGGTGGCTATTGCAAATGCCACCATCGTTACGTATGACTATGTGAAGCAGGCGAAGGCGCCCATTCCGGAAAGCCTTCGCCGGGGCATACAGACTATAGAACAACAAGTATGAAAGCGACACCGATTTTAATCGTCGGGGCAGGCCCGGCAGGGCTAGCGATGGCCGGCCGGTTGCGCCACCGGGGTCTTGATTTTGAGCTGATTGAGCAAAGCCAGGAGGTTGGGTACGCCTGGCACCATCACTACGAGCGGGTGCACCTGCATACGGTGAAGGAATTTTCCCACCTGCCTCACCTGCCTTTTCCGGAGGACTATCCGCAGTATGTCTCCCGTCAGCAGTTGGTGGATTATCTGGAAGGCTACGCTGCCCATTTTAAGATAGCGCCCCACTTCGGGCATAGCCTGGAGCGGGTAACCCGGGAGGGCGATCACTGGGTCGCTGCCTGCGAAAACGGAGCACTGTTTAAAGCTCAGCAAATCGTTTTCGCTACCGGGGTCAACCGGGTTCCCAACCGCCCGCACTTTGAAGATCAGGAAGATTTTTCGGGCACTATCCTTCACAGCAAGGACTACCGCAACCCGGCACCCTTCAGGGACGCTACCGTCCTGGTCGTGGGCATGGGCAATACCGGTGCGGAAATAGCTCTGGACCTTAGCGAAGCAGGCGTTCCGACCTTGCTGTCCGTCAGAGGCCCGGTTAATATCGTGCCCCGCGATTTCCTGGGTCGCCCCACGCAAAAGACTGCTTTTACGCTTGCAAAACTGCCTACGCCTATTGGCGATTGGATTGGCAAACAGGTGCAGGGGCTGGCATTTGGAGACCTCCGTCCCTACGGGCTCAAGCCTTCCGCTATGCCGCCCGCGCGTCAGTTGCGGGAGACAGGCAAAACCCCAGTCATTGATATCGGCACAGTGGCTGCCATCAAAGCCGGTAAAATCAAAGTGGTCCCCGAACTAAAAGCCTTCACGCCAGACGGCGCCATCTTTGAGGATGGCAGCGAGCACCGCTTTACCCACGTTATTCTGGCCACAGGCTACCACGCCCGCCTAGAAGCTTTTATTCCGCATAGCGAGTCCTTGTTCAATGCGGACCACCTGCCCAAAAGCTGTATTGGGGAGGGGGCGCACGCGGGGCTCTACTTTCTGGGTTTTGATAATTATCAGCCCGGAGGCATACTTGGCGTGGTGTACCGGGACTCCGAGCGTATTGCAGAGGCGATACAGGCTCGGTTAACGGTCAGCAGTGCGTAGCACTTTTACCGTAGCAGTGCCTTCCGGAGTATTGACCTGAAGCAGGTAAAGCCCAGATGGATAGAGGCTCATATTTAGTGCTGCTGTAGGGCCGGGTACAATTTGTTCAAGCAGGATCTGCCCGTTCGTATTCATCAGTTGTAAAGTGCTTCCTGATGGTAGTTCCTGCAAGTGCAGGATATCGGTCACCGGATTTGGAAAAACCCTTAGGTTCCAGTCCGGAGCGGCAGCAGAAGTATTCGAGATGAGTTCACGGTAACCCAGGAAGAAAATCGCGCCGGCAACCGTTGCAGGTTGGACGCATTCTGTATGGTTGAGGGTGGATCCTGCATCAATCGCCATTAGATCGGGCGCGCCATTGGCATTCATGACCGAATCCGCGAGGATACTATTGGTAAACGCGACCTGATCATCCGCAGTGCAATAATACAGTCGGGTTGGAGCTTGTGGTGCCCAGTCGTATACATCATTGGCTTCCAATGCCTGCAAAATAGGGTGGTCGCTATTCTCATCCTCTAAGGCTGCAAGCAGGGAGTCCTGCAGCATGTAGCGCGGAATAGGTGCCCCTTCGTTGGTGGTGAGCAGGTCGATGAGGGTACTGTTCAAGGTGCTGAGGGTCGTTTCGCCCTGATAGAACGCTTCAATAGGCGCAGCATAGGGCGGCTTGAAGTATTCTTCTACGCTTTCAAAGAGCCCGTAGGCTTCGTTGTAGGAAAGGGCCGTATAAGCCAGGTAGCCCTGATAGAAATACGGCTCGTCGCTGAGCAGGGCACTACGCATCGCTCCGGAGATACTGTAAGGGCCGGACATAGGGGCAGATGCGGTCACTGTAAATTCGTCCGTATAGTTGGCTTCAAGTTCGCGGTGGACAGCTGCTGCGGCGTGCCCACCCTGAGAGTATCCGGTAACAAACAGCTGCTCATTTAGTGCCGGGCCTTCGCTTTCGCAAAACGCCTGTGCTGCAAAGAGCATATCTATCCCCGCTGAAGCCTCCGTATCTGCATGTACATAAGGATGGAAGCCCCGGGATTCCCCAAGCCCCAGGAAATCCGGGGCGGCAGCTACAAAGCCCAGTCCACCCCATGCAGCGGCGAGTTCCCATCCTCCGGCCAGATTAGAGGGGACATCGGTTTTGCTGTCCACCGTGCCATGCATGTAGCACAGCAGCGGGTATTGAAATTCGGCTTCCCGCACCGGCAGGACGAGCAGCCCGGATGCGGTATCCGTAACGCCATTGATGTCGGGGGTGGTGTACGTTATTTTGTAGTATTCAATGCCGTTTTGCATCAGAAAGCCATACTGAGCCTGCATTTGCGCCAGAGTTTGGCTGCCTTTGAATTCATAATCGACGAGGTCTTGAGCCAACGCGGCCTGACTGATGAGGAGAAGGGCGCTGAAGGAAAGGTGTTTCAGGAAGTGGTTGAAGGTGGTCATACAGATTGATTTTGAGGTGATTGGTTTGGCAGGACAAAGTACCACTTTTCTGGCTACTCCTTACCAACTTGATATTTCAATATTTTGAGATTATTTTTGAAGGCGCATCGGGCAAGGGCTTCTCGAAAAATAAAATACACAACTGGTTTTGTGCAACGTTGGGGCAAAAGCTCTTTGAAAGTTGTGTATTTTATTTTTGCCCCACTACTAAGGAAGAACGATTGGCAACAATAACTTACATTCTCGGTGTGGCAGAGCGATCTGCTGCTGAAGTCATAGAAACACTTGATCAGAAAGAGTTTGGCACAAAATCAAAAGTTATGAGTACGCTTGAGCAATTATTGGAAATGGGGCGAAAGGAAGGGCGGCAGCAGGGTCAGGAAGTTGGTAAGTTAAAAGCCCGGATATTTAATCTGCTGAAAACAGCCACTCGCTTTCCGCAGATGAATGCCGTGGATTTGGCTGATTTTACAGAATTAGGGGCCGAAAAGGTTATCGGGTTATTTGATCTTCTGACTGCCGCTGATCAGCAGGAGCTCCTGCACTATATTCAGGCAGCGTTCCTACCTGAAATTAAACTAAGCACCGAAGAATCCACAAAGTTAGACCAGCTCGTTGCGGATTTGCTCGATTCCCGCAGATAAATAAGAGAAACGGGGTTGCTACAGCATCGTCTCAATTCGGGCGCTTTAAACAACCGGGCCTTCAATCAGCAATGATTGAAGGCCCGGTAAGTTTAAGGGCTGTTTAGACTACGTTTAAGCCGCTAGCTGCCGCTCGTACTGATTGTTGCCCAATTTATACAGCATCCGGAAGTGGCTGCGCAGGGCGGCCAGGAAAGTAGGATGCTCATAGTAGGGGATACCGTACTCCTCTGCAGTCGCTTTAACGATAGGCGCGATATCCGGGTAGTGGATATGGCAGATATTTGGGAAAAGATGGTGTTCTACCTGATGGTTGAGCCCGCCGATGAACCAGGCAAAGAAATGGCGCCCGTTCGCGAAGTTGGCCGTAGTTTTAAGCTGATGAACGGCCCAGCTGTTTTCTACGCTGCCATGCTCATCCGTTTTGAAGAAGTGGGTCTCCTCCAGTACATGGGCGCCCTGGAAAACCAGTGCCAGGAACAGCCCCGAGATGAAATGCATCATTAGAAAGCACAGCAGTGTTTGCCACCATGCAAGGGGTAAGACCATAATGGGAAGTACCAGGGTAATGGCCACGTAAGCAATTTTTAAAAGCACGACATGCACCATGGCGCTTCCGTAAGAAACACCCTGCGCTTCCAGCAGCCCACGCTTGTGATAATCCCGGGTTTGCATAAAGTCTTTGGCAATCAGCCAGAAGATCGTCATCATCCCGTAAAGGATGGGCGCGTAGATGATTTGGAAACGGTAAAATGGTTTGTGTTCCTGATCCGGGGAAAGGCGGAAAATACCTTTGTCGATGTCCTCATCATGCTCGTGAACATTAGTGTAGGAATGGTGTAGCACGTTGTGCTGAATTTTCCAGTTGATATGGTAGCCCCCGACGAAATTCAGAATGCTGCCCAAAGCACTGTTTACCTTTGGATTAGGAGAGTAAGCCCCGTGATTGGCATCGTGCATGACGGAAAACCCAATACCTGACATGCCCAGCGCCATAAGCACCCACATGAGGACAATCGCCCAGGTCGCCTGTATTAGTCCGGATAGCAGAAGCAGTAAAGGAACGGCATAGAGTGAAACCATGAATACCGTTTTGAAGACCATACGGCCATCACCGTACTTAGTGATGCCTTTGTCAGAAAAATGTTGGTTGATGCGTTTGCGAAGGACTTGAAAAAATTCGGGCTGATCGTCCTTGTTGAAACGAACAGTAGAAGAAGTTGCCATATAATTCGTTTTGTCTGATGATATTTAATCAATGAAGGTAGGACAGTTGTAGATAGAATTCGAAAAATTGTCCAAAAATCTTTGCGATGGTGTGGAAGATTGACGAAAATAAGACATGTGTGTTTTAGGAAATGCTGTGCCAGCATTCCAAAACGCTCTTAACGTCGGTTTGTATGATAAATTTAAACTCGTAAAATTTGCTGCTATTTGGGCAACAAACTCTAATTGGTGAGGTGGGATTAGAAAGAATATTGAGAGGATGAATATTTGGTGATGAAAAAAATGTGCAGTTGTGTCTCAATATCTCTACTTATCAAACATCCATAGGGGCGTAATGTTCCTGAATTATAAAACAAAACAAAAATCATGCGGTTACTCCTTTCCCTTCTCATCAATGGATTTTTAGTCTATCTGTGTGCTGAAATCCTTTCAGGCGTTAGTATCGATGGCTACCTGACTGCTGTGCTTGTAGCGCTGCTGCTCGGTATAGTTAACTTTTTTGTCAAGCCGGTTCTGACCCTGCTTACCCTGCCCATTACCATTCTGACCCTCGGGCTTTTCCTGCTGGTGATCAATGGCGCTATGGTACTGTTGGTAGACTGGATGCTGGACGGCTTTTACGTCGATGGCTGGATTTGGGCCATCTTTTTTGCGATCGTGATGGCTATCTTCAACCTGTTTGTAGGGCAGTTTACCGTGCAGGAAAAAGAAAAGTAATTGGTTTCTCACCGGAATCGGGTTAACTTATAGGCTATAAATTATCCATTATGAAAGCAAATATCATTTCTCTGGCTTTACTGTTTTGGGCGGGTTTCGGCTGCGCACAGTCTGAACAGTACTGCAATACCGATTTTGGGTTTTGCCTGGAATACCCCGGGCGTTTCTCCATGCTGACTGCAAAGGGGGCTGCCGGCGAACCTGCGCTATTCGTTGCCGATCAAGGGCAAACGAAAATTGAGATAGCGGGTTATGCCAATGCAGAGAACTGGAGCCTTGAAGATATTTACTACATGAACTTTGAGGACTACCTGCGGGAAAACCCTGACCTGAATATCGTTGAAGAAAAATTCGGTAAAGATCAGTTTGAGGTACTGTATGAGGAAAACGGGCAGTTACACTACTTCCGGGTACAGCAACGGCCCGGCCAGTACATCAAGCTTTCCGTTTTGATGCCCGCTGAGAGGCGGTCGGAGCTGGCTGAACTGAAGGCTCAATTGTCTGTTCAGACGCCCAACCCTTAAGCCATGCAGGATTTACTTACCGGGTACCTCTTGCCTATCGCGTTGATGCTGGTCATCTGGCTGGTGCTCATGAATGCAGGCAAACGCAAGCGCCGGAACCAAAGAGACCGGAGGCGTTTTTGAGTTAATTGCTGCATCGGCTGCTTCGCTTGGGCAAGCTGATGGGTTTAAAAGCTCAGCGGGGCTTACCTGTTCTTCGTTTACAGAGCTGCCAACTGAATTGGGATTTTTTGCCAACCATTTTTCAAGATTCCCGTTTGGTTTTTATCCAGTTGACCTTCAATCGCTTACCTATGAAAATGCCAGCCCTGTTTTCTGCATTGTTCTTGACATTCAGCCTGATGGCGCAACGCCCGGTCATTGACGACTTCACCATCAGTGGGGATACCTACCGCACCGACAATGATTGCTTTCGGCTGACCGAGGAGCGCGACTATTCATCCGGCTCCATCTGGTACCGCCTCCCTATCAGCCTGAACGAGCCTTTCTCTATTGAACTTAGTGTTTACCTGGGATGCAAGGACGAATCCGGAGCGGACGGCATGGTTTTTATTTTTGCGCCCAGCGCCAATCTGACGGGCTGGAGGGGAGAGGGCATTGGCTTTGCCGGGCTGCGCCCTTCCATTGGCATTGAGATTGACACCTGGCTGAATGAGCACCTGCTGGACCCCGTGGAAGACCATGTGGCGATCATGGCCAATGGCAGAGTGGGCCATTTCAACAACCTGGCAGGCCCCAAGCCTATTCTCAATATTGAAGATTGCCAGCAGCACAAACTGGCGGTGCGCTGGTCTCCGCAGGAACAACGGCTGTCGGTGGAAATCGACCGCCGGGAAGTCATCGCTGCGGAAGTGGATTTAAAAAATGCCATTTTCCAGGGCAATGACGTCGTCTACTGGGGCGTCAGCGCAGCTACCGGCCGTTACAACAATTACCATGAGGTGTGCTTTGACCGCTTGTCCTGGTTGCCGGTCCAAGAGGTGGGGCCAGTTTACCGGGGGAAGTGAATGCAATGCTCAACCTTAAAAATTGTATTTGAGGATACAGTAAATCGCCCGAAAACCATCCTTCCAGTTGATTTTTTTGCCCTCAGCGTAGGTGCGGCCGTAGTAAGAGATACCGACCTCGTAAATACGGATACCGGGAATACGGGCAATCTTAGCGGTGACCTCCGGCTCGAAACCAAAGCGCTGTTCCTGTAGCTTCAGGCTTTGGATGGTCTCCCGGCGGAAGAGCTTGTAGCAGGTCTCCATATCCGTGAGGTTTAGGTTGGTCATGGCATTCGAGAGGAAAGTCAGGAATTTGTTGCCAATGGAGTGCCAGAAAAACAAAATGCGGTGCGGCTTTCCGCCCATAAACCGGGAGCCGTAGACGACATCGGCTACGCCATCCAAAACCGGCCTGAGCAAAATATTGTACTCCTCCGGATCATACTCCAGGTCGGCATCCTGAATGATGACGAAGTCGCCGGTGGCTTCCCGTATGCCGGTATGCAGGGCGGCTCCTTTGCCCTTGTTTACTTCGTGCCTGTGGTACTGAATGTTGAAACCGGGATGCTCCTGCTGATAGCGCTGAATGGCAGCCTCTGTATCATCGGTGGAACAATCGTTGACGATGATGATTTCTTTCTGAAGGCCGCCATGGAGCACTACGGCCCGGACTTTATCAAGTATAAAATGGATGGTTGGCCCTTCATTATAGGCCGGGATGACGATGGACAGGGTCTTGCTCATTCGCGTGGATTGTATGTCGCTTTTTTGTTTATTTCCCAAGGAAAGGCAAAGGTAAAAAAAGCTGCTTAGATGGGCGGCGGGCATATTGGTCCCCTGTTGGCAAAAGCCAATCCTGCACAAAAGCGCCTAAATACAGCAGGTTTTGGGCTACTGAGCTGCGAAACGGCTAATGTCTACAGATTCATCCAATCCATTTCCATTCACCAGATGAGCCGCCATATGATGCGCCCAGTAAGGGCCAAGAGAAGCGCCCTTGGTGCCCAGCCCGTTGAAGATGGCAAGGGAGGGCAATTCAGGGTGCTGCCCCAGGAAGGGGCGACGGTCTTTGACGGTAGGGCGGACGGCTGCCCGGTGCTCAACCACCTCAAAAGGCAGGCTCAAGACATCTTTCAGCCTTTGCTCAAGGTAATCCCGTCCCCGGGAAGTGGGCTGGTCATCGTCAAATTTCCAGTCGTAGGTGGAACCGATCCAGTAAAGCCCTGGGTCTGCGAGGGGGACAATGAACACCCGGTGTTTCAGGATTTTCTCAAAATCGGCCTCTGGAATGCGTACGATGAGCACTTCGCCTTTCGCTCCGCCGAAGGGGAGGTAATTAAAGTAAGGGTTTTGAGTGCCCAGGTGCCCTTCCGCAAAAATGAGCTTGGGGGCTGAAATGAGATCTTTGTAGGCGGCCTGCTCCGGCGTCAGGGACAGCTGACTGTAGTCGAAGTTTTCCTCCAGTAGTGCGCCTTTTTCCTTCAGGTACTTGCGGTAAGCTCCGGTCAGGCGGGCGAGATCGGTTTGCCCGGACTGCGTGACTTCTCCATAGCTGTAGGCGAGTACGGTCTTGGTGGCATACTGGTCGAGCACGGGCTGATCGAGCAGGTAAGGGGTGTAGGCCGGGTCTCCCGTGCGGGCCAGCCAGTCATTTTCTTCCCCCTGATTGAACAGGGTGCGAATGATATTCCGCTCATGGAAAATCGCAATATCGAACTGAGCCTCCAGTTGCCGGTAGGTGCGGATCGCAAATGGGATGAGGTCCTCTACCCGCCAGGACTTGACATAGCGCCTTCCTGTGATGGGGTTGATGATGCCAGCCGCTACCTGAGAGGCCGCGTTCGGGCGGTAGTGATCTATGACAAAAACGGATTTTCCTTCCGCCTCCAGAAAGTGCGCCAACAGGGTGCCTGCAATGCCCTGCCCCACGATGATGAAGTCTGCGTGTTTCATATCTTCCTTAACAAAAAAGCAGCAGCGGGGTTGTCAGAATCGTTGCCGCAAGTGGAGAGACAAAGGCAGGCGTTTTTCCAACATTTTTGAGAGGCACAGGTTATTACCGGTACAAATACTGAAGCATGAGCCTATCACTGCAGGTGCAACGCGCACTCGCTTTCGTTTTTCTCTTATTCGCTTTGTCTGCTGCGGCACAGGACAAATACGTGCTAAGCGGCTACGTGAAAGATGCGGCCACTGGTGAAACGCTGATTGGCGCGGCAGTTGCTGTGACCGATTCGGCAGGGTTGGGCACGGTTACCAATGCCTATGGTTTCTATTCTCTGGAATTACCTGCGGGCACGCACCGGCTGCGCTATTCTTATGTGGGCTATGCCGGGCAGGTGGCAACCGTAAACCTCAGCGAAGCTAAGCGATTGAACATAGAGTTGGCCGAAGAAAGTGTGGAGCTGCAGGAGGTCGTCGTCAAAGCCCGCCCGGATGACGCCAACGTAAAGAGTACCGAAATGGGGACGGTGGGCTTGCAGATGGACAATGTGAAAAAGCTGCCGGCGCTTATGGGCGAAGTGGATGTGCTGAAGACCATTCAATTGTTGCCCGGCGTGCTGTCGGCAGGGGAGGGGAATGCGGGGTTTTATGTCCGTGGTGGCGGGCCGGATCAAAACCTGGTCCTGCTGGATGAAGCCGTGGTCTACAATCCGGGGCATTTGCTGGGTTTTTTCTCGGTATTCAATGCGGACGCTATTAAGAATACCACCCTGATCAAAGGAGGCATGCCTGCACAGTACGGTGGGCGCCTTTCATCGGTGGTCGATATTCAGATGAAGGAGGGGAACGACCGGGAATATGCGATGGAGGGCGGCATTGGGCTCGTGGCTTCACGGGTGACCTTCGAGGGGCCGATCGTGGAGGAGCGCAGCAGCTTCATCGTTTCCGCCCGGCGGACCTACGCCCTTGACCTGGCACAGCCTTTCCTTGACAATACTTCCTTTGCAGGGACGAACTATTATTTTTACGACCTTAATGCCAAAGCCAATTACCGGTTTAGCGATGAGGACCGCCTGTATTTCAGCACCTACTTCGGCAGGGATGTGCTGCAGTTCCGGAGCAATGCCCGTGATTTCAACTTCGATATGCCCTACGGCAACGCAACGGCCACTCTGCGCTGGAACCACCTGTTCAGCGATAAGCTTTTTATGAATGTTTCTGCCATTTACAATGACTATGACTTTGGCTTTAGCGGCGGGCAGGGCGACTTTAGGATAGGGCTGGAATCTGGCGTGCGCGACTGGAATGGCAAGGTGGACTTTGAGTTCTTTCCAAACCCTAACCACCATCTGCGGTTCGGGGCCAACTACACCTACCACCGGCTGACCCCAAGCCTGGCTACAGCAACGAACGGGGAGGAAGTTTTTGGCAATGAAGGAGAAATCCGCTACGCCCATGAAAGCGCGGCCTACCTGGCAGACGAAATTAAAATCGGATCAGGTATCCGCCTGAATACCGGGCTTCGCGTTTCTGCCTTTACGCAGCTTGGCCCTTACACCTCAAAGCTGGACAGCACCGGGTATGCTGCCGGGGAGCCGGTGAAGACATACGTTGGGTTAGAACCCAGACTGGCGGCTACCTTTTACCTCAATTCAGCGTCCTCGCTGAAGGCTGGTGTGACGGTGGCGAACCAGTACCTGCATCTGGTCAGCAATTCCACAAGTACGCTGCCTACTGATATTTGGATGCCCAGTTCAGAAATCATCAAGCCACAAATCGGCGTGCAATATGCGGTGGGGTATTTCCGCAATTTTCAGGACAACCGTTATGAAGCATCCGTGGAGGTTTACTACCGTGACTTGTACAACCAAATTGACTTTCGGGAAAACTACGTGGATAATGTCGCCAATGACCTGGAGGAGGAATTCGTGTTTGGCCAGGGCAGGGCCTATGGGCTGGAGCTTTTCCTGCAAAAGAAGAAGGGGCGCTTTACCGGTTGGGTTGGCTATACTTTATCCCGCACGGAGCGCATCTTCCCGGAGATCAACGATGGGAACCCATTTCCAGCAATCTATGACCGGCGGCATGACCTTTCAGTAGTGGCGAACTACAGTCTCAATAAAAAATGGGAATTTGGTGGTGCTTTTATCTTCGGTACCGGAAATGCTTTCACGCCTGTACAGCGATTGTACTTCATTGATCAGTTTCCGGTGCAGGAGTACGGCCCGCGCAACAGTGCCCGCCTGCAGGACTACCATCGCGTGGATTTCTCGGCGACCTATACGCCCAAACCGGACTCCAAAGCGCGCTTCCGGTCCAGCTGGAATTTCTCGGTTTATAATGCTTACAGCCGGCAGAATCCATTTTTCATTTACTACGATTTTGAGTCGGACCCCAATGCGGGGACGGCGGCTGCCCGGGCCTACCGGGTATCGCTTTTTCCGGTCATCCCTTCGGTGACTTGGAATTTTTCCTGGAGATAGAAGGCTGGTACACTGATGGCGCTGATCTGACTGATGACACTGATCTGCCCAATGAGGCCCGCCCCGCAGGAGGGCCTTCCCGGAAATCAGTGTGAATCTGCGCAAATCAGTCCAATCAGTGTTCCAATTCCCCACGCACGGCAATAGGACGCTGATGCCGCTGATCTGCAAAGCTGGCCCACCCCAATCCCCCTCCTTTAAAACCACCAAAAACTTTATCCCCAATACCCAGTCCGCCCGATTTTTATATTTTTGTACCCAACCACGAAAAGCCACCAAGCTCAACTACATGTCTAACATCGCCATTTTTCCAGGTTCCTTCGACCCCATCACTATTGGTCATGTCGACCTGATCAAGCGAGCCCTGCCGCTTTACGATAAAATCATAGTCGCTATTGGCGTCAACAGCCAGAAGAAGTACCTTTTTTCTCTGGAGGAAAGGCTGGAGTGGCTGCGGGAAGTCTTCGCAGATGAGCCGAAGGTGGAAGTCGGGCATTTTTCCGGCCTTACGGCACACTACGCCCGGCAGATTGGTGCGCGATACCTGCTGCGTGGCTTGCGGAATGCCTCAGATTTCGATTATGAAAAGACGATTTCTCAATTGAATAACATAGTTGGGGAAGGGATAGAAACGATTTTTCTGATCAGCCAGCCGGCCTACTCCCACATCAGCTCCACAATTGTACGGGAAATCATTATTGGCGGGGGAGATGCAACGCCATTTGTGCCCGAGGCCCTGCGGGAGCGCTTTAAGTCTACTTGAGTTCCTTACGAGCTATTAGCGGAGTTTTGGGGTTGACAATCATTTTCTCCTCGCGGGGTAAAAGCACTACATCCATATCTTTCAGGGGGATTTGGCCCAATAGGGGTTCATTGTCCCCAGGTAGCAAGACCGCTCTGGTGGTTGTAGCCCGGTTCTCAAATTGGATGTCTACGGGGCCTACAATTGGATACTTCTCCTGTTGCCCATTCGCCAATTCGAAGACTTGTTCATCAATAATCGGTAAGCCAAGCTGTTCTTTGATGGTTTCATTAATAGCGAGGTTATACGCGCCACTATCCACCAGAATGCTAAGCTCAAGGCTTCTGATGGCTGCTTTGTCCATCACTTTGGCATCGACCATAACAACATCCCGGGTATTAATGAGCCTTATTGTTGCATAAATTTTTCCCATAGCACAAATTACAAAACACTTCTAAAACAATCAATCCTCCCCGTCCACGTGCACGACCTGATCTTCTTCCAGCAGCGGCATAAGCTTATAGCGGAGGTAGAGCTGAGTAGTTGCCAGGACATCCTTCTCACAGTAAAAGGAAATACGACGCAGGTCCTTGTCTTCCCAGTACACCCGGCCCACCTGTGAGCCATCGATGTCGTCTTTGGGGGAAGGGAAGCCCAGTATGGCTGCCAGCAATTTCAGGGAGGTGAAGTTTTTGCGGTCGCCGAACGACCACATGTCCATCGTGTCGATGATGTGCTTGGTTTCCCAGGGCTTTTTGCCCGATAAGTCAAAAGGGGCAGGCAGGGGCATACGGTTGATGATGAGGCGGCGGCAGATGTAGGGAATGTCAAACTCCTTGGCGTTGTGCCCGCAAAAGCCAAATTTATTGGGGTCGTTGTAATACTTGAAGACCATCTGTGAGAAACCCTGAAGGAGTTCCGCTTCATTTTCGCTGGCAAAGGACTTGAGCCTGATTTTTAGGCGCTTTTCAGCTTTGTCACGGTGGACGACGCCAACCGAGATGCAAACGATTTTCCCAAACTCCGCAAAAATGCCGGCCTTTTCAGTATAGGCTTCAGCGACCTCTTCTTCCGTGAGCGGCTCAGTCTGCCCGCGCGCCAGCTGATTGGCTTTGATGGTCCAGAGCGCTTTGAGGTCATCATTGAGGCCATCGAAATTAGGCTTGCCGGAGACGGTCTCGATATCGAGGAAAAGAATGTTGGCTATATCAGGCATAGGAGATGCGGTTTTTGACAAAAATAAAATAAATAAAGCTACCAAATCCTATCGGAAGCGATATGAGGGCATAACTGTTTGGCGATTTGTAATAAAATTTCGATTTTAACGCCCGCTTCTGAATTAATATTCAGCAGCCCATTGTCTACGAAATTATGATACAAGGTGGAGCGGCCCAAAAGTGGGTGCCCGGCCTTTTAAAACCAAAACTTATGCTTCGTTCAAAAATTGGGGGCATTGGTTCCTACGTGCCCGATAAAGTGGTAACCAATGACGATTTAACCCGGGTCATGGATACCAGTGATGAGTGGATTCAGGAGCGCACCGGCATCAAAGCGCGCCGGTACGGCACCAAACATGAGGAAACCACGACCACCATGGGCGCCCGCGCTGCCGAGATTGCCATCGAACGGGCAGGAATCAGTAAGGAAGAAGTAGATTTTATCATTTTTGCCACCCTCAGCCCGGATTATTATTTCCCTGGCTGTGGGGTTTTGCTGCAACGCGAACTGGGTATCACTAATACAGAAGTGGGTGCGCTGGATATCCGCAATCAGTGCAGTGGTTTCGTGTACGGGCTGTCCGTAGCGGATCAGTTTGTGAAGACAGGCATGTACAAAAACGTGCTGCTCGTAGGCGCGGAAATGCACTCTATGGGCCTGGATTTCAGCACAGAAGGCCGTGGCGTGACCGTCATTTTTGGTGATGGTGCCGGAGCGGTTGTGCTGCAGCCTACCGAAGAGGAAGGCCAGGGCGTACTTCAAACCTGCCTGCACTCAGATGGGACCTATGCCGAGAAACTGGCTTTCATCAACCCTGGTTCACACGGGGGCTACCACAAAAAGCATACCGGTGAGGAAGTCGATTACGGCTACTCGGATGCTGAATTTGGCGAGATTTTCCTGAACCAGCACATGCTTGATAACGATCAGATTTATCCGAACATGGAGGGGCAGTTCGTCTTCAAAATGGCAGTGCAGAAATTCCCGCAGGTCATCATGGAGGCCCTGGACAAAGCGGGCCTGAAAAAGGAGGACATCAATATGCTCGTGCCCCATCAGGCCAATCTCCGGATCAGTCAGTTTGTGCAGAAGCGCCTGGGGCTCAAGGACGAGCAGGTCTGGAATAACATTCAGAAATATGGCAACACCACTGCCGCATCTGTGCCCATCGCGCTTTGTGAAGCCTGGGAGTCCGGCGCCGTTAAAAAGGGTGACCTGGTGTGCCTGGCTGCTTTCGGTAGTGGCTTCACCTGGGGCTCCGCCCTGATCAGATGGTAAGCTAACTCAAAACGGCAGGAAGGGCTAAATCAGCGGTTTCGCAACTGTATGCTGGGCATTCCCTGCCAAATTTTGTAAGTTAGCTGTTCATCTTCTATTCACGGAAGTTGTATTAACTTTTTCATAGCACATTAATTTTGGTCCCCGTTCATTGCAACGGGGATTTTTTTGCCCGGCAGACTTTAATGGCGGATGCATGGTGCAGGAATATGTGGATTAGCTGGCCGGAAAAGACAATACGGTAAGCCCGAAAACAGTTTTAGCTACCAAATCAATCAATGAGGAAAATGAAGGAAAAGGTGTTATTGTTTTGCCTGGGCTTTGTGCTGGCCGGCGCATCTGTACTGCACGCACAGGGGGAGCCGGTGGCTACGGAAGCCGAGTATGACAAAGCTTATGAGCGGCGCATTCAGCAGGAATACCTTTACGGGGTATACATCCCGAAGGACCTGAGCGACGCTATCGTTCAACTGAACAAACTTGCCGACCGGGAGTCGCTCCAAAAATTCCGCATGGCCGGGGAGGAGGAAGCCGTCCGCAAGCTACACTTCAGCCTCGGCCGGTGGATTATCCATAACTGGGGCTTTTACGGGGGGTCCCGCCTTTCGGTCGCCCTAAAAGACATGGGGCTGCACCATCCTGATGACATGGCGCGGCTCATCATCCGGTCCATGCACCGGAGTTTGAACAAAAAACCAATAGAAGTGAAAGAACAGATTGCGGTGCTGCAGGAAGCCCGCGAAGCCGAACGGAAAAAGCGCATGGAATCTGCGGAAATCCTCTACGAAGAAAAACGGCAGCTAAACCGGGATTCGGTGGAGCCTGGAAAACAGCGCTAGTACGGTCTGCCTGTGCTTACTTTAGGAAAGCCCGGATGTGCGCCACCACCTCATCCGCACATTCCCACTGAATGAAGTGGCCGCACTTAGACACAAAGTATAGCCTGGCGTTGGGGAGTTGGGCTGCTCCCTCCCGGGCTACCTTCTCGGTGGTTAGGCCGGGGTTGATCATTTTATTAGGGATGAGGGCATCCTCTTTTCCATACAAAACTAAGGTAGGGAGTTGCAAATCCGGGAGGCGGTCGAAAACCGGGTGGTCAAGCATGCCGAGGACACACCTGGGGATCATATTGCAATACTGCTCGTAAGCTTCGGGGTCCGCTCTGAGTGCCAGGCGTTCATCGATCATGAACTGCGCATCGGCAGGGAACTGATAGAAGTTAGCGTGGAAGTTGCGCTCAATCTGATGCACAGGCGTGGCGCGCAATAAAGCCGGCTTGTAAAAAGCCCGCAGCCATTCCCGTGCTGCCGAGTTGAAACGCTCGAAACCGGCCGGTGCGAGCAAAATGAGCTTTGAAAAATGCTCCTGAGCCTGCTGTGCTGTAAAAAGGCTGGTTTGGCCGCCCATAGAATGCCCGATCAGGACCGGTTGCCGGAGCTTTAGCGCCTCCTTAAACTGCAAGAGGGTTTCGGCAAAGAAAGGGATATCAAAAGGATAGTCACCTTTATCAGACAGCCCGTACCCTGGCAAATCCAGCGCAATGCAGCGATACTCATTTGACAACTGTGGAATGACTTTGTCCCAGGCTTTCAGATTGCTGCCCAGGCCATGCACCATCAGCAGGGTCGTACGCCCTTTTCCCCGGTCCGTATAGTGAACCTTCGTGCCATTGGGCAAGTCTGCAAAGCGGTGCCATTCTGAAGCTTGTGCCGAAGCCATTTCTGATGATATTGCGGATGAATTGGGGGAGGGCGAAGCTACACTTTGTTGCGGACTTTTCGGGTGTACAGCCGCTTTTTTACCTGCTTTTGGCCGCAGCCACAGGTACACCAATCCACCAACGAGCAGGGAAGCCAGGATAGCGAAGGTCACCGCCACCGCCGGATTGCGCACTTCGGACTGCATGTACCCGCCTATGCGCCCGTAGTAGACGCCAAAGTGGACCAGCACGGCGGTCAGGCTCGCCGCTACCGGTGCCTGACGGGGGACTTCCTTCAAAAAAATGCCCATCAGTACAGGCACAAAAGCCGCTGAGAAATAGGCATAGACGCCATTCTGAGCAAAAATGCCTACGCTGAGGCTTGGGTTGATCAGTTGCTGATAGGAAAGGGCAATGGAAACGCCTGCCAGGATGACGATGACGATCTTGTTGATGGCCACAAGCCTGCGGGCTTTCTGCTGCCCGGCACCCAAGGTGTTTCCAAATACCGGGTCAATGATATCCGATGTAATGGTGGAAGACAGGGATTGGATCAGCCCTTCCAGCGTCGATAACCCGGCAGAAATCAGCCCAAGGATGACTACCAGGCCTACCATTACCGGGAATTCTGTAACCACATAGGTTGGGATAATGCCATCCATGCTAATGGGCTCCCCGTCGGCAGTAAGGTCCGGGAAACGAAGGCGGGCGTAGAGCCCGGCCAGCACAACGGAAAAGAACAAGGTTTCCACCAAAATGCCGGTCAGCAGGTAGCGGTTAACATCGCGCTCGTCTTTAAGCAGCAACGATTTCGTAATGATGTGAGGCTGACATACGATGGCAATGCCCACAATCAGGGAACAAAACACAATCTCAAAGTAGTCCCGGAACAGAAAACTTTCAGGGTTGACCGGCGATGCCAGCAGAGGGTCTACCGCAGCAAGCTTATCCAGAAAGCCTTTGACCCCGTTGCTGAAGTGCTCATACCCGGACCCCAGCAGGATGAACGCGACGATCGTCATCAGGACTGCCTGAATGGTATTGGTGTAGACCATAGAGTTGGCACCCCCAAACATCATGTAACCAAAGACAAACACGACCAGCCCGATGAGAACGTACAGCTCCTCTGCATTCAGCGCTTTGGCCAGGACTTTGGTCAGGCCCACGCAAATCAGGACAATGAAAGTGATCAGCAGTAAAGACAGGAACCCGAAAAACAGGGCATACTGCTTGCTGCCATAGCGCTTGCCAATCCACTGCGCCATAGTGAGCGCTTTTACCGTAGCGCCGTGCTTGCGGAAGCTTTTAGTCAGCACAATGAGCGAGAGGTAAATGCCCAGTGGCATCACGAGCCCAAATGCCAGCAGCCCACTTATGCCGTACAAGGCAATAAAGCCAGGGTTAATGATAAAGGTAGCTGCGCTTGTCATGGAAGCTGCCAAAGACAGCCCGACCACCACGGGGGAAAACTGAATCGAGCCAAGGGCATAGTCTGCTATAGAGGTGGTCCGCATTGCGCCGCGGATGACAAAGAATAGAATAGCTGCGCCGTAGAGGGCGAGCAGGCCAGCAGTGGCCCATACCAGTTCCTGTGAAGCCATTTATTGAGTGCTAATTTTCTTTGATGAAAATAGCAGAAAACCAATGAAAAGCAGGTCCGTTCCAGGTTTTATAATTAAAAATACGGGGTGGACTTAAGAGGCTGTATTTGAAATCCAGGGTGCTGTTGCCGGGTAGCAGGGTGTTTAAAGTCAGTAGATACAGTGGTTCTGTGCAGAAAGGGGGTTGTGTAGCAGAAGGGTTGACCTTCGGGGTGCATGATAAAAATCAGCATGCCAGAGCTTTTAAAAAGATATAGATATCTATATATTTGTATTTGAAATCACGAGTGGAAATATCTCTACACCAAAAATCTCAGGTATTATGACAACAGACAAAAAGAATATCGCACTAGTAACGGGTGCCACCGGTGGGTTGGGCACTGATATGGTCAAGCAGCTCATGGACAACGGCTACGTCGTGGCAGCCAACTACCGAAGCCCCAACAAGGCAGAAGTATGGAAGGCAGAGATGGAGGCAGCAGGCTATCAGCCCTACCTTTTTCAGGCGGATGTCTCCGATTTTGCTCAGGTTGGCAATATGGTGGAGCAAATTGAAGCAGAGCTGGGCACAGTCGACATTCTGGTCAATAATGCCGGGATAACCCGGGACGGGGCCTTTAAAAAGATGAGCCCTGAAAACTGGGATGCAGTCATGAAAGCCAATTTGTACAGCGTTTTTAACTGCTGCCGGCACGTCATCAACCCGATGATCGAGCAGGGCTATGGCCGTATCATCAATATTTCATCGGTCAACGGGCAACGCGCTCAGTTTGGGCAGTGCAACTACGCTGCCGCCAAGGCGGGCATGCATGGTTTTACGAAAACCCTGGCGATCGAAGTGGCCCGAAAAGGGGTAACCGTAAATACCATTTCTCCGGGTTATATTGCCACAGACATGGTCATGGCAGTAGATGAGTCGGTACGCGAAAAAATTGTCAAGGGCATCCCAATCGGGCGTCTTGGCGGCACATATGAAATTGCCCACCTCGTCTCTTTTCTGGCGTCAAAGGATGCTGCCTTTATTACGGGCGCCAATTACGCCATCAATGGTGGCCAGCACGTTTACTAACTGGAAAGGTTTAATTCCCCTTATCTATTTTGGAGTCTGATAACATCGGCCCATCGCTAGCTTGCAATTAATGGGTAGTGATAGGGTCCGATGTGAACCAAGTCAGTGGTTAGCTTTGAGCTGGCCACTGGCTTTTTAATGTGGGATTAAGACTATGTTGGGATTTCACCCTTTGGGCTGCATTTGTCAAATTTCATCCTGCACTTCGTTGCTCTCCCGCCTGCCAAAGTCTTGTACGGCGGGCAGGTCAGTCGCTTAGCTAAGGCTAGGCTCCTTCATCGCGCCCCCGACGATGAATGTCGGGATCAAAGACTTGTTCAGAATAAAATTTGACTGCATTCGCTCCAAAAGCGAATTCCCAACATAGTCTAAGCGAACTTCTTACACCGGATACGGACGACAAATCCGCGGTCTGACTCTGCTAACTGCAAGGAGGCGCCTATGCGTTCGGCCCGCATCCGGATGTTAGAGAGCCCTTGTCCGGTTTTGGTGGAGGTGAGGCGCTCCTGAGTAAGCGTACTTGCCGCTCTAAGCCCGCTCCCTGCCTGCCTGATGTTTTCAGCAGAGGTGCGCTGTTTCCGGATTTCCTTTCCGTTGTCCTCTATGTGCATCACAAACTCCTGTCCCTCGTTATGCAGGTGGATTTGCACCTCTGTAGCCCAGGAATGCTTGCCAATGTTATTGATGGCTTCTTTGAAAATGAAATACAGATTTTGCCTGAGGTCCACTTTGAGCTTGCTGTTGGCGTCCAGGTTGTCAACTTTAAACCGGTAATCGATATGCTGAGGCGCCAGGATTTCTGCGGCATGTTCCTGCATCCTGACCAGGAGGTCTTCAAATTTATCTCTCCGGGAGTCAATAGACCAGATGACATCACTCATTTTTGACATGGCCGTACGGCTGACTTCGCCTATCCACTTCAGGTCTTTTTGGTTTTCGCCGTCCTGGGTTTTAAACTGCAGGATGTCTGTCCGCATGGCGATGCTGGCAAGGAGCCCGCTCACTTCATCGTGGAGGTCGCTTGAAAGCTTGGTCCGCATGCGCTCCATCTCCAGCCGGCGGTTAAGCCTGTACTGGAAAAACGCGTACAGGGCAAGGAAGAACAATAGTGCGCCGGAAATAATAGACGCATACGTTTTATACCAGGGTGGATTGACATGAATGGGGATTTTCAGGGCTTCGCTGCTCCAGTTACCGTTTGCATCAGCCCCTTTGATGTGCAGCAGGTAGTCACCGGCGGGCAAATTGTAATAATTGCTGGTGTTGTCCCTGCCCTGATAAATGTACCCTTTATCAATACCCTCCAGCCAGGTTTTAAACTGATTGCGGCGCGGGGTGGTGTAATTGGGCAGTGTATATTGGAAAGTAAACTGTGTATCGTCTGGCCCAATGACAAACGTTTGGTCCGTATTCAGGTTGCTAATCTTCCGGATCATACTGTCCTGATCGTTGCTGTAACGAGAGAAGAACGTGAGCACAGGGGTGGGCGTTTTGACGTCCCTCACCATATCCTCTGTTCGGAAAATATTCATGCCGTTTACGCCGCCCAGGTAAATATTGCCGAGAAGGTCTGAATAGAAAGAGTGCCGGTTAAATTCGTCATGGCTCAGCCCGTCTTCTTTATAAAAATTCCGGAAAGTCTGTTGTTCGGGATCGAAGTAGGACAAGCCATTGTAGGTGCTGATCCAGTATTTGCCTTCCGGGGTAGGCACAAAGCCGCAAACGATATTGCTAGCCAGCGCATCCTGTTGGTTATAATGCTTCCAGTTGTTGGTTTTGGGGTCAAAAATATTAAACCCATTGGTGGTCCCCAGCCACAATCGGTGCTGCTCATCTTCATGTATGGCGTAGATGATGTTGCTCCCAAGTTGGTTACTGTTGCCCCTGCCGGCCTGATAGGACCGGGTCTGCCGGGTATTCGGATTGATGGAGTACAGCCCGTTTTCAGTCCCGATCCAGAGGGTGCCGTCGTGCGCTTCAAGAATATAGCGCGGAGTAGCTTCACTCAGCGGATTACTGCTTTCCCAGTCATAGTATTCTTCGAACCGCTCCGCTGTGGGGTCGAAGGAAACGAGCAGGCCACTTGGGCTGTCTGGCTCGGCAATTAGCCAGATGGTCCCATCTTTAGTAATGGTAAAGGCAGTGAACTTGTGGTCAAATAAATAGGTACGCACCATGCAGGTGGTCCGGTCATACCGCAATAACCGCCCGTTCCGCCCGTTGATGCAGGAAAGCCCCCAAATGTAGCCATCACTGCCGATTTCGATATTCATGCCACAAGACAAGGTGACCTGTTCTCCGGTCTGCTCGTCGATCATTTGCAGGGTGTCGAGCTCAAATGTTTGGGGGTTAAAACGGTACCAGGCATCCACTTCCCGGGCAAAGTAGACCTCATCCGTCCCATTGCCGGTAATCCCCCTCATGATCGCTCCCCGTTGATCAGCACCCAACCGGGCCGCCAGTAACTTCCGGATTTTGAACTGTTGGTTTTGGACGATCTTCAGGCCGGAATCAATGCCCAGGATAAGGTTTTCGAAAAAATCGTGCCCACACGCACTCACGATGTACAGGCTGGAATTCAGCAAATGGTCAAAATCGAACGGCTTGCCGTCCGGGCGAATGCAGGTGAGGCCTTTTAGTGGAAAACCACTGCCCGGGTTTGAGAATTTGGCCAGGAGAAGATTGCCGCTCAAGTCTTCCCAGATGCGGCCATAGCGTTGCGACTGAGGGAATTGTTCGGCCTGCTCAATCCTTTGTTCATCAGGCAGATAATGGTACAGCCCCACTTTGCCTCTCAGTGAATACCAGACTTTGCCGTTAATATCCTGATGGAAAACAGCCGCAAGGCCAGGGTAAGCGCCGCTCTCTTCCGGCACCCCGAGTTCTTCCCTTTGAATATGTTTTAGCAATTGGCCCCTCGCATTGAAATGGCGCAGCCCATTTTGGCTGTCGTTCAGCAGAAAGGTGCCGTCCCGGAGCGGGAGCAGCGACAAATGGGGGATGTATTCTTTATGCTGATTGGGGATTTGAAACAGCTCGGTAAACTCCTGCTCATCCTCATAGGCATAGACGCTGAAATGGGTATTGCTAAGCGAGATCGCGAAAATATTTCCATAGGGATCTACCACGATATCCCGTGGCGTTCCCTGAATATCATTGTCTGGCAGCAGGCGCACCGTGGTTCGTTCATGTGTGCTCGGGTGAAGGAGGTCAAAAAGCGCATAACTACTGTAAAAAGTGATCACCAGCCGCCCCTTGCGGTCCAGAGACAGTTCGCGTATATTGGCGTCTGATATTTGGTAAGGGCTGGAAGGCGTATTGCTGAAGGTAACAAAGTCATAGCCATCAAACCGGTTCAGCCCGTTGGTCGTGCCAACCCATATCAGCCCGTCGGGAGACTTAACGATACTGGATATCGTTCGGTCAGAAAGCCCGTCATTGAGGGAGTAATGCTCCTCGGGCAGGGTAGACTGGGCAGTGACGCTGCTACCGGCGAAGAGCAAAAAGCCCAACAACAGGACCGTGCATAAAGGTTTAAACCTGATTACAAGAAGCATTAAGCAAAACGTAGTTTGTATGATACTACATAATTCGTTAAATATAGTCAATAATATTGAATCGCAGGCACTTACAGGGGCAAGGTGAGGAAAATAGCCTCAAATTTCGCCATTCATGCGCTTTCGGATGACCTCCGCTTTGCTGTTTACATGAAGGCGTTTGTAAATCTTTTTGATATGGTCTCTTACGGTCTCGACAGAAATGCCAAGCTCCGCGCCGACCATTTTATAGCTTAGCCCCTTCACCAGGCCATCTACGATTTGTAACTGCCGGCCGGTAAGGACCGGGTTTTCCTGGCTTCGAGAGCGGCTTTGAGCAGCAAAATGATCGATAACCTTACGGGCAATGGAAGGCGACATAAATGCCCCGCCATTCGCAACGGTTTGTATGGCATCCCGGATGGTCGTCAGCGACTCCCGCTTGATCAGATAGGAATCCGCCCCTGCCTGCAGCGCCCGAAAGATTTTGTCGGGGTCCTCAAAGGAGGACCACATGATGATGTCCACTGCTTGGTAGCGCTCTTTTAGCAGCGTAATGCCTTCCAACCCGGACATGCCGCCCGGGAGGCTGATGTCCAGTAACAAAATATCGAGTGGGGTTGCTGCGGCAACAGCATCAATAAAAGCCTCAACAGATGGCGCACTGCCCCGGAGTTCAAAACCAGGCAGGGCAGAGAAAAATTGGTCGATATTTTTTCTCAGGACGGGTTCGTCCTCGATGATGCCCAGGTTAATGTTTTTCATACTATTTGTTTATGTTGGTTGTTCTGGCCCGGGACTGTAGGCTTCCCAAAGATACACAATCTCAGTTGATCTCCTTAGGCTGCTTCATAATGTGTGTACAACAAATTGCACAAAACAGAAAGGCAACCCTCTGCACTTAAGCCCTATGACTGCTGGGGCAGAGCTTCCCGCTCTGCTCCAGCTTATCCAGGAAAAAGTGCAATGTACGATGCACACTTCATAATATACCTGCTATCCTGCCTTGCTGATGGTCAAAATAGACAGTGCTGCACGGGAATTTTAAATGCCTTGTGAAGCAGTGCACAGAACTTTCCTTCCATAAGCTCCAACTTGCAACTCAAACGCCTGATCCCATTCCGATAGCATTTTAATCATTCAAATTTTCAAAAGATATGGATTTAAGGCGCACTATTTTTATTTTAATCCTTACCGGAGCAGCACTTGCCGTTCATGCCCAAAAAGACATCGCGGTCCAACATAATACCTGGTACATGTATTTTGGCAACCACCGCCTGAGCGATAAGCTCGGGCTGCACACCGAGTACCAATGGCGGCGGCACGAATGGATTGACACCTGGCAACAATCTCTGATGCGGGTGGGGCTCGATTACTACCTTACAGAAAACAGCATGCTGACGGCTGGCTATGGCTGGATTGAAAGCTTCCCCTACGGTGAACAACCGATAGCTGCTACTTTCACTGAGCACCGTATTTGGCAGCAGTGGGTCATTAACCAAAGGGTAGGGCGGCTCTATGTCAATCACCGCTATCGCCTGGAGCAGCGTTTTTTGGAGCAGCCCGAAACGGATGGCTATGTGTTCCGTCAAAGAGCCCGCTATCGGTTGATGACTATACTCCCCATCGGGCACCGTGACCTGATGGACCATTCCTTTTTCCTTTCGGGATATGCGGAGCCCTTTATCAACTTTGGCAAAGGCGTAGGCGCAAATATTCTCGGTCAAAACCGGCTGTACCTGGCTCTGGGCTACCGGGTCAACCCAAGGGTGAACTTTCAGCTGGGTTACCTCAATCAGTACGTGGTGAAGGCGGACGGACAGCGCCATGAGCGCAATCATGATTTGCAGGTGGGCCTGACTTACAATCTTGACCTGCGCCGCTAAGAGGCCATTAAAACTTATACTTGATCTGAGCACCAACGGAAGTCCGGGTTTGCCCGTCAATCTGCTCGTTGCCAGTGCCAAAGGTGTCTTGGTTTTTCCAGAACGTCTGCGCGATCCGCCCCTCAATAGTCAGGTTGCGGATGCCCCGGTACCGTAAATTGAAGTAAAAGCGGCTGCCCCGGTTGTAGTAAGCGGGGATGGAAAAGGTATAGAGCAGGTTGTTCTCGAAGGAATAAAAGCGGGACTGAAACCCGTCCGTGTCAAAAAGTGCATAGCGGGTGGTGAAGGAAAAGGGGAAAGCCGTGGGGCGGTAGAGCACATCCTGATAAATCGCAAAGCCGTTTTGGCGGTTGTTGATTTCATTATCGGTATACCCGACATCAATGCGGCTGCGCAGTTCCAGCTCTTTGGTCACCTTTTTGGCCACATGCAAACGGGCCTGGAAAATATGGCGGTCGAGGGTGAAGTCATTTTTGCCTTCGATCTTGTTGATATTCTGTGCCTTGTGTTCTTCCCGGATTTCGACGTACACTTCCAGGTCGCGCTTGAGGTAATACGTGAGACGTCCGCGGTATTCATAGCCGGTAGAGGGGGCATCCACGGTGAAGCGCAGCCAGGGGTGGCGCCAGGTGTCGAAATAAGCGCTTAGCCGCCAGTTTTTGTGGGGGCGGACCTCCATGCCCAGATACACGCCGGTTTCGTTTTGGGCACCGAAGGTTTCGCCAAAGGCATTCGCGTTGAGCGCCTGATAGTTGCGGGGGTAGTGCCGGACCAGCAGGGCCAGGTCAACGTTTCGGTCCAGCCCCATGAGCAAGCCGTTTACAGTGGCTATGGCGCCGTTTGCGGAGCGGGCGGTTTCTCCAAAAAAGTTGAAGTTCTGAAAGATAAAGCTGTAGTCCAGGCTGAGATTGTAAAGATTGTTGCCGGTGAAGTCAAACTGATTGTTGGGCGTTGGGCGAAATTGGGCCAGGTCTGCATCCAGCTCTTCGTAGAGGGCATTGGCAGCAATGTGCCCGTAGCGGTTGTGCCACTTCACCTGCCCGCCAATAGTGGTTTGCCCAATAGCGCCCTCGTCTGCGATTTCATTGGGGGTGCGGTGCAGCCCATCGAGGTCGAGCGAACTGGCCTGCCGGACCTGATCTTCGAGGTCGGTGGTGTCAGACTCCAGGAGGTTGGCAGTGCGTCGGCGGTGGGAGCCCAGGGCGGTGACTTCAATGTGGTCGCCAAATGCCAGGGTAGCCGCTGCCCCCCGCTGGAAGTTGGATTCATTTACGGAAGTGTAAGGGCGCAGGGTGCGTGAGGTCCGCTTGATGTTCATCACCAAAGAGCTCTTGCCATAGCCGAAGCCGCTGTAGAGGACCAAGCCCTGCCCAAAGCTGACCGCATAATCGCCAATGGCGATGGCTTTGATGCGTTTATTGTAATCTTTTAGGAAAAAATGAGCAGAATAGAAGTCAAATCCGTAGGGGTTGCTGCCTTTAAAAAACTCTTCCCCCCGGTCTTTTTCTGCCGTAAATCCATAACTCAGCCGGTTGCTGTAGGCATGCTTGTAGCGCATGTAAAACTGATTGGGGTCGCCCACGTATCGGGCGCCCGTCTCGTCCTGCCCAAGTGGCGTATACCCCTGCTGATCTTCAAGGATACGGAACCACCGCAGGTAGAGTTCATTGCGGCCTTCGCGCACCATTTGCCCGATCGGCGTCTGATAATCGTCGAGGTCGCCACCCACCCGCACAAAGGGCAACAGTCGGCGTATGGTTTGGAGGTCAAGGCTGGGCACCGCCTGCAATTCGTAAATAGAAATGAAGTCACCGGCGGTTTGCCGGTATTTAAGGATTTCGAGGATTTGAATATCCGATAACAGGTTGAGGTCTTGAAGCTGCCCTTCGGTGATGGTGTTGAGGTTAATGGGGTTTTCGCGGTAAAATTCGAGTTCTTCAAAGATGGTATTGAAGTCAAAAGTGCCTTCGCTTTCTGTATTCTGGAGGAAATCCTCGATCACCTGCTGGTCCGGGTCGGTAGGCTGCACAAGGGAATCGACTTGCGCACCGGCAAAAAAACACAGGCCATTAAGCAGTAGTAGCAGTAGGGGTGAACGCATGTTGTGCTTGGTTGTGGCCTAAAGATATGGATTTCAGCTTGGTTAACAGGCGGGTTGGTCCTTTCAATTTAAAAAGAGAAAGCTGCGGGGCGGCTGCTGCCCGGGCCGGCTGATCTGAAGAAGTGGAAAGCAGCGCGTCTGGCAGCGCCTGACTCCAGCCAAAGGCGCACAACTAAAAAACCTTAAAAAGCGTTAGGGAAAGAGCAAACCACCCGAAAGCACAATGATAAAGACTACGATGGAGCGCCTCACCTCCCGATGCCCGATCTACGATACCGTCCAACAGCTGCTGCAGTCGGAATGCGGTAACCGTTTGCCTGAAGAACAGGCTGATATGGCTGAAAAAGCCGTGCTATTAGACATCGGTGCCTATCAGGCCCGGCTCTATCGGTCCGCTCTCGATTTGCCGGCAGAATGGGACAAACTGGCAGGCGGAGGGCGGGTGTTCCTGAGCCGCAATTACCTCCTTGCCTGGGAAGAGGCGCTTCCGGAAGGAATGGAAATCGCCTACGTTGTACTGGAGCGGTTGGGTAAAGCTTTAGGTATTGCAGCCCTGCAGGTTATTGACTTTCGGGTTGGCGATGCGCTGCCACGCTGGGCATGGCTGAATGTCGGGGTACGCGTGCTGGTTTGCGGGGCGGCACAGGTTTCGGGGCCTTTTGGGTTTGCGTTTGCGCCAGAGGTTGAGGCCGGCGAACAGTCGCACTTGCTTCAGGTTTTGCTGGAGCGCATGCGCAAGCGGTTAAATGCCCGGGCCATTCTGGTAAAGGACCTGCCGGAATCAGCCTATCCAATGTTGCAGCGTGGACTACAGGGGCAAAGCTACGTGCCTTTCAATTTTGAGCCCAATATGATTGTGGAGGTCGATTCAGGCTGGCACACCCTGGATGATTTTCTGGAAGCAATGACCAGCAAGTACCGGGTGCGGGCGCGGCGGGCGTTCCGCAAAGGAGAAAACCTGGGCTGCCGGTCGCTGACCCTGGCAGACCTGAATGGTTATCAGGAACGGATGCACGAGCTTTACGCTGCTGTTGCTAACCGTGCCGACTTCAGCCTGGTACGCCTGCAACCGGGCTATTTCTCGCGGCTCAAAGCAGCCTTCGGGGCTTCCTTCAAAGTCATAGGTTATTTTGATGGGGATGACCTGGTAGGGTTCTGCTCAGTGCTGCGCAGCGGTTTGACTGCGGAAGTCCACTTTCTGGGTTTTGACGAGGCTTATAATGAGTCTGCACAGCTGTACCTCAATATGCTGCTGGCTTGTATCCGGACGGGTATCGAGGATTTTGGCAGCCGTCAGGTTGTCCTGGGCCGTACCGCAACGGTAATTAAGAGTTCGGTAGGAGGGGCCCCGGAGCCTCAGCAGGTCTGGTTAAAGCATGCCAATCCTGTTGTGCAGGCGCTGCTGCCGCGTATTGTAGGCTTTTTGCAACCGCCAGCGGAAAATACCGAAGACCTCCGCCATCCCTTCGGAACAGATTAAGACCGGAGCGTAAAGCAATTCCTGCCCCCACGTTTTAGACTATGTTGGGATTTCACCCTTTGGGCTGCATTTGCCAAATTTTATCCTGAACTTCGTTGCTCTCCCGCCTGCCAAAGTCTTGTACGGCGGGCAGGTCAGTCGCTTAGCTCAGGCTAGGCTCCTTCATCGCGCCTTGTTCAGAATGAAATTTGACTGCATTCGCTCCAAAAGCGAATTCCCAACATAGTCTTAACCTCAGTTGCCCTGCTCTTTTGTCGGGCCCTGTTCTTCCTCTGACTTGGCCTTGACGGAATGTTCCTGCAGTTCTTCCAGTAAACCAAGGACCTTCGCGCGCTTTTCCCAGTTTTTTCGGGCCAGCAATTGCATGTCCTCGATGTTGTCCTGCTCGTCTACGATTTCGATGCCCAACAAGGTTTCAATCACGTCTTCCATGGTCACGATACCCGCCATGCCGCCAAACTCGTCCACAACGAGCGCGATGTGTTCCCGCTTTTCCATGAGCTGATTGAACAGATCGGGCAGGGGCACCTGCTCATTGATGATGAGAATCTCCCTCATAATGTCCCGCAGCGGCGCCTCCCCATTGTCCTTGATGATACTGCTCAGAATTTCATCTTTCAGCACGAAGCCATTGATATGGTCCTTGGACTCGGCGAAAACCGGAATCCTGGAAAACTGAAGCTTTTCGTTTTTATCGTAGAACTCCTGTATGGTACGTTCCTGATTGGCCGCTTTGACGACGGTACGCGGCGTCATCACATCCTTGGTACGGATGGTGTTGAGGCGCAGGAGGTTGTGGATGATCCGTGATTCATTGCTTCGGAAAATGCCCTCCTTTTCACCAATCTCCGCCATTGCGGAAAAGTCGGCCCGGCTGAGCACGCTCTTGTCCTTGTCCTTTTTCATAGACTTCGTAATCAACTGGCTCAGCCAGACGAGCGGGTAGAGCGCAAAGATCACGATATTAAGAGAGTTGACGGTGAAGCCCGAAAGCTGCTTCCAGTTGTTGGCCCCGAGGGTTTTGGGTATGATTTCTGAAAGGATCAGGATAGCGAGGGTCATGGCTGCGCCCACGAAAGCCTCCACGGAGAACGGGAGCTCGAAACCGGCAAGTATCATATTCTGATCACCGTACATTTTGCCAGCCTGAGAGCCTACCCCAATAGCGCCAACGGTATGAGCAATGGTATTAAGGGTGAGGATGGCAGACAACGGCCGGTCAATGTCCTCCTTAAAGCTCTTCAGTAATTGCCCGGTTTTGGTCCCTTGCTTGTAGGTTACCTCCACGAAGGAAGGCGTAATGCTCAGCAGTACCGCTTCCCATATCGAGCAGAGGAAGGAGAAGAGGATAGACATTGCGAAAAATAGCAGCAGCATATAGTGGATTCAGATAATTTGGTCAAAAATAAGTAAACATCCTTTCCTTAAATAAAAATGGGCTATTCCTTTTCAGAAACAGCCCATTTTTCGACAACCTGTCACTTATTTTAGTTCAAATAAATACGCTGATAGGGGATTAGGATTTCGTTCTTTTCCAGATTGTTGATTTCCCGCAGGCGCTGTGCCGTAGTGCCGTAGGTGCGGGCAATATTGAACAGCGAATCTCCTTCCTTTACAATATAGACCGTACGCACCTGGTCTTGCTGTCGTTGGGGCACATAGGTATCATAGCTCTGTGGAGTGTTTCCGCCCTTGGGGGTATAGTCGGGGTTGTCGTAGGCAGACGGCTGCTCACGGCTGTAGGAAGCCGGTGGCGGATTTTGCACGGAAGGGCGGTTCAGGAAATACGGCGTGTTCCGCAGGTCTTCTTCCGGGCGTTGGCTGCCAAACCGGTCATTGGAAAACGTTTCGCCTGTTGTGCTGCCGGTTTGTGGCTCCCGTGGAGCTGCCGTATTGTAAGATTGAGGTACTGAACCTTTCGCCTGCAGATTATTCCCGGATTGGGTTGGGGCCGCCATTGCGTTGATGCGCGGTTGTGCCTGCTGGTACGCCGACGGGGCGTCATCCGGGCAGTTGCAATGGTCGATTTTGATTTGCTGGCCGACTTTCACCATTTCATTGGGGTTCAGTCCGTTTATTTGACGGAACCGGGCTTCGGTATAGCCGTAGCGAAGTGCAAGAGAGGCAACGGTTTCACCTGCCCGCACAATATGGAATTTATCTGCCTGGCTGTTGGCAGCAGGCTGAGTGGCGCTGTAGCGGGGCAGAGGCCGTGATTGTGCTGCCTGCCCGCCCTTCGCTGTTAATGCTTCCGGCTGTGCGGTAGCGACTGTGCCGGCGGCTACCTGCAGCGTCTCGCCGGGGTAAATGGTATTGTTGGATTTGTTATTCCACGCTTTGACCTGATCGACCGTCACACCGTAATTTTTGGCAATACGGTAAAGGGTTTCGCCTTTCTGGACTTTGTGGGTCTGGGGCTTTTGAGCTACTGCCTTTGGCGTGGTGTCCACATTCGCCAGCGGGTCCCGGGGGCGGGTGTAAGCCTCTGCGCCATAAGAATCAGGAGTTCCGCCCTTTGCCGTTACGTCTCCATGAGCCGCACGGGCCGTGAACGCCTCTTCGGCAGGAGCGGCTTCATCCTCTGTATAATCACCATCGCAAACGCGGCGAAGGTGGCGCTCCAACTTTCTGCCGTTCACCTTCTCCAGGCGAAGGGTGTTGTTCAGGGCATCTTCGGCATTGATGCCGCTGCGCTCTTCCACAATACCGACTTCCGGTACCAGCACAAGGTCTGCGTGTGGGTTGCCGTCAAATTCTGCATACTGGTGGAAAAGGTAGGCCCCGGAACATTCATTTTCGAGTTTCCCTTCAAAGAAGACCTCCGCTCTGGGGTTGTTATAGGCAATATTCTCACCAATCGTGCCCATCTTGCGGTCAAACTGGAAGCGGTACTTCGGTGAGTCGTAAAGGATCACGTTATCGTTCATCAAAAGGCGTGCAGCGAAGTTGATCGGCGAAATGAAGTAGCGGCTGCCTTTGCGGACCACCATATGCACTTCATCAATATTGCTGTTGATGGCATTGACCAGCTGCTCGTCAAACACCGCGTTGTTGCAGCGGATGAACTGCGCCGGCATAAAGTCCTGCGGCGTCTGGCTTTCTGCTCCTACCTCCAGGATGATTTTCTCCCCGGGCATTGTACTTACCTGATACATAATGTAAGGCGACTGATCATCTGCATTCTGGTAAGCATATTCCAGCCGGTCCATGCAGGCGTCATCGTACAAAATGTAAAGATTAGCAGCAGAGACAGCAGCATGGATCGCCAACACAGCGAACAGCGTAAGGATAGTGGTTCTCATATGATTGAATTTGGCTCACCGCGCGGCCCAATTTTTTGTTTGGCCGCAGACCGGTCAATTTACGCACTCAATGTAAGTGAAATCGGCAACAATTGCAAGTTTCCGGTTTTTGTACCAATTTGTTTCCCAGGGTTTAACGGTATTTTTCCCCGGAATATTATGAGGTAGTGGCAATTCCGGCAGAAGAAAAGGATGAGGGCTTATGAAGGGATTTGCCGCCCGTCCACGATCCCGATATCTACGGCATAGAGGATCAGTTCTGAAGCACTGTTGAGGTTAAGCTTCTTCATGATGTTCTTGCGGTGGGTGTAAATGGTGTGGGTGCTCAGGTTGAGCTCGCTCGCTATTTCCTTGGCAATCAGCCCCCGGGCGATATGCCGGACGATTTCTATTTCACGGGGGCTCAGTGGGGTGGGGCCACAGCTGACCGATTCGCGCTCAGCGGGCTTTTGCTGCTGATCCGGAAAGCTCTTTTCTAAAAGGTAGTCAAGCACCCGGGTACAAAATAGCTTTTCTCCTTTTGCGGTGGCTTTTATGGCATCAAAGACCTCCTCCTCGCCACAGCCCTTGGTCAGAAAGCCGTTGACGCCAAGCTGAAGCACTTTGTAAATACGCTCCTTTTCATCGTCATCGCTCATGACCATGATGCGCACGTTGGGGTGCTGCTCCTTTAGGCGATTGATGGTGGAGATGGAGAAAGCTCCATCCTGATCGTAGTCAAGGATGACCACATCGGGTTGAAGTGCAGAGAGCTTTTGGCGCAGGTCCTCCTCATTGCTTGCCTCCCCGACAACCTGAAACCGGTCATCCTGTGATACAAGATGGCGGAGACCTGCCCGGATAAGGTGCTGTGCGTCAGCGATTACAATGGAAATAGCGTTCATGCTCTTGTTTGTCCTGTCTTTGCGCTAAATTAGGGTGTAAGCGTGAACAGAACAAATTTATTTAGACTTAGTTCAGATAGGAGTTTGAGAATAGGTTTTCCAGCCCACTTATTTGCGGCGTTGCACCTCCAGGAAGACTTCATTCCCGGCTCTGGGTTTGATGCTGTCCGGGGCGGGTGCCAGCTGCAGCACTTCAAAATACTTAGCAAATAAGGAGCGGTAGTCTTCTTCCCGGCCACCATAGGGTGGACCACCCCGTTCCAGTGGGTGGGTAAAGAGGAGGCCGGCCAGCTTCCCGCCGGGCTTCAGCAGCTTGTGGGACTGCCGGGCGTAGTCCTCCCGCCTGCCCGGATCAATGGCACAAAAGAAAGTCTGTTCGAGAATCAGGTCTGCTTCAAGGTCCAGCGCAAAGAAATCTTCAACGAGCAACTGCCCTTTGGGGAAGTCAGGAGCTTTTGCTTCCAGTATTTCAAAGGCAGAAGGCGCCCAGTCGCATACGAACACATTAGGATACCCCTGCTGATGCAGCCATACTGCTTCGTAGGCATGGCCGGCACCGGGAATCAAAATGCGGTCTGTAGGCTCGGTATGCTGCTGAAGGTAACGGACGAGCGGGGGAGAGGCGTAGCCAATATCCCAGGGCGTGTTGTGGTCGTGGTAGCGGCGCTCCCAGTAGTCGGCGTCAAGCGTTGGCATCAGTCCTGGTATTGGTTGTCGGCGGCGTAATCGGTTTCCGGTTCCGGGTAGGCGGATTCTGCTTCCCTGAAGCGCACACGGAGGTTGTACCGGCTGTTGATGCCCTTGATGACGGGGTCAAACATCGTATTCATAAGGTCGATGGCCTGTGATTTGGCATCGTCCATGATGTTGCTTTCGAGTGCTTCCCGGCGGAATTCCCGGCGCAGCACATCGAAATTTTTATTGAGGTCTACGCTTTGCACTTCCCGCATCCACCCAATGTCGAGCTTGTCAATTTTAGGGAAAACCTCGTGGGAAAGGATGACCGGCTCGGGCAGGGTGATGGTGACGATGCCCTGCTTGGCATTCAGCCCGATGTCAAAATATTCATTAAGCCTGAAGCCGACCTTTAAGATACTGATAGCGGATACCTCGATGTCGGAGGAAGAGACGGAGAAGCCCAGAAAACGGGTCTGCAGATTTTTGTTGAGCCCTTTTTTATCGCGGACTTCCATGGTTGCCAGTTCGGCGATCACCCGTTCCACCTTTTCCTGCAACAGCCCTCGGGAGCGGCTAAAGTCCTGTACCGCAGCCCGTTCCTCCAGCCGTTTGAGCATAGGGTTTAGGGCTTCCTGCATGGCTACGCCACAGGGGGTGTTGACTTCCTGCCCTTTGGCATAGATGCTTTGTCCTTTTACTGGTACAAGTGTCGTGATCACCTGGGTGACGAGGAAGCAGGTGTACTTCCCGGCCACTTCCCGCAACGCTTCAATGGCACTGCCGCCCTCATTCTCATACCAGGTCTCGTACAGCTGGCTGGTAGTATCCCGGAGCTGGACAAAATCGTTGAAGTATAGTTCTCTAAGGTAAGGATGGTGTTTGTCGTATTCGTCCTGCAGGCGGCTTAGGTCCTCATCGTTCAGGTTCATGCGCCGGCCTACGTGCTGCAGAATGCTCATGTTGACATCATACACGAGCTCATCGAAGCCCCGGCGGTTGTTGTTGGGGTCAGAAAGGACAGACAAGGCCCGCTCTTCATCAATGGGCATTCGGAAATCAGAGGGCACGTAGTTGACCTGGTACTCTTTAGGCACGCTCGTGTAGCCGGGCGGTGCCACAAATTTGCGGAACAGCAGTACGCCAACAATACACACAATAAGAATCACCAACAGCGCACGGAGCATATTGCGTGGCTGACTGCCGGAAGAAGGATAGTCGTTGTTTCTGGCCATAGTGGTCTTCAATTCGGTTTTGAGACGGCAAGCCATGCCCGCCGTCACGCCGTTTCATATATCGACGATAAAGTGGTCTCCAATAAGGATCGGATCGGCAAACCACTTTATGTCGGCATAAACGCTGGAAAATAGCCCGCCCTTGTCCTGACAAGCTACGCTTTGTCAAGGGGCGATGTCGCAAATCATAGATCCCAGACGATGAATGTCTGGATTAGAGACCCGACACTTATAGTCGGTGACTAATTTGTCAAGCGTATATCTGAAAAACGCAAAGATGAGAACAAATGTGCGGAATTTAGACCGTTTGGAGCAGGAAATCGCAGGGCTACTTCTGCAATATAGTTGGGAAATCCAAATACTTTTAGCTTCGAGGATGATGGAGCATATTTAATTCGGCGGGCTTATCGCAGCGCTTCAGCTATTCAAAGGGCACATTCAAACATTCGGCAAGAGGGTTTAAAAAATCCTAAAAGCCTGTGTCCTCCATTTTTTATAATTTTAGAAAGCGGTAAAAATTAAGTTTTCCAGAAAATTTATCTTGAGAAAAGAACCTGTTCAGCATATGAAAAAGCGTATCGTGTTTTTGGGGCTGTTGAGCTTGACCGGGCTGCTCAAAGCGCAGGAGGGGTATTGGACCAATTTTATTGATCCTGATCGGGTAAGGGAAATCGTGGAACAGGACAATTACCTGTTCTTGCCTACGAGTGCGGGGCTCATTGAGGTCAACTTGGAAACAGGCGCTTTCGAACGCTGGTCCAAGGTTAATGGGCTGCCTTCAAACTGGGTTATGGCAGTTGCTTTTCATCCTCTGAGCGGTGATTTGTATGTCGGAACCTTCGATAAAGGTATTGCCGTACGCCGGTCAGGAGAGGATGAATGGAGTTTGCTGCCGATGCCCGATGCCGCGATCAACGGAACGAATACAGAATACGGAGTAATCTGCATGACTTTTGATGCGGCAGGAGGATTATGGATAGGGTCTTACAGAGGGGCTCACTATTACAACGGGACAAGCTGGGAAAAGTATAATAAGACTTACGGTCTTGCTACCTATTTTGATGATGTGTATGATATAAAAGTTACGGAGACCGGTGACGTTTATGCCGCCAGCAGAGGCGCCTTTCGGTTGGAGAACGGGAAATGGCGTAATCTTGGCCCCCTGGACGAATCAGGTGACCCTCTTTCCGATTTTAGCAGGACAAGTCTTCATATAGATGAAGCGGGTGGTCTTTGGTACGCGACAGGCGGTGGAGTTATAGGGTATTACTATGATAATGACTGGGAGATGGTGGAGGAGTTTGCTGGTTTTACGGGCAGTAGTTTTGGCAGGCGGGTCACCTTACTGGAAGTCGCTGGAAGCGAGCGGCCGGAGATTTTACTTCATAGAAACTCATGGTATCACTGGAAGGATGAAGCATGGCAACCCAAAGATGGTGTATTAAGCTTAAGGCCAAAGTCAGGTTGTGTACTTAACTCAGGTGAACGGGTAGCTGTAATGGAAGACCACTTGGTTTTTGAGCAAGGGGATTCTATTGTCTATAACGAATATATGTTTGAGGGCCAGGCCGGAGGTTTTGTCACCAGTTCCGATGGAGCACTGTGGGGCTTTGATGAAAAGAAATTGTATAATATGCTGACAGGCAATACTATTTCTTATCCAACCGGGGCAAGGCTGGGCGCTCAGCTGTATTGGAAAAACGCCCAGTTCGCTCCGGACGGAAGCCTTTGGAGTGTGAATGACCATAGAGTCTATCGGTATGAGCAGCAAGGCTGGACGGTTTATGATTCTACCAATAGCATCCTGCCGGGCGAAGGCGATTACTGGCACCTTTTAGAGATTAGCCCATCCGGAAGGGTCTCTTTTTCGGCCGGAGATAGAGGAGCTTACCATTTTGATGGTTTGGATTGGCACCATTCTCCGGAATCGGTTTTACCTCCTTTGGAATACTGGAGTCACGAGCGTACACCGCAAGGTTTATGGGTTTTGGCTGAATTCGGGTCTAATGGAACACTTATACCTGCCTTGTGGGATGGTAAAGATTTAAAATACGGTTCGAATTTTGATCCTGATGATGCACAGTCTACATTCCGGTTGCATTATGACCCCTACAGAGGTTGGCTTTGGGCAGCAGGAAACAGGTCCCTGCTATACTTTGATGGTGATTCATGGCACACTTACGATTTACCTGATGAAGAGGGTTTTCGCATATCTGGTATCCGAGATTTCATTCCCGGTCCGGATTTTCTAATTATTGCTGAGTTTTTGGATCTATGGATAGAACATGAAGGTGAATGGGAAGTGTATAATTTTGAAAACAGCCCCATGTACAAGGGTGGCATTGACAAGGTCGGACTAGACCCGGAAGGTGGGATTTGGCTTACCCATACCAACTTTTCTATGTTGCCAGTCAATGCAGTTGATCGCTTTCAGCGGTTTAATCCGCAGGAAGTTATTGAGCAAGCGACTATTCCGGACCAACTTACTGTCATAGGTAACCCTATTCAAAATGGTCAACTTGTGCTATATCGCCCACACTCTTTTAGTTCTGCTGCGACCTTGCAAGTGTTTGACGCTACGGGGCGTTTGGTACCCGTGCAGCCGGCCAGCATAGTGGGCGGATTTTTGCGCGCCCGGGTTCAGGGGCTGGCTGCAGGGTGGTATGTAGCGGTGGTGCAGGATAATGGTCAGCGATTTACCGCTCCTTTTGTGGTGGGCCAGTAACTTCTGCCGTCAGTGTTCGGCTCCTCTTTAAAACAAGCGCAAACCAAATGGCTAATACGACTACCCACGTAACCGGAAGGTAAGGAAAGCCCTGGGCAATAACCGGCAACACACGAAGCAAGACCAGGTGGCGGAGAAACTCTAGTGGAATATAGCTCCTCAATGTACGGGATTATCCATCCAGTAAAAAAGGTCCAGGTATTCATAAAACCGGCTTTCCCGATCTTCAAGGCCCGCATGTACTATAGCCGATCGCCATTCATTCCGGGTTTGCAGGCGCTCACGTGGGCCGGCGGCATTCAAAAGTTGCGGCAAATACTGCAGGAACAGCCCCGTGCTTTCGGGGTAAAAGCCGGTATGGCTTCTTCGAAAAGATTGCAAAAGGTAAGGAAGGAGCTCAAAATGCTGCAGGTCAAAGTGGATCATCAACTGCAACAGGCGGGCAAAGTGGTAGAGTTCTTCCAGGGTCTTTTTGCGGTACCGGTCCAGGAACAGATTGATCGCAGACTGGGCAGCATCTGCCGCTCCATCCAGCCATTGGCAGAGCGCAAGCAGGTAAAGGAGGGATTGCTGATTGGGGTAGGAGAGGCGCAGGGCCTGCCGTTGAAGCCTGGGCAATAAATCTTCAGCTAACTGACGGCCCCGGGCGTAAGCCTTGCGGGCAACCAACATATTCGCTTCGAGCAAAGTGCTGCGCTCTTCAATGCGGGGCGTGATGCCTTGCAGCCGCTTAAAGGCTTTCTGTTGGGGCAGTTGACGAAGCTGCTGCAGGCCTTCCTCCAGCTCAGCCCAGTTCTGAAGCTGAAAATGGTCAATGAGCAAATTTTGGAAAACGGTCAGGTAGCGGGCCGGATAGCGCTCGGTCAGGAAGGGCGCTTCCCGGAAGAGCTGCAACAGGGCCTCGTTTTGAGCAAAAGCAGCGGCCGGCTCGGCATTCATGAAATGATAGGTGGAAAGCGCCCGGCGGGCATCAAGCTGAGTGGTCCACTGAGGAGCCTGAAGTGCTTCCCGGAAAGCGGGCCTGTCCATAGCCGCAATCGGGCTGTGCCCTTCCTGACTTCCCTGAGCACGGATTTTTTGCAAATGCTGCAGTGCCACCTCAAGGCTGACGATGGCTGCTTCTCCCGCCAGGTTGAGTGCTGTCACGGCGCTGTTCCAGTCCTTTTGGAGGGCATTGAGGGTTTGGCGTGCGGCAGGCTGGTTGAGGCGCTTTTCCAGAATGGCTTTCCGCAGCAGCAGGCATTCGGTTTGTAAGGCGGTCAACTGATGCGCTTCAATCAGCTTCCGTGCTTTCCGCAGGCGTTTTTCGGCTTGGCCCACCAGGTCCTTTTCCAGCAGAATGCGGGTTTGCTGCAGCAGGCGGCGCCCCTTTTCCAGGTCGTGGTCCTGCCGGTGGTGATAGGAAAGGGCCTGCATCAGCTGCTCGTATAACTGACGCTTGATCACCGCAAAATGAGGCTTTTTTAAGCCAGTCGCCTCCCGTGCGGCAGCTTCGTCAAACCGGTCTTGCTTGCGCAGTATTTCATAGAGTTCAAAGTAGCCCATAGGGCGCTGACTGGTATGCCGCAGTGCGATATGATGGAAGGTGCGCTGCTCTGCCGGTGTCAGCGCGTGTACTAATTGGTAGAGATCAGGCTGGATGGATTTCATTAAAGTCTTAATTTAAAAACTCATAAAGTCAGGAATAAATGGATTTTAGCTCAATTTATGAAAATTAAAGCTTTAATTTAAGGTTCCCTTTCCGTTTGCAGCCCCGGGTAAATCCTGCCATTTTTGAACCAAAAGAAAAACACATGAGATATCTAAAGACTTTTTTGATGCTTTTTGTCCTGGCCTGCACGGCTGCCGGGCAAGATGTCCAATGGGAGAGTTTCCTTCAGGCGGAACGGGCGGGGCAACCTCTGGCAACCGACGGACGGGTTTGGGTTCCCACCTCAGCGGGGCTGGTGGAGTATGAGCCGCTGACTTCCGCTGTCACTACTCATAATAAAGTTACCGCCGGGCTGGTTTCCAATACCATAGAAGCCGTAGCGCAGCATCCGCTGACGAATGACCTGTACATTGGCACCTACGATTTGGCACTCATGGTCCGTCCGCAGGGCAGTACCACCTGGGCACACCTGCCTTACCCTGAGAGTTTCAATACCGGTCAGGGAGAAGCACCGCTTTTGTATTGCATGGTTTTTGATGAAGCCGGCGTGTTATGGGTGGGCACCGATATTGGCTTGCTGAGCTACAACAACGGTACCTGGTCGCGGTGGGAAAACACAGACAGCCCTTTGTACGGAGCGGTTTGGGGCCTCGACTTTTCGCAAGATGGCCATTTGCTGATTGCCAGTCATGGCGCATTCCGCAAAGAAGGGGAGGAGCTGGTGCTGCTCAGCCCCGATGAGCAGGAAGTAGAAGAGCCTTTCTTTGCCTACGGCGGCAGCGCCATTTACAAAGCGCAGGACGGGCAGCTTTGGTTTTTTACGGACCTGGGCGTTATTGGTGCATATGATGGTGAAAACTGGAACCACGTCACCCATGTCCCTCATCTCAGTATTTTCGGGGCTTCCATTTCCATCACGGAGCCTGAACCTGGCGTATTGCAGGTGTTGTCCCCCAACCGGGCGCAGTTTATGTGGGATGGAGAGACCTGGTCGCAGCAAGGCGATTACCCGGACTGGGAAGGAGTCCTTTGCCAGTTTTCCATGCCGGATGGGGCACTGCTTACCATCACAAGGGAGGCGTTGCAATGGGCAGGAAGCACCTCGGTTGCTTATGGGTATTATCCTTTTGCCGGGCCACTTTTTCAGTTTAAGAATGAGCCGGATGGGGAGCTTTGGGGCAAAGCCCATAGCACCTCCGTCATAAATATGGAGACAGGTGCGGAGCTAACCATTGGGGATGCGCAAGAGGAGCCCTTGTCCTTCAGCCGGTACACCTTTGCCGCTGACGGATCGTTTTGGTGCACTGCTGGTCTTTCGGTCATGCATCAGTCCGGAGCGGAGGTGACCGTCTACGACCCTGCCGACAGCCCGTTCCCTGAAGTTTATGGCTGGGAATTGTACCCAGGTTTATCAGGCCCGGAGGTATGGATAACAACCTACGAAGATGGTTTGTACCGCTTTGCGGAGGGCGAGTGGGAACAACAGGCCCACCCGGCCTTCGATGAGCGTTACATTAGTGATATTGCTGTAGTGCCTGGGGGGATATGGGCCACTCTGATAGGCGGCGGTGAAGTTGATGTTGCCTTTTGGGATGGCTCCGAACTGACCATGCTGGAACAGGGGGATCAGGGGTATGAGGATCATCCGGTCAGTGACCTGAAGTACGATGCAGCGACCGGGCGGCTTTGGGCGCTGGGGTACAGCAGCCTTCAGTATCTGGAGGATGGCGTATGGCATGCTTATGAATTGCCTTTTGCGCCTTCAGAAGGTCAATTTTTTCGGGAACTGCTGATACAGGGTGGCCGAAAAGTCATCTGGGATGACGCACAAGTGGCTGTGGAAACGCAGGGCGAATGGGCACTGTACGATGCGATGAACAGCCCTATGGACAACCTTCGCCTTACGGCAGCCGGACTGGACGCAAATGGTGTGCTCTGGCTGTCCCACGGCCACCGCTCTATCGCCGAGCGCGTGCAACTGGAAAGCCTGACCGCAGTTGAACCAGGACTTGTAAGGCCGCGTCAGCCACTTCGCGTCATCGGCAACCCGGTAAGCAATGGGCAGTTGATGCTGGAAGCGCCCGTTACGCTCAGCCCGTCCGCGCAGTTGCGGTTGTTTGATCAGTCTGGCAAGCTGTTGAAGACCGTGGGCTTAGAGGTTGGGGAGGCAATTGTAGCGGCGGACATCCGTACCCTTGCCGGAGGCTGGTACCTTGCGGTCGTCATGGACGGAGGGCAGCAGTACGTGGCACCATTTGTGGTGGCCAAATAAGCTCTTAAAGGCAGCCTGCCTGCCCGAAGGTTAAAACGGGCAGGCAGGCTCGCCATTCGTAAGGCTATTTAAGCCCCTTGAATTTAATCCCCAGGTCCAGCTTCATGTCTGGGTTTTTGAGGTCCTCCTGGGGGATCTCAATAACTACGGTTTCCTTGTCCACGCGGGTGGCATATTTGGAATTCAACGTTTTCTTCACCTTGCCGGGAAAGTGGATTGTCAGGCGGTAAGGCTCATCGCCGAGCATGCCTTCCACCATCTGCATTTGCTGCTTGTCTTCTTCGCTCATATCGCCCATGTCCTGGCCGCGGCGGGAGACGTTCAGGGTTTTGCCTGATAGAGAAAACTGGGTTTGGGCCCCCAGCACATCCTCCATCATCTCACTTTGTCCGCCCATAGCCGCATTATCGCGCATGCCCATCATGGTTTCCATGAAGTTGCCGCCCTGTTCAAATTCAGCAATATCGTCGAAGGTGTTGATGGTGGTGATTTTGAACAAAGACTCCGCTCGTTTGACCTGCATGCGGAGCTGTATATTCGTCATCTCTCTGAACATCTTGAGATTGGCTTCTTTCTCCGCTTCCGTAATGCCTGCTTCCTCGATGTCGATAGCCTGAAGGCTGTCCAGCAACCTATCCAAATCCTTGCCTTCCTTTTCTAGCTCCCGCGCAATCATGTCGGAGAAGCTGATCAGCGTATCAACGGACTCAGACTGCAATAAATCTTCCATCATCTTTGTGAAAGGGTCTTCCTCTTCACCTTCTTCTTCCTCAGACTCGCTGTTGAGCCCCATGAGTATAAAAGGATAAATACCGCTCAGGTCCATGGTCGATTCGTACCGCCCGCTGCCATCGGCCTCGATCCAGAGTTCCTCTTCATTGCTGGTGCAGGAGGTAAGCATGGCGGCTGCTGCAACCGCCAGAAAATAAAACAATTGTTTCATCAGATTTTCGAATTTTCGGGATGAAGTGATGCTCAAAGATAGGCAATATATTGACCCGGGCAGGTTTGCCGGTTGTAAAAACCAAATAGCTAGCCTATCTAATATGGTAGGAATTCTTTGATCTCAGTAGAAGATTGAGGATATTTGGGAAAACTATAAAACAAACAAAACAGCGAAAATATGGAGACCCTCCTGGCTAACGCCCAACAGCATTTCAAAAAGACCTATCAGGACTTGCAGCACTTATTGCAGCTATTGCAGGATGTGCTCAAGGAGAGTGGGGAAGCCCAACTCGCAGAACAAATTCCCTGGATTGGTCAGGCGGGCGTACCGGATGAGCTGACCACCCGTCACCTGCAATTGTACTCCCTGGTTTTTCAATTGATGAGCATGGCGGAGATCAATACCGCTGTGCAGCACCGGCGCCGGGCAGAAGACGAATCGGGAGACCCGGAGCCCGGGCTTTGGGTAGAAGCTTTCCGCCGGCTGCAGGAGGCTGGCGTTCCAAAGGAGGAAGCCCTGAGAGCCCTCCGGCAAATTTCGGTGGAGCCGGTGCTGACCGCCCACCCTACGGAAGCAAAGCGGACCACCGTACTGGAGCACCACCGGGAGCTTTACCTCCTGTTGGTGCAGCGTGAAAACCAGATGTACAACGCCCGGGAGCGGGAGGAACTGAACCTGGAAATCAAAGAGAACTTGTACCGCCTCTGGAAAACCGGCGAAATCTATCTGGAAAAGCCGGATGTAACCTCTGAGCTGCGGAATGTCATGCACTACCTGCTGGAGGTCTTCCCGGATTTGATTCAAATACTGGACCGCCGGCTGGAAAAGGCGGGCGAGTCCTTCGGGATTGCCCCTGGCACGCTGGCCCGGGCTCATGCTTACCCCAAAATCTCTTTCGGGGACTGGGTGGGTGGTGACCGCGACGGCCACCCGCTGGTTACTGCCGATGTGACGCAGCACACCTTACTCCGCCTTCGCCTGAATGCCTTCGTTGCCATACGCCGTAAACTGGCGCGCCTGGTCCGTCACCTGAGTTTCGCCTGCCAAATCGAGGAGCTGATACCCGAAGCACAGGAGCGCATCCGCGAAATGGTGGAAGAGCTGGGGGAAAAAACCGGTCAGGAAGCCCTGGACCGCAATAAGGGTGAAGCCTTCCGGCAAATGGCCAATCTGATGCTGGTGAAGCTGCCGGTGGATACGCAGCGGGGCCACGCCGTTCAGTTGTCCGAGCGGCCGGGCTGTTATTTTCACAGTGAAGACCTGGTGAAGGACCTGACGATGCTGCAGCGGGCTTTGGATGCCCACGGTGCCACCACGGTCGCTTACCGCGAAGTGGTGGTTGTGAAGCGGGTGGTGGAAACCCTCGGCTTTCACCTGGCCGCATTAGACATTCGCCAAAACAGTGCCTTTCACGATCAGGCGGTGTCCCAGCTCCTCAAGGCAGCATTGGTCCCGGATACGGATTTCGGCAGCTGGTCAGAACAAAAACGGCTGGAGTTCCTCAGCCGTGAATTGGAGTCTGCCCGGCCATTTACCCATCCCGATGCTGAGCTGGAAGACAACGCCCGTGCAGTGGCGGAATGCTATCGGACCTTAAAGGCGCATACCGAAAAATATGGCATCAACTGCCTGGGGTCTTTCATCGTCAGCATGACCCGTTCGGTCTCTGATTTGCTGGTGGTCTACCTGCTTGCCCGGGAAGCCGGGCTGACGGAAATGACGGAGGAAGGCCTGGTTTGCACAGTCCCGGTAGTGCCCCTGCTGGAAACCGTAGATGACCTGGAGCGGGGCCCTGAAATCCTGCGCAATTTCCTGGAGCACCCCTTCACAGCCCGCTCTATGCGCTACCTCATGAAGACCCGGCATTGGGATAAGCCCCGTCAGCAGGTCATGGTGGGCTACAGCGACAGCAATAAAGACGGAGGCATCATGGCAAGTCAGTGGTACCTGTACAAAGCGCAGCAGCGGCTGTCCCGCGCCGGAGCAGAAATGGGGGTCGATATCCTGTTTTTTCACGGCAAAGGCGGGTCGATCAGCCGGGGGTCAGGCCCCACGGCGGCTTTCCTCAATGCCCTGCCGTGCGGTACCCTGAATAGCCGCATACGGCTTACCGAACAGGGAGAGACCATCGCCCAAAAGTATGCCTACAAGCTCAACGCAGCTTACAACCTGGAGCTGCTGGTGGCCGGCACCTTCGCCCGTACCGTGCTCGACCGGCAGGCGCCTTGTGAAGGCCATCCCATGGAGGCCATCCTGGAGCGCCTGGCACAAGACAGCCGGGAGCACTACGCTGCCTTGTTGCATACCGATGGGTTTATCCCTTTCTTCCGGCAGGCCACCCCTATTGATGCCATCGAATCCAGTAAAATCGGCTCCCGTCCGGCTAAGCGGACCGGGGCAAGCACACTGGCGGATTTGCGGGCCATCCCCTGGGTGTTTGCATGGGGGCAGTCGCGTTACCATATGACGAGCTGGTACGGGCTGGGTACGGCCCTACAGTCCCTGGAAAAGGAAAAACCAGAGGCTTATACAGCATTAAAAGGACAATGCGGGGAAGAACCGTTTCTAAAGTATGTCCTGCAAAATGTAGACAACAGCGTTGGAGAAGTGGACGAAAACATCATGGCGGCCTATGCAGCACTGGTGGAGGACGAGGCGATTCGGGAACGTTTCCTCAAAATGTTTGGGCAGGAGCTGGCCCTGGTCCGGCAGCAACTCGATCAATTGCTGGGGGGCGATTACGAATCCCGCCATCCGCGCCGTGCCCGTTCCAATGAAATGCGCTCGGTTGTGCTGCAGCCGCTTCACCGCCATCAGATTGCTTTGCTGGAGCGCTGGCGGGCGGAAAAAGCAAGGGGCGCTAAGCAGGCGGCGCACACGCAAATGGAACTGATGCTAACGATTAATGCTATCGCCGGTGCTATTGGCACCACCGGCTAATCGCCAGGCCCGGAATCTAAAGGCATGCTATTTACTGCCGGATAATCCTGAATTCCGTACGCCGGTTTTCCTGGTGCATCCACTCCGGGCAGTCCACACCATCTGAACAATCATTGGTCAGCAAAGCCTCCCCGTACCCAACAGGGATCATGCGGGCCCGGTCAATGCCTTCGCTCGTCAGATAGCGGACGATGGCATTGGCCCGCCGCTGACTGAGTTCTTCATTTGCTACGGCATTGCCATTCGCATCGGTATGAGAAGAGATTTCAACCACCAGGCTGGGGTTTTTTAGCAGCAGGTCACGCAGTTTGAGCAATTCACTGACAGAACCGGGCTGTACGCTTGAGCGGCCGACATCGTAGTAGACATTGAGTTTGTAAGCCAGGGCCGTAGAGGTGTCTCTGCTGCTTGGCCGGCTGGGCTCAAAGCCTTCGAATAAGTCGGTTTGGGTTCTCCCTGATTCCTTATCATCCAGGCTTTCAGCAAAGGTTGTGGAGTCGGAAGGGGCGGAGACAGGCATAGCATTGCTCCGGGGCTGCAGGAACAGATTGATGTACTGCTCCCGGTTAGGGCCGGTGGCGCAGACAGACTGCTCTGTGACATGCTCGTAGCCTTCAAGGGTGGCGGTAATATCGTAGCAGCACTCATTTTGCAATTCAATGGTGAACCGCCCCTGCCCGTTGGCATAAACAAGATCGGAAGAAGCACAGGCGCCTTCTGATTCCAGTTTGATTTTCACCCCGTCCAGTGGCCGGCCAGAGGTCCGGTCAAACACCACGCCCTTCAGCGTTTGCGGTATATCCGGTTGCAGAGCGATGGCGAGGAATAGCGTATCTGAACCGTTTGGCACATCGTCCGGGCAAATATCCACCGACTTTGGGAAAAAGCCTTCCTGCCATCCGGTAAGGGTGGTACAGGATGGGACCCGGAGCACGATGCGGCCGCCTGCGTTGGTGTGCAGGGTGTCGCTATTTTGGGTGTCGAGCAATGCGGCGTGAGGCACGGGCATGCCATTGGTAAGGTCCAGGACATCAATCGAGGCGATCCGGCCACTCCGCCGGAAGAAGTAGATATCGTCCCCTCCTGCGCCGCCCTGCCGGTTGGAGGTAAAGTAGCCGCTTTCAGAGGCATCCATCATGGCAAACCCAAAGTCGTCGGCGGCCGAATTGAAGGGCGCACCAAGGTTTTCCGGGCGCTGCCAGATACCGTCTTTGCCTTCACGGGTCACAAATAAATCCAGCATGCCCAATCCCAGCAGCCCATTGGAGGAAAAGTACAAATCACCGGCGGGGCTGACGTAGGGGTACAGTTCATCGCCCGGGGTGTTGATGACCGGCCCCAGATTGATCGGGCGGCCCCAGGCACCATTGATGCGCACACTGACGTAAAGGTCAATACCGCCGTACCCACCGGGCATATCGGATGCAAAAAACAACCGGTCTCCTTCGGGGCTGAGTGCAGGGAAAGCCACCGCATATTCGTCACTGCAAAAAGTCAGCGGGTACAGCGCGCTCCAGGTGCCCTGTGGCAGCAGGCGCCCGGTCCGGATTTCCAGCTTCTTGCGCGCCTGACTTTCGGGGCGGGTACGGGTGAAAAAGATTTCATTTCCGCTGGCATTGAAGGTAGCCGGGCCCTCGTGCAGGTTTTGGGGCGTCTCAACGTCAAAAGGCTTGGGCGTTCCGTAAGACAAGGTGTCTGCTGTGGTAAGGCTGACCTGGAATAAATGAGCCAGGTACTGGCCCTCCACCTGATAGCGGTCGCTTGTGAAAACCAGCCCGTTGCGGTAAAGGACAGGCGAAAAGTCATTGCTGGGCGCATTGAAAGGCAAATGGACCACCTCAACCTGCCCTTTTGACTTGTTTTGCAGCGATTGATACTTGTCGCAGGCATTGAGCAAGTCTGGTTTGCGGGGGTCAAAGGGGCGTTGTTCCAGGTAGATGTTGAACCATCGGATAGCCGCCTCGCATTTGCCGCTGTGCAAGAGGGCATAGCCGTATTTGAGTTGATGCACCGGTTGGCACTCTTCCATGGGCATCACCAGGGCGAACCAGTTGGCGGCCGTATGGTAGTCTCCAATGCCGTAGTAAGCTTCTGCCAGATTGATTTTTGCATGGGGCACGTCCTGCCGTTGCAGTACCTGATGGTAGAGAGGGATGGCGGCTTCCAGCTTGCCTTCAGAGAAATAGGAATCCGCTTTGCTGAGGCGGGAATTCTGCCCCTGCAGGGAGGGCAGGGGCAGCAAAAACATCGCAATGAGGGGCCAAAATTTCATAGCAATTGTGTTAAATCGGTTGTTGTCCGGGCATACGAAAATTTAACGCACGCCCATGTGTCCTAAAACCTTTTCCGGCCCAGACACTCGTCTGAAAGCAGCGGAAAAGTTTATCTTGTCCGGGTTAGATATTTGGATTTACATCGGGAATGACCGTTTGTAAATCATTCAATCCAGGCAATTGTACGGATTCTTCTACAATTGGTTGCAAAAACAAAGGGTGAATACTAAAGCATGAAACAAATTAGTGGAATTTATATATACCCCGTCAAGAGCCTGGGAGGGGTACAGCTCACCGAGTCTGCGGTTGGGCCGCACGGGCTGGCCTATGACCGTCAGTGGATGGTTGTTGACATGAAAGGCATGTTTGTCTCTCAGCGCAAAGTCCCGAAAATGGCTTTGATACAGCCGGTTTTACGGGACGGGCAGCTGGTACTGTCGCACGGCCGGGACCCGAATGATTGCATTGCTACTCCACTGAGTGGCCCGGAGCAGGCAGCTGATGTCCGCGTTCAGGTTTGGGAAGATTTCGTTGAGGCGAAACTTTGCCGGGAGGAAGTAAACGAGTGGCTGAGCGATCAGCTGGGGACTTTTTGCCGGTTGGTTTATCTGCCGCTGCCCAATGCCCGCCCGCTTTCCGAAAGGTATGGCCGGCCCGGAGAGGCGACCCTTTTCGCAGACAGCTGCCCCTTGCTTATCACCGGAGAAGCCGCTTTGCAGGACCTGAACAGCCATCTGGCAGACCCGGTTCCCATGAACCGTTTCCGACCCAACCTGGTTTTTACCGGCGGCACAGCGTTTGAAGAAGAGGAATGGTCATCCTTTACCATTTCGAATGTGCCGTTCCGGGGCATCCGCAAGTGCACCCGCTGCAAGGTGATCAATACCGACCAAACCACGGCAGCCGTATATCAGGAACCCCTGGCAACATTAGCCACGTACCGGCGTGACGCACAGGGGGTGAATTTTGGGCTGCACGCTACTTTAGCAGAAGGGCAGGACGCTGCTTTAATCCGCGTGGGAGACCAGGTTAGCGCCTGACCTCGTTCGTGCCTTTGCCTTTTTCCTGCTCCTGCAGCGCTTGTTTATGGAGTGTTTCCCGCAGGGGAGAGCCACTCAGGATATTTTCTGCTTCCTTATAAAAGGTGTCGAGGTACCTAAGCACTTCAGTACGGCTCTGCCGGTCAAGCAGCTTAAAGTTGTCGATCTCCCGCTCCATCTCCATGCGTTTGAACAGGAAGTGCTGCAGCGTAGAGGACAGGAGGGCACTGTCTACCTTATTGCCCAGGAAAACCCGTTGCTTCACGGAAACGAGCCCGTAATCTGAGTTCGGAATGGCGTAGGACGGGGCAACAAAACCTGCAAAATCGAAATCATAAGGTACCGGAATCACACCGGTGCCAGTATAGGGGCGGACCATTTTGACGTTGCGCATCATGCCCGTGTTGTAGTCGGCATTACCGATCATGTACTGAAAGACAGACATGATGTGCTCCTCTTTCTGAGCGAGCTCATTAGCCGGTACATTGATGCACTCTTCGCACTCTTTACCGCCGGCACGGTGCGCCATCTCATCGGTATCCTCCAGGATAAACCCGTAGCGCCTGATTTTGCTGATCCGGTTTTTGCTGTCGACATAGTCGATCCGGACCAACTGCACCCGGTAGCTTTTGTCAGAAATGATATTGTAAAGACGGTAGGCCAGGTATTCGCGGGCCACGTTCTCCCGGGAAGCGAATTTATCCTCCATACAATGCGTGACGAGCTTGAGCTTGTCGTACTCCGCGATATAGCCACGCTCCATCAGCCGGTCTTTGGAGAAGTTGAGCTTGATGGGCGGGAAATCGCATACATTCCGGCGGAATTTGCCACGGGGCTTGAGCTTCATATCATGTTGCTCCAGTTTGCCCTGCGCATTCTCAAAAGAGAAAATGGCATGCTGGTAATCGTCCTTCTTGCGGTTGTCTATAAGGTAGGAGAGGTCTGTCTCAATGGTGACCTCTAATATTTCCGATGAATACAGGGCATCAAAAATAGTTTGCTTATCTTGAGCAAAACCTAATGTGCTGAGCCCGATTATCGCCATTAAAGTGGACAAAAGCCGA
>JANSXW010000143.1 GCA_024742755.1 bacterium | reverse complement strand
CGTCAGGACTTCCTGCTCGCCACTCTCCGCCAGGATCGTGACCACCGCCTCCCCTACTGCTTCCTGATCACTGTCCAGTATGCCCGAAGAGCGGGTCAGGTTTACGGTGTAAGGCCCCGGCAGGCTCGTAATGCCTCCATCGACGATCAGCACCGGGTCGAAATCCTCCAGCTCCGGGAGGAAGCTTTCCTCGCATGCCGTAATCAAAAAAGCGGCAAGCACCAGCAGGCACAGCCCAAACCGGCACCGTCTGTTGGCTGCTCTAATTGTCATAATTTCCGAATTTGAACTGGTAACTAATGGAGACGATGGGGTTCGCAAAAATCGAAAGCCGGTACCCTCTCAGATTGTTGTTGTTGTACCGGAAGTATTCGTTGTATACATTATCCCGCCCCAGCAGATTGTACACAGAAACGACCCAGGCACTGTGCAGGAGCTTTTCTTTCCTGAGGTTGCCCTCAAATTTAACCGACAGGTCTACCCGGAAGTAGTCCGGAATGCGGTACCGGTTGCGCTCACTGAAATTGATGATCCGGAAGCCGCCCTGTGTGTAGGTATTCGTCGGGTAAGTAATGGGCCGCCCCGATTGGTAAACCATATTGGCAGACAAGCTGAACCGGCGGATGAATTTGTAATTGAGGACCACGTTGGCCACGTGCGGGCGGTCAAAATTGCTGGGGTAGCGCCTGCCGAAGTTGATGGAACTGGCTTCGTCTTCCCCCCGGACCAAAACCCGGGACCGGGAATAGGTGTAATTGACCCAGCCGTTTAAGCGCCCCCGTGGTTTCTTAAAGGTCAGCTCCACCCCCCAGGCATCCAAATCGCCCTGCAGGATATCCCGCTCCGGAAACTCATTGACCAGCAGATTCGCGCCGTCCCGGTATTCCACCAGCTCGCGGACCTGTTTGGTGTAGAACTCCGTGGACCAGTTGTACTTCTTGTCTGCAAAACGCCCGTACACCCCAAAGGAGGCCTGCTGCCCGGACATCGGCTCGGTATGATAGTCGATCAGCTTCCAGCGGTCTGTGGGCGCCAGCGCTATCGTGTTGGACAGCAGGAACAGGTATTGGTGCAGGGTGTTGTAGGAGGCCTTCACAGAAAGGTTGGGCAGGATGGAATACTTCAGCCCTACCCGGTAGTCCAGATTGTGGTGGGTGACGATGGACTCCCCCCGCCGGAATTGCAGCGTGTCTGTCACCGTTTCTTCCGTAATGGTTGCACCTTCCTGATACTGGAAAAACTCCTGTGGCCCCAGGTAATGGTACTGATTGTAGCGGAGCCCGCCGGTCAGGGTGAGGCGTGCGGCAGGCTGCCACTCCTCACTTACGTAAATGCCGGATTCGAGCCCCTTTTCCACCTCAAACTCGATGGGCTCAATCAGGCTCCGGTCGCCGGAAGGGAGGAAGGTGCCCCGGTCATTGTTGTACAGAATGGCGTTGGCCCCAAAGGTCAGCTCGTGCCGGGGGTTGATGCGCCAGGCCCAGTCCATACGAGCCTCCTGATGCAAAAGCTCGCTGTTCTGCCGGTAAGCCTCAAAGGGGATTCCCCGTTCGGCTACGCCCAGCTGCATCCGGCTGTTGATGACGGCCAGGTTCATATTGACCTTCTCATTGAAGAAATGGTTCCACGACAGGGAGCCGCCCAGGTTGCTGTTGTCAAAATTGGTGGTCCCGGCAAAGTTGATGTCATCAAAACTGTAGTAACCGAAGGCCTGAATTCTGCTTTTGGAAGACAGCTGCTGGGAAAACTTCACGATGCCATCGGCAAAGTTGACGCGGGTCCGGTTGAAGTCGTCGTTCTGAATCCGCTTCAAAATCCAGTTGGAGTAGGTGGACCGCACTGCGACCATAATGGAGCTCTTGTCCTTCTGAACAGGCCCTTCAAACAGGATATTCCCGGTAATGGGGCTGATGCCGCCCCGGACTTTGTATTTTTCCTTATCCCCTTCCAGTGCGGTGATGTCGAAAATGGAAGCCAGCCGCCCGCCGAATTTGGCAGGGATGTTGCTTTTGGAAATGGAGAACTCGCTAATCGCATCCGAGTTAAAAGCGGAGAAAAAGCCCAGCAAGTGCGAGGTATTGTAAATGGGGACTTTGTCGATGTAGAACAGGTTCTGGTCCGCCGGGCTGCCCCTGACGTTAAAGCCTGCCGTGCCTTCTCCCACGGATTGGACGCCCGCCAGCAGGCTCGCCACTTTCAGGATATCCTTTTCGCCAAGGACCAGGGGGATTTCCTCGATGCCTTTGGTGGTCAGCCGCTCGAAGCCCATCTTCGTGCTCTGCACCCGGTCAAACTTGTTGGAGGTCACCGTTACGCCTTTGAGCAGGTTGGTTTTGCCTTCCAGCCGGAAGTTGTAGGTTCCGTCAGACAGCAGGTTGAGCTTAAACTGTTCCTCCGCATGGTTGAGTTGACTTACCGTGAAGGTGTAAGTCCCCTTTTTCAGGACTATCTCGTAGGCGCCGTTTTCATCAGTAGCCACACCGGTGCCCAGCTCTTCAATCAAAATCGTGGCCCCGGGCAGCGCCCCTTCGCCAGATAAGCTTTGCACCTCCCCCCGAAGAGTAACTTTCAGCTTTCCAGCACCTTTCCGCACATCCCCGACCTCTATGACCTGCCCGACGTACTGATGAGTCGTCTCCGCCAGTTCCTGCACTTGGTCAGGCAGGGTGTCGGCCCGGTCTGCGGGGGGCACTACTTCGGGGTAAATCGCTGTCGATAGTTCCGTAACGATCTCCATATCCCTGCTGATGAAGATATGCCCCATCCCATCGTGAGCAATACGGCACTGCGGCAGCCCGCTTTGCAAAAAAGACAGCAGAGGGGCCTCGCCGGTCAGCTCCGGAGACTGAAAACCAGCAACATCTGCTTCCTTGTAAAAGATGCGTACCGGGTGAGCTTCCTCTACCTTGCGCACGAAAGCCGGCCAGTCCAGCCCATTGTAAGCGGGCCCTATAGCCCACTTCGCTTCCTGGCAAAGACCGGAGGCTCCAACCAGGCAAAAAATAAAAACGAGCAATTTAGAGCTTGGCATGGCAGAATTTGAGGAGTTGGACAAACTGGGCATCTGTTATTTTTTTCCATCCCGGCAACTGCTGCTTCATGTACTTCCGGATCTGAGATTTGTGCTCCGGAAAAGCGGCCAGAAAGTCTTTGCGCCTGGCAATGTGGTGTACCCGACCCTCCCTGAGCAGGTAAAAATCGTCCTTCAGGCCGGTATATTTACCGTCAGGTTTGCTGCTGGAAGGGGCGGTAAGGACTTTTTGCTGATAGCGGTAAAAGGCCAGCTCCGCTTCGAATATTTTTTCGAGATAACCAGGAGCCTCCGTTTCGGGGAGAATCAGGCGTTGATTGACAAAGCGGTGGGCTCCAATGCTAAAGGAATCGAGCAGCAGAGGCGAAACCACTGCTTTCTGGTAAGTCCCGTTGGGCCGGTCATACTGAATGGCGAGCTGTTGCCGCTCCAGGTTGTACTTGAGCTTTGGGGCGGCATAAGGCCGGCCATCCAGGTAAACGGTGCCCGGCTGCCAGGCATCGGTGCGGAAGTAGGGGTGCCCCTCCGGCCTGAGGTTGACGGGCTGATAAGGCCTGCCGTTGATCAGCAGGTCATCGGGCCCGTATTGTTGCTCCACGCAAGCTAGAAATTCATCCAGAGCTGTGCTTTGCCCCATGGTATTTGCCAGTGGCCATACCATAATGGTCAGTAGTAGTACGCAGTAGTCCATCGACTAAAGGTATAAAAAAGCAGAGGACAACTTGAAATGGGACTTTTTTGTTGGTTAGCCGGATGACAATCGGGCGGGGATGGCGTCAAGCCGTCACCGGCTCCGGCAGGGCTTTTTTCAGTTGGTAAAAAATACCAGCGCCCCCGTGCGACCAAATGGGCGCCCGCACCCCAATCCGAATCAGCCCCCGGTTGATCCAAAAGTTGCAGGTCCCGAAAGCATGGTAATAACCCCGGGCCTCGTAGAAGTTGTCATTAGCCGTGTAGCCTTTGCCCGGCAGGTGGACAACGCTGCCGTCTTTTTCCTGAAAGTAGCTGCAAATGTAATCGCACAACTGCAGGTACTGCGCATTGCTCAGGTGAATGCGCTCCAGGCGTTTTTGGTCTTTGGGCAGCTCCGGGTGGGAAGTGATGTGCATGAGGGTAGGCGTTGGGATCAGCATAGCCCGTGCCGCCACGCTGGGCTTCAGGTTGGCCCATTCGTCGACCTCCAGGTAAAATCCGCGGTCGCCCCAGCCGATGCCAAGGTAGCTGTTTGCAGTAAATGGTGTGTCGTAATGGCGGTCGTCCAGTACCTTTTTCCAGTTAAAAACGGGGGAGATACCGGGCACGATATAGTCCACATGCACGCCATTGGAAACCACGAAGATTTCCACGTCCCGCTTAATGTTCCGGAACCGCCGGTTGACCGGAATGGTGAAGCACAAAAGGCCGATGAGGCTGTACAGGGCGACGAAAAGAAGAAATCCTAATACCACCCACCCCAAAATGGTCAGTACCGCCATGGCTTGATATTTTTTGCAAAGAAAGGGGGAATTATGATGTGCAGTGAGCGGGGGAGGCTAATTTTTTGTTAAGCTTTTGGTACCTGACCTTCGGGAAACGACCTATCCAAAGGCAAAAGCAAGACTAAACGCTTCAGCCTGCCTGAACATTAGGCGCGTTCCTGTGGTTTTGCTTTTCAATCTAAAAACCTAAAACCTTATGCCTGTCCCATCCTCTCCCCGCAAAGTTGTTATTGTTGGTGCCGGTGCCGTTGGGGCTACCTTTGCCTACGCGCTGGCACAAAGTGGTGCCGCCAGCAATATCTGCCTGATTGATCAAAATCGGAACCTGGCAGAGGGGCAGGTGGCCGACCTTTCGCACGGGCTGCCTTTTTACCCATCCGTTTCCATTGAAGTAGGAACAGCAGCAGATTACAGCGATGCAAATGTCATCGTCATCACCGCAGGCAGTGCCCAGCGCTCAGGTGAGACCCGCCTCGACTTGCTGAAGCGAAACGCCAGTATCATCGAAGGCATCATGGATGACATCATTGAGCAGCAGTCACGCGCCATCGTGGTCATCGTCACCAACCCGGTGGATGTACTGACACAGGTAGCGCTTAATCATTCGCGTTGGTCACGCAGCCATATTTTTGGTTCCGGCACCGTACTGGATAGTGCCCGCTTCCGCTATTTCATCAGTCAGGAGATGGGGGTGGATGTCAAGAGCGTACATGCCTATATCCTTGGCGAGCATGGCGACAGTGAACTTCCGGCCTGGTCGCTGACCAACCTTGGAGGGGTTTCCATTCAACAGTACGTGCAGTCGAACGGGCTGCAGGAACACTGGCCGGAACGCAGCCGCAGCATCTTTGAGGCAGTGAAAAACTCAGCCTACCACATCATCGACTACAAGGGGGCGACCAATTTTGCCGTCGGGCAGGCCCTCGTGCGCATTGTGAAAGCTATTCTGCGCGACAGCCACAGCATACTCACCGTTTCCGTAAAATTGAAGGGAGAGTACGGTCTGGAGGACATCTGCCTGAGCGTGCCTTGCCTGGTTTCCAAAGACGGCATCGAAAAGGTCCTGGTGGCCAACCTCAGCGAGGAGGAACAACAGGCGCTGCATCATTCGGCCTCTGTGTTGAAGCAGTCGATGGCAGGGTTGTTATGATGTCTCAGGCTCCGGTGCCTTCAACACTTTCTAATCCGGATTTTGATGGCAGGGTTGTCTGGTAAAATTTCATTCAATAAGGAGTGTACGGCTTACTCCTGGCTGGATTTAACTACTTTTTTCGTCACCAACTGCCCGCCGACAACAACCTGTACAAACAGCAATCCATTCGGTACTGCGGATAAGTCGATTTGCTGGTTGACAATTGTGGACTGCTTCAGGCAACGCCCCTCAGCAGAGAATATCCGATAATCATTTCCCTCTAAGGATAAACCCTCAACCCATAGGTTATTCCCGGTCGGATTCGGATAAACGATAAATTCCGGACCAGCCCGTTCTGCCTCGTTCACAGGCGTTAACCGGGGAAACCGTTGCAGCTTAACCAATGACCTTGACCCCGAATAGTAAATATTGCCATCTTCATCAATCACATGGTTAACGCCCTGATCGTAAAAGGGGTCATCAGGAAAGTCTTCTTCAGGCCCCAGCGGAATGCTTAGTTCAAGCGCTCCATTCTCCCAGTTCAATCCGTAGTAATAATAAAAACAGTCCGTTTCCTTCCCTGTTCCGTAGACTAAGTTGCTGCCAGAAGAATAGGCCAGCACGCCATTCATATTGACGCTGTTGTTGGTCCACTCCAGATTAAATGCATTAACGGTAGTATCCCATCTGAATTTCGATACGCCTTTGAAATTGGTGCAATCATAACCCAGAAAGCCATTAAACTGGGCTATGGCGACATCATACCCATACGCAGTAGGCGAGTTTTCAATCGACTGGAATAAATTGCTAAAGGACTGTGCGTTGGGTATAGCTATAGAGTCTGCAAAACGAAGCGGCATGCCCGGAATCCCCGTCCATCCGGCAGGGAGCTCCCGCCAGAAAGCGACTAAGTTGTTATTGGCATGGCCATCCGCAACGACAACAAGTTGGTCATTCCCTGCTCCCCAGCCGATCAAAGTGGGAGTAGTGCCGCTTCCGTATGCAAAGTTCCCGGTCGGTCCGTCATGCACAAAATCATAAGGGGCTTCCCACCCAATGACCAGTTCCGTACCATCCCACTCAAAGGCAATCAGGCGGTGCGAAGTGACGATGTAAAAGGTGTTATCCTCATCCACGGAGATGGAATTGTGGTTGATCCTTTCCTCCGGCAGGCGGGCAAAGACCAAGGTGTCAAGCATATTGAAATCCTGATCAATGACACCAGCGTAGGCAATGTTGTTGACTTCGTCTTCTTCTGAGTACCAGACAATCTCGCCATTGTAATTAAGGTTGTACATATTCACCCGGTTGATCCCGTAGTCTCCAAAATCCAAGGTATCCAAAGCTACGATAGGCGAATACGGGTCTGTAGTGTCTGCGTCAGTAAATTTAAACAAGCGGGAGTACCGGTTATCCGCCGGATCATAGGTGGGTTCGTAGGAGAACCAAACCCTGTTTTTGCTGAGCAGGTGATTATAGCCGTTCGAGGTCAGGGTATTGAAATCAAGCCGGAAGCTATCCACCGCCAAAAGTGCTGTGCCATCATCAATGAATTTGAAGATGTGCGTTGAGTTGGAGTAAAGAATAGTCCTGACTCCTCCCGGGTACTCCTCGGATAAATAAATCCAGGGAGATGTGCCTCCTGTAATGTCTCTTCTTATTCTGACGGCGACACTATCTTGTGGCGACACCCCGGCAATGCAGGTTGAGGCCTGCGCATAGCTGTTCCTGTGGTAAATGGGATAGGGCGAATCTGCCAGCCATGGATTCAGGGGCGGGTCATCAGGACAAAAGCTGGTTTGCGCATTTGCAGTTCCCATAAGACAAAACAGAAAAAGACCAAACACACTTGGTTTCATGCTTGATAATATTTGTACCGTTTGACCTTTCCATGGGATCAGGGTTTAATCCGTAACCATCAAAAAGCCGCATGAAAATTTAGAAAGCCAGGACTATACATCCGAACTGAAAGTGTTTTAATTTTAGAGGGCGTTTTGTATTGTGATCATATTGAAGACCGCTTAACTTAATTCCCAATGATTGAACCTTACCGGCTCCTGTCCCTTTTGGCTGTGCTGCTCCTTTTAAGCGGCTGTAGTTTGCCCTCTGCCACAGAAGCCAACCTGTCTTACCCCACCACGCCCGCTTTGGAAGCCCCTGAAAATACCGAATGGAAGAAGCCCGGGCTTGCCAAAGAGCTGATCAACCTGAAGGAACAGATCGTTTTGCTCAGCGGAGGGGCACAGCCCATACCTCCTGAAGTATGGAATGAGCTGAAGGTCCGATACCCCTGGACAAAAAACATCGACCGGCACGTCCTTATAGACCAAACTGCTTTATTGCGGTCGCCCAACGCGCCAGTGGATTGCAAAGGCGAGGATTGCCTGACTTTCCGCGAATTCAAGGGATACTCCTGGGTGGAACTTGCCGAGCCGCTGGCTGTGGATTTCATACCCTCAAAAACGGATATCCTCAAGCCGGAGCCCGGCCACCTCGTTGTGAAAACGATCAAAAAGTGCCAGGTCCTGCGGTACGAAAAAGGCCTGTACCAACTATCCGATGGTAAAGGGAACGCCTACGCCATGCACGCTACGGAAAGTGGGCCGCCCAACCTCGATGCTCAACTGCCTGAAGGGTTTACACTTCAGCACCTTGCTCTCGACACGCCCCTCGTAATTGCACCTTTCGGCCAATCCGGTGACTGCTATTTCAACATCCTTGGAGACCACCTTGGGCAGGGCTACCATCAGTACCGGTACGCAGCGGATCGGTACCCTGATTAGGCAGTTCCCAAGCGGAGCAGCTTTTGATGGCTGGGGGCGCATCAAAGACAGGGCATTTGGATTTCACTTACTATTGACTATTTTACCAGCCTGTTTACCTAACCTCAAGCTTGTAAAATGATTGCTTCAATTTCGTTTATCGTACTTGGGTTTGTTTTGCTGATTTTTGGAGCGAACTGGCTCGTTGACGGTGCATCCACCCTTGCCAAAAAGTACAAAATTTCGGATTTGGCTATTGGCTTGACTATTGTAGCCTTTGGGACTTCTGCTCCTGAGCTGGTGGTTAATGTAGTAGCTTCTGTAAATGGTTATTCAGATATCGTACTGGGCAATGTCATCGGAAGCAACAACTTCAATTTATTCATTATCCTGGGACTGGCAGGACTGATTTTCCCGATCAGGGTGCAGTCCTCTACTGCCTGGAAGGAAATACCGATTGCGCTTTTCATCACCGTGCTGCTTCTTTTCCTGCTCAATGACTTTTCCTTTACCGGGCCGGGGGATACGGACAGACTGGATGGGTTCGTTTTGCTCCTGTTGTTTGGTTTGTTTTTCTACTACGTATTTACCCAATTGAAAGGCGAAGACCAACTCCCTTCCACTGCCCCTCAAAAATCAATGCCTGCTATTCTCGCTCTGATTCTTGGTGGATTGGCTGGCTTAGTAGTTGGCGGTCAGCTTGTGGTAACCCATAGCGTAAGTATAGCTGGCACCCTGGGGGTTAGTGAAAAGATCATTGGCTTGACAATTGTAGCGGCCGGGACCTCCCTGCCGGAGTTGGTGACTTCCGTTGTTGCCGCCACCAAAAAGAACAGCGATATCGCCATAGGGAATGTCATCGGCTCCAATATCTTCAATATCCTGCTGGTTCTAGCCATCAGCAGCCTGGTCAATCCAATTGAGTATGACCCAAAATTTAACACGGACTTGTATATCCTGATTGGCGGAACCCTGTTTCTGCTTCTTGCGATGCTGACCGGGCAGCGTAAAAAATTGGATCGCTGGGAGGCCGGGGTTTTGTTTGGAGCTTATCTTGGCTACACCATCTACCTTGTAATACAGGAACTGTAAGCCCCATAGCGGTCAAAGTAGCCCTTTGAATGGATATGGGTACGCCCAGAACCTAGTACAAATGCAATTTCATCCCCTCATGAGAAGCCACAAAACCCAGACGCTCATAAAACAGCAGGGCCTCCGGCCGTTTCTTATCGGTAGTCAGCTGCAGGACGTGTGCCCCTTTTGACCGGGCTCTGTCTATCGCCCACTTCATCATATCTTGGCCCAGGCCTGCTCCCCGGTGGTCTTTATCAATCCTGACCGCTTCAATTTGGGCGCGAATGCCTCCCCGATAGGTCAGATAAGGAATAAACGACAACTGTAGGGTACCGATGACCTGCTCATTAAGCTCCACCACCATAAGCTCCTGATTGGGGTCCTGATCGATACGATTGAACGCTTCGTAATAGGCTTCCGGCAAGGGGTCACGATAGTCTTCGCGTTGCTGCCCAAGTTTATCGTCGGCAAGCAGCCGGACGATGGCGGCTACATCTATGCGGGTTGCGCTTCGGAATACAGGCTGGTCCATAAGGTTGAGGCGTTGGTTGGCAAGGCTGAAAATAGCACTTCAGCCTTGCATTTCCAGCATAGTTTAAACAGACTGTGGGACGGTCTGCCCCCAAATCCCACTTGCCGCAGTCTTTTTTGCGTAATCGGCAAAGTCAGTCGCCGGTCGCCCGAGCACGCGCTCCACATCGCGGGTGACGTCCTGATTGGCCGGTACGCTGAGCACTTCGCGGAAAAGGTAGTCGATTAGCCAAACGTAGTCGCCGGGCAGGCCAGCGGCCTCCATTGATGCCTTATAGTCTTGCAGGGAGACTGCCCGGTAAGCGATGGACTTGCCGGTAGCGGCTTCAATTTCCCGGACAGCGGCACGGAAGGTAATTGCGCGCGGGCCCGTCAGCTCGTAGATTTGACCGTTATGGGCATCGTTTGTGAGGGCTTCGGCTACCACCTCCGCGATGTCGCCGGTATCCACGAAGGGGATCCTGGCGTCAGGCATGGGCAGGGCCACATAGCCAGCAAGGATGGGCTCCATCAGGAAGCTTTCGCTAAAATTCTGGCTGAACCAGGAAGCGCGCACCAGGGTGTAGTCCATACCGGATTGGGCCACCACCTGCTCGCAGCGTTCTGCCTCCTGCTCCCCCTTGCCGGAGAGGAGGACGGCCTTTTGCACGCCCGCCTCTTTGGCCATTTCCGTGAGTTTTGTGATGGCTTGCAGGGCACCGGGCACGGCCAGGTCGGGGTAGAAGACGATGTAGACCTTGTCCATGCCATCCAGGGCTTTTGCCCAGGTATCGGGCTTGCTCCAGTCGAATGCGGGTTCGCTGTTGCGGCCGCCGATGCGGACCTTTTGACCACGCTTTTGCAGCTCTTCGGCTACCTTTCGGCCGGTCTTGCCGGTGCCGCCGATGACGAGGATGTTGCTTGAATTTTTCATAAGAGTTGGGTTTGGAGGAGTGGGTATCAAGGGCGCTCGCCATATGCGGGAAGGGTTCACGCAAAGTTCGCAAAGGGCTCGCAAAGGCCACAGCGCATTACGTGGTGGGCCCAACTAAAGCCGTTGGGACGGAATCCATTCTCGTTAGGCAGCGGATCCGGTGTGGATCGTTCCTGCTTGACACTACTCACTATGGTTAAAAAATTAAATTCGTTGATTTTAAACTTTAAAAAGCACGAACAGTGATAATGCAAAAGCCAGTACGGAGCAGGCCATCCGCAACTGATGAAGGCGGTTCCACTTTTGCTCATAGTGTTGCCGGAAATCGGCGGCTTCCTGTTGGCCCAGCTCCGTCAGGTCGAGGATGTCGAGGGCGTCATTGAGGGGTACGTTGCCCAAAGCGGTTACGCCGAAGGTGCCGGCCAGGTACGTCAGTGTTGCGCCAAGCAGCAGCCCAAATGCCCAGCCGCTGCCCGCCTGTTGAAAGGTGCTGATGCCCAATGCCAGGGGGCTCCCGAAAAAGATCAGGAAAAAGGCGGGGTTCAGGATCGCCCGGTTGATGGACTGCATGGTTTCCAGGTAAACCGGGTCCGGAATTTTGCGGGTGCCGGGAATGACGGATACGGACCAGGCATAGAACAAGCCTGCTGAAAGTCCGGTAAGGGCTACTGCAGTAAACAGGATAAAGGATTTGATAGAAAAGTCCATGTTGAAAAGCGTTTTAGAGGTTCAGAGCGTGTTGGGACTTTAGTAATCGGTCTGCAAACCACACTTTTTTGCTTATACTTCGTCCCGAAAATCCTCATTTAGCTAAGGCTAAACTCCGGTTTTCGTGCCTCGTCTAACCAAAAAATTGTTAGTTTTCGACTAGAAGACCAAATTCCCAACACGCTCTTAGTGAATCAATCCAAAGCTTCAGGGTCCGGTATTCCAGGTCGGTCAGCCGGGGCGCGTTGCCTTTGGGCATGCGCCGGTAGACAAAGACCTGCTTGAAAATACGAGCGGCGTGGCGGTTCATATTCTTCAGCGTGAAGACCCGGAAAGGGTTCTGCCTGCGGTGGCAGGTATTGCACTTGGCATCCAGAGTGGCGAACGCTTCGGCTTTAAGGTCATTGGCGGAAATGTCTGTCGTTCCACCCACCGGGTAAGGGGCGGGTGAAACGGGCAGGCTTACCAGGGTTGCTATGAGGAGCAGCCCGGAAAAGAACAGTGGGGTGATTGGCTTTTTCATTTTGCTGGATATTCGTGATTGATTACAGCAGCAAAATTGGGGCAAAATGGGAGGGTGCGCTTGACCCTGCCTGCCAATCTTATGACACTTTAAGCCAATTGGGTTATAAGTTGCTCCGGTAGGCCACCGGAGACTGCCCTGTCCAGCGTTTGAAGGCCCGGCTGAACGCGCTTTGTTCAGAAAAGCCGGTTTGGAAAGCAATCTCGCCAATGGAGTGGGCTGTATCCTGCAGCAGCTCACGGGCTACCTTTTCCTGCGTGTTGCGCACCATATCCCGAAAGGAGAGCCCGCTTTCGGACAGGCGGCGGGTGAGGGTCCGGCTGCTCATGCCCATATGCGCCCCGATTTGCAGGATGCCGGGGATGCCGCCAGGCAGGGCGTCTTTGATGAGCGCTTCCACATCTGCAGCCACTTTCAGGGGGCTGACCTCGATTCCTTTGGTCTCCTCCTCTACCCTTTCCACCAGGAAGCGGTTGATGCTGACATCGGCTTTGGCGGTGCGGCGGTTGAGGTCAGTGGCACGGTAGGCGATGTAATTGTGGGGCCGGCTGAATTGCACCGGGCATCGAAAAGCCGCTTCGTGACTGCTCAGTCCAGCGGGCGCTTCGTGCTGAAAAGCCACCTCTACCGGGTGGATGTCCGCCTCCGTCATGGCCTGCAGGACGACCACCGTTGCCGCAAAGGTCGCCTCATTGGACAAAGCTACGCCCCGGCGGTAGGGCTCGCGCAGCAGGTGCACCCGGGACACCTTCCCGGCGGCTTCTACTTTGAAAACATAGGTATTGGACAACAGCTTGAAGTAGCGCTCGCTGCGCTCGTAAATTTCGCCGGCTTTGGCGCAGGTCTTCCACGACAAGCCCAGCACGCCGTAGTCGTCCATCTTCATCTGCTGCCCTACCCTTACGGAAAAACCCGGTCCCAGTGCATCATCGAGCTGTTCGTGCAAGGCAAAGAACACCTCAGCGGGCACGGCTTGTATGTTGTCCAGTGTTGCCATCGGCACCGGCAGGTCGTCAAAGGCACTTCGGTCCATACCCTCGCTCAGGGCGTGGCTGATCATTTTGCGGTACAGGCTGACGGAGATGTATTGCATGTTGTTCTGCTTCAGTCACTCAACTGAGCGATTCTCCAAATAGCCGTGCAGCCAAATTTGACAATGTTAATGTTTAAAACAATAGCAGGGGCTACATGGATAAATTGTATCTTAACGAATCTTTGAGCGATTGTAAAGTTTGCGCTGTCGTTAAAGCCGATCGCATGGAAACTCATGTGTCAAAAAAAGTGTAGTATAGATGTCGCTGCTCCGTAAATCTCATGATAACTATTGTACGTTCATACTGCTTCAGGAGCATGGAGTAACAAGCGGATCGCTGACGAAGATAGCTCAATGAAACTAACCCCAAAACCATGAAAAACAAAGAAATCGCACCCTATCACAAGAATCAAGAGCTGAAAAAGCAATTTGCTGAACTGGGACTGGACCTTGAGCCGGTTATGCAATTCAGCCCGATGGACCTTGACCTGGAAAACCGCCGGTTGGAAAGCCTGCTGGACTTTGTGCTCACGTATCGGGAACGTGGAGAAAGCCAAGAGGCTATGGAGCTTCTTGACCGGCCTTTCCCTCCCATCTTCCCGCAGATTTCTCCCGATAATGACTGGTACCGGTTTCGGCTGTGGCTGGAAAGCGAACCTTTAAGGCTGAAACTCCGCGATCAGGCTGGGCTGCCGCCTTTGGAGAAAGCCATACCTGAAATGATGGAAGAAGAAGCTAAAGAAGCCGTCGAAGTAAGCATTAAAGCTTTGCAGAAAAACGGCATCGGCGTTCATCTGCAGGAGCTGCCTCCCCACATTTTGCTGATGGCCCTCTGCGAAATGCTGGACGAAGAATCAGAACGCATAGAGGGCGGAGGCTGGATGCTGGACGGATGCAGTGGTTACTGTCCCGGCTGCCTGCAGCGGCCTTGGTGCGATACCGGACAAAGCCTTGGCTGGACGGAAGACCGGCAAGCCGGCGGCATGCACCTGCGGGAAGAACTCCGGCATTTTGTTTCAATGGCGCCTCAGCCAGAGCAGGTGCTGGCGGAGTACGAGCGAAAGCTGGACGAGGACATGGCAGGCTTTCGCCGGCAAGACCCACAAGATAATTAGGCGGGGCTGTTGATTCTTATTTTTAAAAAATCAGGGTAACTATTCAGCATAGTTTGTATGAAAGCACCAGACACCCGACTTACCCGCTGAATAGACCAAGTCTGCAAACTATCAATTTCTGTAGACTCCATTTTACATTTTTACACTAAAACGTTGAATCCAATTTACATTTTTCAGCACTCAACTACAAAAGCATTTTGTGGAATCAACGATCGGGAAGGGGGCAATGGGATGAATTGGCTGAACTTAACCCCAAATGTATATTCCGGTGTCGAGGCCCCCTACCCTGGGGGATGACCGGGAAGCGGATCGACGCAGGGCGCTTCCTGGCGCAGGCTACGCTGGGGGCTGACCGGAGCATGATCGACTCCGTTGCCAAGCTCGACTTTGAAACCTGGATTGATCAGCAGTTTGCGGAGCCGCCTACCTTTGTCCGCCGCTGCTGCAGCAAATCTATGATACCACCTTTCAGCGTTACCTCGCTGCGGGCGGGGATACGCTTGATTTCCCGGAAACGCCAAAGAGCGAGCACTTCGACTATGCCTGATGGCTTCAATCCTTTGGAAGGGGACACATTCCGCACCTATGGTGCGGGGAGGTACGTTTACAGATTGGAGATTGCCTCCATGTAGTCCCTAAAGGGACTTTGCACCTTCCAGCAAGAAAATGGGGCAGGCAAGAATCCCATAAATGGATGGAACCATTGCCCCTCAAAGGTTGGGTAGCGGAGCGTGTCTAAGCGAAAGATGCCGGCAACCTCAGAAACCGGGGAAGCGTACAGTTCCAGCTAAAATCAGGGCCTGTTAAACGGAAGGCCTGCCATGCAAAATGAAGTCCCGCATAATTCCCTACTTTTACCCCATCATTTCATCAAATCTAAATCAACCAATGAAGCTTAACATCCTTCTGTTTCTCTGCCTGGTGCTGGGTGCCAGCATGGGGTTAAATGCCCAGGAACTCAAATTTTCCGGCATGGACCCAAGCCCGATGGACGCAGCACACTATCCACGCGGTGCAGCCTTCCAGAACTACCTGGATGAAGATGACCCCGACCGTGTTCAGCAAATCAAGGTCTTGTACTGCCGCCCTCAGAAGAAAAGCCGTGAAATCTTTGGCGGGCTTGTGCCCTGGGGACAGGACTGGCGCCTGGGTGCCAATGAAGCTACCGAAGTCACCTTTTTCCAACCCGTGGAAATTGGCGGCACCTACATCCCAGCCGGCACCTACACTATGTTTGCACAGCCTTATCCACAGCAGTGGATCATCAAAATCTCTCAGGAGCGCTTCATCGGTGGTGCTGAAAACCGCGACATTACTAAAGACATCGCTGCGGTATCTGTACCCACCACTTCAGTAGCTGATGTGCGTGAATACTTCACCATAGGCTTTCAAAAAATTGACGATTACAACGTAAATATGGTTTTGGAATGGGACCAAACCCGTGCAGTATTGCCCATCAACCTCAATCCACCGATCATGTCAGGCGAAGACACCAGCCCGATGGATTTGGTGCAGTATCCTAATATGTCCCGCCTACGCAACTACGTGGAAGAAGCGGAGCTTGCAGCTAATGAACCTTTGGTTCGCGCTGTATATTCCCGCCCCCAAATGAAAGGCCGGACCATCTTTGGCGACTTATTGAAATACGGAAGCATGTGGCGCGTAGGCGCTAACGAAACTACAGAGCTGACTTTCTTTAGGAATGTGACCATTGGGGGTACCGATATTGAGGCGGGCCGTTACGGGCTCTTTGCCACCGTCAATAAAGACAACTGGGAATTCATCATCCATAAAAATGTACAGTCCTGGGGCCCACCTAATCACAATGAGGAGGATAATGTTGTGAAGGTCGTGGTACCTACCGAGAAAACGCCGGAAACACTGGAAGCCCTTTCCATGACTTTCGTTGAGAAAGGCGATAATCAGATTGAATTGGTTATTGGCTGGGAAAATACTATGGCGCGCCTTCCTATTACGATTAAATAGGAATAAGCACGGATTATAGTGTTGCACGATCTATCCCGCACCTTGAGCCATTCAAGGTGCGGGATTTTTTTTGGCAAGCCTGATTAAGCGGTTAATTAACCCTGATGGTTTTTCCGCTGCTGCCATAGATTGCCTAATGATTTTTCTAATCCTGATTCGTAATTGTCAATATAGACCTTGGAGGAATCACGTACCGGTCACCTGCCTTGAAAGCGCCCTGATCAGATAGGTTGTGGTCAGAAAGCGCATCGGTAAGGTAAAGCCTGAGGTCACTGTAAGCGGGTAGCCCATCCAACTGAAGTTCCATTGGGATTGTATTCTCAGAGAAGTTGATGACCACCATAGTAAGGATGGAATCATCTTCGCTGACAAATGCAGTGGACATCGCACTTTCCAGGGTCGCTTCCGCCTGCCGAAAATCATTGCGGGCAACAGAAATCCTTTTCATGCCTGGGCGGACGAAGCGGGAGAAGTGGCCTAGTGCCCAGAGCGTCTTTGAATCGTAAATATTGCCATCAAATTTATCGTAGTCGGTATAGACCAGGCCATCCTTGTAATCGTAGGGACTCACGCCCAGCCACCATTGCCAGGCGCTGGCATTTGCCAATACCAAATCGGAAAAAATAACCCGTGCAACGTACAAGGCTGTTAGCATGCCAAGGTCTCGGCCATTCCCATTGATGTAGCTGTTGTTTTCAAGGGGGCAGTATTCAGTCATCCAAAACTCAACAGGCGTAGTGCTGCCTGCCACAGCATCT
>JANSXW010000044.1 GCA_024742755.1 bacterium | reverse complement strand
GTCCAGGCTTCCAGTCCCGCAGGAACATCCGCATAAAGGATATCCGTCCGGAAATCGCTGCTGCCGTCCCCCGAGCGGAACAGCCCGCCAATTTCAACCGCCTCAAGGCTCCGCACCCGCAGAGTGATGCTTACCGGGCTAACGCTGATGTCCACCACATCTGAGCCATCGCCTCCCTGCGGATTGATGATCACAGGGCTGAAAGCGCCAAGGGGGGCATTGACCGGGTCGGATACCTGCACCAGCCCTTCCTCGCAGTCGGTCTGCGTCACCGTCAGGGCTTCCCCACCGGAGCCGGTGAAGACGTAGTTGGAATCGATCCAATGCTGCTCCCAGACCTGTGCTGAACTCACCGTACAGATGAAAAAGGAGAGGATTGCTAAAATTTTAGGCTTTATCATGATTTAGTTTTTTAGAAGCTTTTGCCAATGCCGTGTCCCATCTGAAAGGGTGATCTCAAACAGATATAAGCCGGGGCTCCAGGTTGAACAGTCTATGCTATTTTGGCTCATCCTGGTCAGCTGCTGTTGCATGGCTGCGTTATATACCCTCACAGAACGGACGAGCCTATTCGTGCAATGTATGGTAGCGATATCTCTTACCGGATTTGGAAAAACAGACACAACTCTTACCGGCTCCGGCTCCCCGGTACTGGTAACCGTAGCAGCTTTTGCTATATTGGAATAGGGAGAAGGGCAATCACCGGTAGCGAAAACCCGATAAGACAGAATGCCGCCAAAGCCAGCCGTATTTGTATCGGAGAAGCTACTGGCGTCTGCAGGCAGTGTGCCGATGACCTCAAAAGTTTCTTCATTGTCGTAGGACACTTCAACAACGTAGCCTGTCTCCCGGGCCGCCATGTCCAGCCAGGAAAGTATTACTTCTCCTCCTGTAAAGGCGGCCTCAAGGCGGGCAGGGGCATCGGGATGTAGCCCGCGTGTAGTACGCTGCTCCAACTGGGCTGCATAAAGAGATGGAATAGCCAGTACTTCGCCGGTGCCTTCTTCGTAGCCCTTCGGGTGAGCAAACTGATGATTTCCAGATACAATAGCCTCGCAGCCAATGGCATAGTTTTGCCGCTTGGGCGGACGTTGCAGCAGCAGCCGGTTGCCGGGGGGCATTGCGACATTCCACGCTACGCTGTGTACAGCAGACCAACCATGCCCGGTACCATAACTACCCCGGTTGTATAGCCCCAGCAGGTTCGTGGTGTTGGGCTGTGTGATCGAAAGGTTGTCATACAAAAGGCCCTGACTCCAACGCCGGTGCCCTTCAATTGCAGCGTAGTCTTCAGCAGAAGTACAATTGTGCACCACAATATTGGAAGCAGAACTTGTACCGTTCGTCACATAAGCATGCCGCCCCTGCGTTGCATGGCACCCTTCGAAGAGAATGTTGTTGGAATAGGCATTGGCCGCAAAATTGTAGCGCCAGCCACCATCAATGGGTGAATGTGGCTCCAGGCCTTCACACCCTTGCACTGTTACCCGGTCTGCATAGGTCATGTCTATGGCAGCGTAGCTAAAATGAAGGGCGGTGACTGCGCTTGCCCAGCAGTCCTCCACGCCTATGAACCGGATTGCATTGCGGGCATGGTTTGCACTCAGCGGAGCATCGGATTCAATGGCCACCCGCAATTGCTCAATTCCAATTTCCCGCCTTAATCCGGGCTCCTCCAGGGTGTATACCTCTGCTTCTGCGAGCGCTCTTTCCAACCGGTCAAAGACAGGCACATCCAGCGTTATTTTGCTCTCCTGAAAATCTACACCAGTGATTGTTCTTTTGTAGTACAAGTCAATTTCTCCGGCCGCCCAGGGCTCGTCCCCTGCCGTATCCCCAAAGTTGATGTCCGAAAGCCATTCAAAAGTGCTTGGCTGAAAAACGATCACTACGTCGCCTTCACTGTACAACTCAGGAGCCGCTACCTCAAGCGAACGGGAGCCTGCCGGGACAAGTGTACTTGTTACAGCTGAACGGGTACCTGGCACAGCTATGTTCCAATTGGTGCCGGGCACACCTCCAACCTGAATCACGTCTCTTTCTGCAGGGATATTGCCAGTAGCAAAAAGTACGGTATTTTGGTCCGGATCTTCCCCTTGTCCGGCACCGCGCAGCACAACCCCATTTTGCTGCAAAACGATAGTTCCCGATATCGGATATAAACCCGGCTCAAGGAGTAGTGCTCCACGAAAACCATCCGGCCCGGGAGGCATTGCACCAACCTGATCCAGCGCGGTCTGAATGTGGGCCGTATTGTCTCCTGAGACAGGGCCAATAGTGAGCACAACCGGTACATCAGGCAGCGGCTGATCCCCGTTTTTGTAGCCGGCCTGACTGAAGTCCGGTATATAATTATTTCGGGCATCTGCGCGATACCGTAAAAAGCCCTCTTCATCCTGAAAGAGGATTTCCAGAGGAACCTGAGCAAATAAGGCCGGCGCACAAGTCAGCAGTAAAAGCATTATTGCACTATTCTTCATCCGACAGCATTTTGAGTTTTTCTGATCCTGCTTCCTCTGCAAATTTCAACACCAGATAAGCCCCTTTAAAATCCTGATTGCGGACCTCCACTACGGTTCGCCCAGGAAAAGGCTCCAGTTCAATAGCTGCCCGGCCATTTGCCATTTCCAATACCTGGCTACGAGTTGGGCTGCCATAATTCACCAAAAGCCTGGAAGGGCCATCTGAAGAAAAATACATTCGCTTCTCATAGTCCAGTACGCGCCGCCCGTTCTCATCGGCTATACAAGCTTCCACGAGCCAGTTCCCGTTGGGCAACGGCTTAGCAGCCAATGCTACTTTTGCCGGTGCCCCGGGTTGTTCATAGCGATAATTGACTGACATGGAATCACGAGCGACGACCTGCCCTTTCGCAGAAGCAATCGCCATTAAAGTATTCGTTCCTGACTCGAAAAGCACGGGCCAGCGTAGATTATTGGCAGGAAAATTACCGATCTGCCGCACTCTTTTGCCGAGCGAAGCTCCGTTTAGATATAGCTCTACAGTGTCTGCGTTGCTAAATACGCAAATCTCCCGGGGTTGCCCTTCAGGCCCTACGCGATCGGTCCAACTGTGGGATTCTATGTAAGCGAAAGGGGCTTTAGCCCAATAGCTTTTGAAAACATAGTACGCATCTTTAGGATTTCCAGCCCGGTCTGTCAGCCCTTTTTGATTGACATAGGGAATGGCATTTTCGGGGCGCAGTGGTGTCCCAAAATCTTTAAACGCCCACTGCGCATTTCCTGCAAACCAATCGGTTGATTCGCTCACGCTGAGGTGCCAGTCGAAAAGATCAACAATGTAGCTTTCGGTCCAGTCGCCTTGTTTTGCAATGTTTTTTATGTTGACCTGATTGGGTGTTTCCTCCCAGGCATCCGCACTTAGCACCCCATTCCCCGTTACTGGTGTTTCCGTATGCCGGCCTACATGGCTTGACCCGCCGTACTCCATGTGCAAAAATCGTGGGTATCGCTCTCGCTCCTTGTTAAGGGAAGCCTCATAATTGGTGTAAACACCGGCATACCATCCCGACCAAATAGAAGGAGAAAAAACATCTACTAAACCCGCACCAGCATAATACTTGCGTATGGCTGTCAGCCGGCCAGGATCCAACTCATGAGCCAGATTATGGAGTATGGAAAGAAAATCATTCAGCCGAGTCGTATCACCACCGCCTTGAAAATCAGGCAACCAATAAATTTCATTGCCCAGCGACCAGAAAAAAATACTGGGATGATTATAGTTTTGAAGAATCTGCTGCCGCAACAACCGACGAGTGTTTGCCTGCCAGGTTTCAGGCCCGATGCCACCGCGGCACCAGGGGAGTTCATCCCACACAATCAAACCTAGTTCATCACAAGCTTTATAGACTTCCGGGTCCTGTGGATAATGGCCAAGACGAACAAAATTTGCGCCCATTTCCTTAATGTCCTCCATATCTTTTCTGTGCAGGGCATTTGGCATAGCAGCACCATGGCCTGCATGCTCTTCGTGCCGGTGGGTACCCCGCAACAGCAAACGTTTCCCATTGAGGTAAAACGCTCCGTGAGGCTCGAAGTGGTACCAACGATACCCAACCTTAGCTGCCAGCGTATCTGCCTGACCACTATCGGGGATAAATGCCACTTTCAGGTGGTACAGATAGGGCTCTTCCGGCGACCAAAGCTGAGGGGATTTCAGGGGACTCAGGCTGAGTTGGTATGTTGCTGAAGATCCATCCTGATCCACGGGCAGGGCACGTTCTGCAACCCGTTCTCCGTTAGCATCTTCCAGCCAGCACTGTAACTGGCCTTTTGCTTTTGCCGCAGTGGGCACCTTCAACTTTACCTCAGCTACTGTCTGAGCGGATTGGTTGTTTACCTTCGGCGTTTGAACCAGGAGCTGATGCAAATGGACTTTTGGGCGTTGTACCAGCCAGACATCGCGGGTAAGCCCGCCATAAATGAAGAAATCGGCTTTTTGTGAGGGGATTAGATTGGGATCGTAGCTATTGTCAACCCGAACAGCGATGGTGTTTTCTCCGGCAGCCAGCCAGGGCGTAATGTCCACATCGAACCCCAGATACCCTCCTACATGCTCACCTGCCAGTTGCTGATTGACAAATATCCGGGCTTTGGTGTTCGCCGCTTCAAACCTGAGCAGGATTTGGTCTTCCGGTTGTTTATCCAATACCAGAGCCCGCTTGTACCAGCTTGCATTCCTGCGATACCCCGGAAGCAGGTCAGTAGCATCCCATTGGTTCCAGGTATGAGGAAGGGCCACCGGCTGCCAACCTGTGGCTGGAAGTTGTTCAGGTCGGGCTGCGGCTCCGTTTTCCAAATAGGTCCAGTCATCATTAAAGGGGCGCAACTGCCTCTGCGCCAGCACTAGGCTGGACAGAAGCAGCAGCCCTGTAAAAAGACCAATACATTTCATTTATTTGCTTTTTCTGCGAAAGCAAGCCGACGCAGCAATGCCTCCACGTAGTAATAATCCGCATAAATTATCGGCACATCCACTTCAAAGCTCCCGGGTATGCTCCCAACGCTGTGCTTCAGCAGGAATGGCGGAGTATTTGACTGGTAGCGTTCGTCCGACAGTGCCTGTAAGGTCAGATCTGCCCAATTCAGGTATTGCTCAGCATACTCCGGGTCTTGTTCTGCTAAAAGGAGCAACCCACAGGCATTGATAGCAGCCGCCGACACATCTTTGGGTTCATTGGGGATGTGCGGGGCATCAAAATCCCAAAAGGGCACCTTATCTTCCGGCATATTGGGGTGCTCATAAATAAAGGCTGCCGTGCCACGGGCCTGATCCAAAAACTGAGGTGCTCCTGTTTCGCGGTAAGCCATTGCAAAACCATAAAGATTCCAGGCTTGCCCTCTTGCCCAGCTCGATTCCGGTGCTGCGCCCTGATGCGTATCCTTCAGGCGTTGCTGCCCTGTCCCTGGATCAAAATCGATAACATGATAAGAACTGTGGTCGCCCCGGATATGGTGATCCAGCGTGGTCTGAGCATGGCTCTCCGCAATATGGTAAAATGAGGAGTCTCCGGTTAACTTACTCGCTTCGAATAGCATTTCCAGGTTCATCAAATTGTCGATAATTACCGGAAAATCCCAAGTATCTGCATTGAAATCCCAGGACCGGATACAGCCTACTGTGGGGTTGAACCGCTTCACCAGGGTCCGGGAGGCATTAACGATCACCTCTTTGTATACTTCATCGGCAGTCTCTTTGTATCCGTGCCCGAAGCTGCAGTAGATTTTAAAACCCAGATCGTGGGTATGCGTATCCCATTGTTCCTTTGCATTGAATGCCGTCCAGGCTTTTGCAGCTTCCTTGAACCGGGCTTCTCCACTGTAGCGGTAAAGCATCCACAGCTCTCCTGCATAAAAACCACTGGTCCAGTCTCTTGAAGTTGTTTTGTGTAACGTCCCATCCGGGTTAAGGGCTCTCGGTATGGAGGCGGAGTCAACCGGTATGACTTCCAGGTAACCAATCGCCTTTTCGGTCAGCGCATCCAGGGTGTTGCGATACCTGGCCATCTCCTGCCGGTTATCTACCGGAGCAGTAGCTGAACAGGCGTACAATGCGCTCAGCAGACTAATTGCCAACCATATTTTAAAGATCTTCATCCGACTTTTGTTAAAACGGCCAGAAAGCTGCACGACTGAATCAACAGTGAAAACGGTCTTTCCTGCCACGGGATTGGCACTCCTGCCCCACCGCTAAGACGGTGGAGCAGGAAATTGCCATACTATACAATGATATTACAGAAGGATGTCCGGACAAATATCCAAGTCCGGGTTACAGCCCACTTGCTAACTTCTACTTCACCAATACCTTGAGGGCGGTAATGCCTTCTTCCGTTTGCAGACGTGCGATGTACAACCCGGCAGCCATGGACTGAACAGGTGCCCAATCGAGATACTGGTCTCCGGAAAGCTGGAATCCACTGAATACGGTGGCCACTTTTTGCCCACTCAAGCTGTGCAGTGAAAGCGCCACCTGCCCGCTTTGTTCAAGCGTGTACCGAAAGACTGCTCTGCCTGAAGTTGGATTAGGCTGTACGGTGAGCTGAAGGCCAGGGTTGAGCACTTCGGCCGTACTGTTGATCAGCTCTTCGCATTGCTCAACGGCACCAATCGCGCCCCCATCAGTACCGGCAGTAGCGGATGTTGTATTCGGACTGTAGCAGGGGTCAAATTCAGAAAAGTCAAAGAGGTTGCCCGAATCAAATGGAGTGCCCTCTACAGCTACATCCTCTACAATAAAGTCGTACATATCCATTGAACTTGGATCGTTGTACAGATCAATGACGTACTGCAGGATTCGCTCAGGTACGTTATTCAGTTCAAGCTGCTCCTGGAAAAACGCCTGCTCAACCTCACTGCCCAAATGCGCTTCAATCAACTGAGACAAGACACCGGGTGCTGAAACGGAGTCGTTGCTGGCCCAATAGTCCGTCACGTCTTCTGTCCAGAAGATATTATTCGCTTTAATCTCCAGGTCAGTCCCTTCGTACAAAGTATCAATCGTAATAACTTTATGCAGGTCGCCATCGGGTTGAGTCTGCTCATCGGTATAAATAGGGCTTGAGCCCAGCATAATGGGGTTCATGAACAGATTGTTGGTGATTTTTGCTTTTAATACGCGCCCCAACTGAATGTGCCCGTGCCGTCCAATCGTATTGAAGGAGGTACAGTGATCAATCTCAATGTAGTTATGAGGTTGGGAACCACCCTGTGAGCGGAAAAATCGGTCCTGAATGTTGTGAACGATGGTGTTGCGTATCACGAGGGTATCGAAATAGAATTCGCGCGCATCAATGCCCCGGCCATTGCCCTGCAACATCCGGCGGTTGCCGCCATTGCGCAATACGGAGTTTTCGATGTAGCACTTCACATTATTGGCACGCATCTGGAGAAATCCGCCCCGGTCTTTTTCAATGATACAATCCCGGACCACCACACGGCTGCCTTCGCCAAGGATTCTCACCCGGCCCCAATCGTGCTGCCCCAGCGGGGCGGCCTCTCCGGCTATGATCCACAGGTTTTGGAACGTGACATCCCCTTCTGCCCGCATAATATCCTGGAAATCACCGCTTGCATTCGGCACACGGGTGATAATTGCTTTGTTTTCGGTATCCTGTAAATCAACAGCCTGTATTTGCAGGGGCCATTCCGGCTTATTCACCAGGCGTCCGGAGGATACATACACCTGACCGTTTTCCAATTGATAAACGGTATTGTTATCTACCCGGTCACCGTTTGCGGTGGTATCCCCCATAATTATCGGGAAAATATTGGTGGGGTTTGCAATATCAGCACTGGCTTCAATCAGGACGAAGCGCTGCGCATTGCACAGGAAGCCAACGCTTAGGAAAAACAGACTGAATACGTAGAATTTTTGCATGATGCTAATGAATTTTGTACTGGATTGAAAATTGGTTTATTCAGAAAGACAGGGGAGGTTTTCTGCCCTGCCCGGCTTAAAAAATCAAATACGGAACTGCAAGCCCAGCGTAGCGGTAAACCCGTAGGTCTCCACCGTATTACGAAAGGCCTCAGACCGGGTAAAAGTGATATCTTGCTGGTCTGTGAAATTATTGAGGTTTAGGAAAGCACTCCATCCGTTGCCAAACCGCTGCTTGACCGAAGCGTCCCAACGCCAAAAGCCAAGCGTAAATGTGTCAAAGTCTTTATTGATGGAATAGCCGCTCGCCTTTGTACCCTGATAAGCACCAGATACCCGTGCTGAGAATTTTTTATAATCGTAGCCTACCGATAACCGCAGAATATGCGGAGCCTGGCTGGGCATATTGACTTCCCGGGAGGAGTTGGTGAAGGTGGTTTCAAAAACCGGCGGCACAGGAATCACCAAACGGGTCTCGGAGGTCAGGAAGAACACCTCGGTTTGCGAGTACAACCGGGAATAGTTGGCATTGATTACAATGCCGTTAAATGGCTCGGGCAGGAACCCCAGGTAACTCTGTAGATCAATCTCATAACCATAAACCGTCGACAATTCAGAATTGATAAAGGAACGGAACTCGTACCCCTTGTAGTCCGGATATCCGAAAGCATCCGCCGTTTCCTGATCGAACAAATTGGTGCGCCATGGAAAAAATATATTGTCTACATTTTTGTAAAACACACCGAATGTCAGCAAACCAAGCCCGCCTTTATATGCGCTAAAAAATAAGTCATAGTTGGTTGCTTTGGCATACTCCAACTCCGGGTTCCCAGCTGTGATAATGGTGCTGTTGTCATCAATTTGAACCCTTGGAGTAAGGTATATAAAATCGGGCCGTGCAAGGGTCTGCGCCACGGAAGCCCGGATATCAAACCACTTGGCAGCCTGATACTTCAGGTGCAGGTGCGGCAGGAATTCATCGTACTGCTGGAATGTGGTAGTATCCCGAAAAAACCCATTGACACCATACCAGCCATTAATAGAAGAGATTCCGCCCCGGTATTCATTATCTGAACGCTCGTAACGAAAACCCGGAATCACTGAAAGCTTACCAATATTCAGCTTCAGCATCATATACCCCGCCGTTACGGTCTCGTCCACGCCGTAGTTGTCTACGAGTACAGTCCGGTCGTTGTTCAGCAGAGGCTCCTGACTGTCATACCAGTCACGCATCAGCTCCGGGCTAAGGCTGGCGTTTAAGCCTATGTCCCTGCCATCTGCATTTTCGAAATTGATATCATTAGTCACTTCCGTAAAGCTCAGGATACTTATCAGGTTCTGGTTATCTGGCAAAAAAGTCAGATTGCCATCGTAAGCCTCCACTGCCTGCTTGGCAGACTGTGCCCCCAGGTAATAGAAATCCTCTGCCTGGCGATCAACCTGCCGCTCCCGGCTGATGGCCTTATACTTACCTCCGAACTTTATATAGCCATCAAGACGCTCGCCCAGTTTGAAGGGCAGCTTGAGGTTGACCACTGCTGTACGGGTACCCTCAAAGGTGCTACTGGCTTCCTGGGCATTGCTCCGAAGGAGTGTTCGGGAAAGATCATGCTGGGCACTCCCCAGATAGGTAGGCGGCGGACCGGTAGCATCGAGCCCGCTATCGAACACCTGGCTGTAGTTTACAAAACGCATGCTGAAGTCAAGGGGCGTCTCGCCCTGGGTTTCAGAATTGGAAACCGTCCAGTCCAGTATGACCGGCCCGAGGCTATGCTCGCCATTCAGCTGCAGCGAATATAAATCCAGTCCGTTTTCGATGCTTCGCCCCCAGTACTCTATAGCGGGTTCTGCGGGTACGTAACGCTCCTGCATGTAAAACCGGTCTCGCTCCGTTCGGCTATACAATCCAAAAAAGGAGAACGTGCTTTTCCCCAAATCATAGTCCAGGCTCAGGCTGGCGTTATAACGTCGGCGGATTTCCTGCCGGTTTTCAAGCCGCAGGGTATTGCCCAGTATTTCTGTAATGCCTGTAGAATCATCGGTTTGCCCGCGTGACCAGGTATTGGTCAGAATATCGCCGCCCCGGTTGAAGCGCTCAATGCCGCCCTGTACCACAAAGCCCAGCTTATTGTTGAATACCCGACGGCTCATCTGCAATACCCCCTTGTAATCTCGGGGATCATTATTGAGCTCGTTGTAGCCGCCGAGCATTTTCGCCAACATCCGGAACTCCTTCGGTGCTTTACGCAACTTCAGATTTACAGTGCCTCCAATGGCTTCTGCGTCCATGTCGGGTAGTGGCGACTTGAATACCTCAATGCCATCAAGTAACTCCGGAGAAATCAGGGAAAGGTCTACAGAACGGTCTGTTCCGGAATTGGAGGGCAGGCTCACGCCATTTACAGTGATGGCTGCAAATTTTGGCTCCATGCCTCTGATGACAATTTTCTGCCCTTCCCCACCGCTGCGGTTGATACCGATGCCCGGCAGACGGGCAATGGCTTCCGCCGCGTTGACATCAGGCAGCTCCTGAATACGGTCTGCGGAGACTATATTCGCGATGGATTCAGAAGACAACTGCTGATTAATGGCTTTTACCTGACCGCGTGCCTGAGCGGTCACTACAATTTCTTCACCCAGGAAGGCTTCCGGCTTCATCTCGATCAGCACATCCGAAACCTCTCCCGCTATGACCACAACATCCCGCTGTACAGTGCTGTAGCTGATAAAGGATACGATCAGTACCCGGGAGCCGGCAGGGATATTATTGAGAAGGAATTTTCCGTCAATATCCGTCACGGTACCTGTTCCTGAACCCTCAATATACACGTTGGCACCTGGCAGGCCAGTCCCTTCCTGGGCATCCAATACTGTGCCGGTTATTACACCGGACTGGGCCTGAAGAAAAGGAAGCCCGCAACAAAAAATTCCAATTAACCAAAAAATTTTAAGGAAGGGTAACTCTTGTTTCATACCGTATGCAGTTTCATCAGGCAACGCCTGCGCTATTGTTTTTTGTTCCTCGCTTCTAAGTTATGGCATGAGGTATCAACAAAAATCTAATTCTGGGGGGTCAAAAATCTAACTTCCTGAATAACAGTCTATTAAACAGCAATCAAAGCCGGCTATTTTTCTTGGTTTCAGGCAAATGAAGGGATGAGGCCAGCGCGGCCCTGCTGATCAGGCTGGCAATTCTCCGGAGCCCTCTGCGAATGCGGAAGGCGTTTCGCCAAAGGATTTCTGGAAACATTTGCTGAAATACCTGGGGTCTTTAAAGCCCACCTGATAGGCCACCTCTGAGACGCTGAGCTTCTGTTGCCTCAGGAGTTGTGCTGCACGCTTCAGCCGAATATCTTTGAGGAAATTATTCGGGGTCAGATTTGTTAACGCTTTGATCTTGACAAACAACAGGGGGCGGCTTACATTTAATGCCCGTGCGAAATCCTCTACCGAAAAATCAGCATTGGCCATCTGCTCCTCAGCCACGTTAAGTGCCCTATCCAAAAATCTTTCGTCTGCAGAGGTTACCGCTATTTCCTTAGGAGATAGGTTGGTAATCCGTTCGAACCGCTCCCGGAGTTTCTGCCGCACCAATAACAGGTTTTGCACCCTAAGCTTTAGCTCTTTTGGGCTAAAAGGCTTTGTCAGGTAATCATCAGCCCCGGTCTCCAGGCCCTCCAGTTTGAAAATGAGCCCTGTCCGGGCAGTCAAAAGCAGGACAGGAATATGGCTGGTGCTCAAATCGGTCTTAAGCTTCCGGCAAAGTGTGATACCATCCATTTTGGGCATCATCACATCACTGATGATCAAGTCGGGCGAGATACGGGCAGCCTTACTTAGCCCTTCCTGCCCGTCCACTGCACTTTCTAACCGGTACTCAGTTTTAAAAATCTCTTCTATGAACGACCTCACCTCGTCATTATCCTCCACAATCAAAAGCAATGGGGCGTCTTTACCGGGCCATTCGCCCGCTGAGCCTGATGCGTTGGCCCCGGTGGCTTCAGTGGGCTGCAATGGTGCCTCCAGATACTGCCGGATATCTTCGCTGTCCCGAAACCCCTCAATGATTTCACTGGCACTGAGGTGGCTGCGCCCTTTCGGCAACCGGACAACAAAGGTAGCTCCCTGCCCTTCCTCACTTTCCACACTGATACTGCCGTGGTGCATGCCCACCAATTGCCGGGAGACTGCCAGCCCGATACCCGTGCCCTTGAAAGAATGCCTGAATGTGGCTTCTTTCTCGTAGAACCGCTTGAAGATTTGTTCCTGCAATACCTTTGGAACCCCCCTTCCTGTGTCTGAAACTTCGATCACGGCGTGCTTGTCCTCTTGCGTAACTGCCAGTTTTATCCTGCCACCTTCCGGCGTGAATTTGAAGGCATTGGACAGCAGATTAAAAATTACCTTTTCCATTTTGTCGCGATCGAAAAATACCATGACCTCGTCAGCTGTACGCTCAAACCGGTAGTCTATTCCGCGGCTGTGAGCAAGTTCCTGAAAAGAAAGGAAGATTTCCTCCATAAACCGGACCAGGTTGCCCTCGGCTGCCTGCATCTGCTCATGGTCAGCTTCCAGTTTGCGGAAGTTGAGCAGCTGATTTACCAAATAGAGCAGGCGCTTTGCGTTGTACTCAATTGACACCAGCCTGCGGTGTACAGGGACCGGTAGCTGTTCCCGCACCAGTTCTTCCAGCGGGCCAGTGATTAGCGTAAGCGGCGTACGGAATTCATGGGCAATATTGGTAAAAAAGCGCAGCTTGGCTTCGTGCAGATCCTCCCGTTGACGTTTTTCGAGCGCTTCCAGTTCCAATTGGTGGCGGAGTCGCAGGAAACGGATGGTGCCTGCAAAAATCAGCGCCAGCATAACTGCATAGGCCAGATAAGCCCAACCGGTAAGCCAGGGTGGTGGCTGCACTTCAATTCGAATGTGCCGTTCCTTCGGATTCCAAAGGCCATCGTTATTGCCTCCTCTCAACCGGAAATAATAGGTCCCGGGACGCTGAAGCGTATAGGTCGCCTCCGTCTCCCCCTTGCTGTACGTCCAATCCTCTCCCACGCCTTCCAAAAGGTAGCTATAGTTGTTATTGCTGGGATTCAAATAATCCAATGCTGCAAAACCGAGTGTGAAATTGGCGCGGTTATAAGCAAAAGTAAGCGATTCAGTATAGTTGATGGCCTGATCCAGCAGCCCCTCCTCACTTCCGACCCCCACTTTTTGGTTGAAGGTCTTCAGCGTAGTAAATACCAATGGCGGAACAAAGGTATTGCGCTTGATATCAGAGGGATTAAACAAGGTGACTCCCTGTGTACCGCCAAAAAGCAGTTCTCCTTTCCGCGTTTTGTAATAAGCATTGAAATTGAACTCCAGGTTACGGATACCATCAGAGTAATTATAGGCCGTAAAGGTTTGGTTGCGCCGGTCAAGCTTTGCCAGCCCATTATTTGTGCTTAGCCACAACTGCTGATTGCCCCCTTCAAGAATGCCAAAAATGGTATGCCCCGGCAGGCCTCCCTGTTCTGTAAACTGATGGATAACCGCCCCCTCGGGATTTAAATGAAACAAGCCATCTGAATAAGTCCCCACCCAAATACTGCCATCTTTTGTCTGGCACAGGGCATAGACCTCAACGCCGCTCAGGATATGCTGAAACTGTAGTTCTTTTTCTGCCCCACCGCTGCTGAAACGGTCAAGCCCGTTATCAGTCCCTAACCAATAAAACCCAGCCCGGTCCTTGAAGATCACCCGGGTAAGATCAGAACTCAGGCTCGTGGTATCCTCCGGATCGTGGCGGTATACCCTGAATGATTCTGTATCCATATTCATTCGCGCCAGCCCACCACCGTAGGAAGCGATCCACAACTGGTTGCCCTCTGGAAGCAAACCATAAATGTTATCATCTGGCAAGCCCCTTGCCTGCCCCGACTGATGACGATAGTGCCTAATCGCTCCGGTCGCTAAATCAAGACGGTCCAACCCGGCATTAAATAAACCTACCCAAAGGTATCCATTGGCTTCTGCAAGGGTCTTTACGTTATTGCCGCTAAGCTTGTTCTTTGAGGTATAGTACGTAAACTGCCCCGTTTTTCGGTCGAGAAAATTCAACCCGCCCCCCTCAGTGCCTATCCATAAATCCCCATTTTCATTTTCCCAGAAAGAACTGACTACATTATGGCTTAACCCCCTCCCATTAACCTGTCTCTGTAAATATTTAAAGCGGTTAATCTGTTCGTCATAAAAATCTACTCCCCCATAGTAAGTCCCCACCCACATACTGCCTCTGTGGTCAAAAAAGATGGAACGTATTGAACTGTTGCTAAGGCTGCTGGGCACTTCCTCTTCGTGAAGCAACACCTCAAAGTCATCGGTCTCCGAACGATACCGGTTTAACCCAACAAAGGTGCCCGCCCAAAGGCTGTTGTCGGGCGCGACTTCCAGGGTACGAATGTTGTTATGGCTTAGAGAATTTGGCTGATCAGAGCGTTCTTGGTACTGTTCCAGTATTTGACATTTCGGGTCCCATTTGTAAAGACCGTGGCTATGCGTTCCTATCCAGTATACACTATCTGCCTGCTGAACGATCGCTTTGATATGCTGGCCTGCCAGTACATGGCCCCCATCCTGCAATGCCTGTTCAAAGATATAATCCTCCCCTTCCCGGCCTACCAGGCGGTTAAGCCCATCCTCTGTACCAACCCACAACTGTCCATTCAGGTCCTCATACAGGGTTTTGATATTGTTGGAAGAAATTTCACCGGGCAGCCCCCGTTCTCCCCGGATCACACGGAACGCCATCCTTTCATCATCATATACATGGAGCCCTCGGTTGGTGCCGACCCATAAACGCCCCTGCCGGTCGCGTAAAATGGTTCGGATAGAGCCTCCCAGCAGGGCTCCCGGTTTTTCTCCGGGCAAAAAATTGATAAAATTGTCCTGAGAGGACCGGTAAAGGCTTAAACCAGTGGAAGTTCCTACCCAGAGTTGCCCCTTTTGATCATCGAAGTACAAACAACGAATGTCATTACCAGCTATAGCCGTAGCATCATTTTCTCTTTGGCGGTATACCACCATTCTGTAACCATCGTACCGGTTCAATCCATCGCGGGTACCAAACCACATGAAGCCTTCCTTGTCCTGAGCGATACTGAAAACAGAGTTTTGAGAAAGCCCGTCCATTTTATTGAGGTGCCGAAAAGCATACTGAGCTTCCAGTCTTGCCTGCGGAAGCAATACACAAAACAAAGCCAGTATTATGCTGCTTTTCTTCAATGCAACTCCTTTGTGTTAAACGCCAGGTGGCCGTTGTGAACTACCGGTTTGACGTTATTATGGGAAAGCCGGGAGTATGGTCAGCCGATTTTCAGGAAAGAGCCATTTTGGCCCTGCAATGATACCAGAAGCATCAAGTCTACTTCATGAGGGGTTCTAATACTACCTGTAACCACGAATCGGTGCGGGATAATTCTCGGAGCAATGATTGCTCAGCTCAAAATCTGATCACGCAACTTAGCTAAAAAAATACCCTGATACAGAAATTAATCCCAAAATGTCCCCGCCGCTTCCGTAGCTTTCAACTGCTCCTCCATCAGGCGCTGCAGTTCCCCCACGATTTCCGGGAACTGCTCAGACCGGTCGAAGCGCTCGCCGGGGTCTTCGTCCAGGTTGAACAGCAGTGGCAATTTTCCATCAAAATAATCCAGCCCGGTCTGACTGGAGGTGATGCGGTGCAGTTTCCACGGGCCTTTACGCACGGCCTGCAACTGATTGCCGGGGCCGTAGTAGAAAAAAGGACGCTCCGAAAGCGTTTCTCCGCGCAACAGGGGCTGCAGATCATTCCCATCCACAACGCGGTCTTCCGGAAGAGCCTGCCCGGCCAGCGCAAGCAGGGTCGTGTACCAGTCCATGGTATTGGCAGGGGTACGCGCTACCTGGCCAGCCGCAATAGTCCCTGGCCAGCAGGCGATGCCCGGCACACGCATCCCCCCTTCCCAGGTGCTCCCCTTGCCATCCCGAAGATGCCCCGCTGACCCGCCATCCGCGCCTTTGATAATCCACGGGCCGTTGTCACTGGTGAAAAGGATAAGGGTGTTTTCTGCCAGCCCTGCCGCTTCCAGAGCCGCACGGATACGCCCTACCGCATCGTCAATTTCTTCCACTACATCGCCGTAGGCCCCTGCGCGGGACTGCCCTTCAAAAGCCTTTCCGGGGTAAAGCGGGACGTGCGGCATGGCAAAAGGGAGATAGACAAAGAAGGGAGACGGATCATCTTGCTCCATGAAGTCAATAGCGGCCTGCGTGTACAATCCGGTAAGCAGGGACTGATCGGGGTTCATGCCCAATGTATCATTGCCGGAAAGCAGGGCGATATCCGGCCATTTGGGCGGAATCATATCATTGCTGTACGGCAGGCCTACGTAGGTGTCGAACCCATTTTGCAAAGGAAGGAAGCCCGGCTGTGTGGAACCCAGGTGCCATTTGCCGAAGCAACCGGTGCGGTAGCCCGCTGCTTTAAGCCCTTCAGCGAGGGTATACTCTTCACTGTGCAACCCGCGCTCCGACTTTGGGTACAGCACCCAGTCAAATCCGGAGCGCACCGGATAGCGCCCGGTCAGCAAAGCATAACGGCTGGCGGTACAGGCCGGAGAGGCACTGTAAAACTGCGTAAATAACATGCCTTCCTGAGCCATTCGGTCCAGGTGGGGCGTCGCAATGGTGGGATGCCCATAGGCATGGAGGTCCCCGTAGCCGAGGTCATCGCAGAAGAGGAGGACGATATTTGGAGGGCCTTTTTCCTGAATAGAAGGAATGGATTCTCCCACTACTGGATGAATCAAAATTTGGATTGACAAGAACAGGTGCAATGCAAAATAAAGCGGCATAGGCGTAAATAAGGAATGGAGTAAAAAACGAAGTTAGCGATTTGTGCTAAATGACCCTAAGCCAAGTTCTACCTAAAAATTGCAATCAAGTATAGTTTAGGTAACAGAAGCTGGCGCTCAGCACTCCACTGTAATCGATATACTGAAAAAGCTCAATGAACAGGCAAAGTACTACGATTGGAGCCACTACAACTTTAAAACAGAAAACGAGCAACTCCGTAAAGAAGTAACAGCGCTAAAAAAACAAGTGAAGGAATTGGGAGGAGAACCCGAAATTGTTTTCTAAATTTAGCACTGTGTGCCAGGCTACAAACCCGTTCACTCTAACCAAACACCACCAAAGCGACAATGACAGCAACCAACTTCTTCGAAAACCCTATCCTCAACTCGCCCTACGAGCGGCCGGAGCAGCACTGGGAGCTCGATGCCGTCACCGGGCACCCTACCGGGCAGGCAATTGGCAAGCGCAGGCTCTCTGAGTCGATCACGCCTATACCGAAGTCCCGCAAGCAACGGCAGAAAACGGCACAGGCTTCGCTCGACCTGGAGTACAGCGGCGAATATTCTGACGACCGGCAGAAGTATAAGGTCAATGAGACGATCATGGCGGTGCGTAACCTTGTAGACCGCTGGCGCATGGAACCCAACCCCTCCAAGTGGAATGTCACGCCGGTCACGGAACGGCTGCTGAAACATTGGCGGAGGGAGGAATGGCCGGGAAGTGGATTCTAGAGAAACCCATCTGCTAGGTTTAATTTCGAAGCCCTCCTTTCCTCTTTGAAAACACAATATGTTCAAGTCTGAATTCAAAAATGAAATACTACCTTGGAGTCACAGATTACAATTGGTTTACCTTCCTCCGAGACCAAAAGGCGGACGAAGTGAATTTCTGGCAGCCCGGAGGTCGGCACAACTTTAAAGTAATAGGTCAGGGAGCTCCCTTTTTATTTAAGCTAAAGGCTCCTCATAATGCAATAGGAGGTATCGGTTGGATGGTTTCTCACTCTATACTCCCGCTCTCTGTTGCCTGGAGTTTTTTTGGCCATAAGAACGGAGTAGACTCTGTGGAAAAGCTAAAGCAGAAAATACTGAGCTACAGGAAAGACCAACACCCCAACCCACCTATTGGCTGCATCTTGCTGACGGATCCTGTATTTTTTGAAGAAAAAGATTGGCTTGATGTACCACAAAGTTGGTCAAAGAGCATCGTACAGGGAAAATCCTATGAAACCTCAACTATAGAAGGTAGTACCTTATGGCAAAAAGTACTTCAGCGGCTTGATCAGTACCGATGGATGGAAAGGGCAGTCGAGCAGAAAGCACCTTTGGTGGAAGAGCCTGCGGGTGAATACCGTAGCATATTGTCCAAAGTAAGGATAGGGCAAGGAGCCTTTCGTTCAATTATTACGGAAGCATATCAGCGAAAATGCGCTATATCTGGTGAAAAGACGCTTCCGGTACTACAGGCAGCGCATATTAAGCCATACGCTCAGTCAGGTCCACATAAATTATCAAATGGCCTGCTACTGCGCTCTGACATACATACTTTATTTGATGCCGGCTATTTAACCGTTACACCAGAGAAAGTGGTAGAAGTAAGCCCGCGTATTCGCGAGGAATACGAGAACGGGAAAGAATATTATCGTTTCCATGGTCAACCGCTGATCATCTTACCTGACCAACAAAGGCAGCAACCAGGAAAAGAGTATTTAACATGGCATAATGATCAGGTATACAGAAGTTAAAGTAGCGTACTACGCGATATGGAAACTGAAGAGGCAATTGTTTAAACTTTATTTCGAAGGAATAAGATAACAGAAAGCAATGATACTGAACAAGCCACTAACCAATCTGCAACTCGAGCTGCTCAAGCTTTACAGCATGGAATTGAGCGAGGAGCAGCTCAAAGACATACAACGTTTATTGGCTAATTACTTTGCCCTACAAGCGAGCGATGAGATGGACCGGCTATGGGAAGAGCGGGCCTGGAATCAAGAAACGATCGAAGCATGGCTGACAGGAGATATGGACACCTATAATGAGCATTGAAGAAGTCTATGAAACGGAGCGCCACCTCCTCTACGTGGCCTGCACCCGCGCCCGGGATTATCTGCTGATGAGCTGCGTGGGGGAAGGGTCGGAGTTTTTGGAGGATTTGGGGGTGGGATAAAAGAGTGTAAATATGGATTTCAGGGCTGACCATTTTATTTGTTTTTCAGTAGTCAAAATCTCTGATCTTTCAAACGAACCTTAGAGATGAATAGTCAACAGTATAGGGCCGGTTTTTGCCTCGACCCGTTGAGAAAATACTTTCAGGATAAAAATGATAATCAGCTACAGGGATTATTAGATGCGCTTTGCGTTTTTGATGTACATACTCATTTGCCAATTCGGGAAATAAAAGGTGAACATTCAAATCCATTATTTGGTGTACTACACAATATCATCTGCCGGGGCTTACCTACCAGGCCAAGTATTGAAATCGAAAAGAAATTTGCAGAGAAGCTAGAGCTTACCCGGCATGAAGTCAGCGCAGGGAGCCACTTGTTCTTTTTCCACGACCATAGCTTTGATGCTGAGCTTATTTTGGGAGCTCTGCACACGATAGACCCCCGCATCTCAATTACGCCGCAAGACTATCAAACGGATAAACTGGGGAGTGATTTTGAGAAGAATTTTTCTTTCAACTACTTACCATCAGCCTATAAGTTTTTAAACCAGATATTCGAACTTCAAAGAAACCCTTCCTCAATCGTGCCAAAGCACATGGTTAAATATTTCAATAACCAAAGCGTGGACTTCAGTTTAGAATCTCCTTATTGGAAGGAAAAAACGATAGCACAAGGCACTCAAAATCGAATAGTCCATTTCCGAGATGGATTAGTGGTAGAAATAGATGGTGAAAATTATCACACGATTGCGGAACTGGCCATCGATAACCTTAGAGACTACGCTCAAGCTCAAGCAAAATGGAAATATCATCGAATAAAAAGTGACAACCTTTCAGCCGGGGTCTCATCACTGGAACAAACGCTGGATAGCTCCCCGTTTGTACAGAACCTTAAAAAGGAGTACGACAATAAGTCCTTCGATACGAACCGGGTAAAATGGTGGCAACTGGTTTTGAGTCCAATAGGTATTGCCAGGATTCAAAAAGTGTTGGTAGAGCTTTTACTACTGGGGCAATTCCCCGAGAAAGAGAAAGTCAGGCTTGCAATCATTGAAAGGGATGTTCCTTGCGGCCGCTTGGCTGTTGAAGATTTCAGAAGGCAATGGCAGATATTAAGTACATTGATTGATGGCGACCATTTCATTCCGAATCTTGAAGTTGAAGTTTTTACGACCGAAGCGTTTAAAAATGCGGAATTACATGATCAAAATGACGCTCCACGGTTAATATCAGAATTTACCAGCCCGGATGAGTATGATTTAGTTATTGATCATTCTATATGGCGTAGGAGTGGTATTTATGCTGAGGACAATAGTGCACGTTTACATAAGGGCGAAAAAACGGTAGTGATCCGGTCTGCTCACTACTCCAAAGATGAATCAGAAAGGTATTTCCGAACAGGCGAACAAATAAATTATAAACCATTAGTTGAAATCCTTCCAAATGAGGTCTACAATGAGATTCCGGAAGCGAAAACAGGTTTAACTTATTTCCTTCAAAACATCTTCAGGAAGGATTCATTCCGGACAGGGCAGCTCCCTATTCTTTCGAGGGCATTGCAGCATAAAACAGTTATCGGGCTTTTACCGACAGGAGGGGGTAAATCACTGACGTATCAAATGGCAGCGTTGCTGCAGCCAGGAGTAAGTATGGTTATAGACCCCATCAGGTCTTTAATGCAGGACCAATACGACAGCTTGATATCAGAAGGTATCGATGCCTGTAATTTTATAAACTCTACTTTGTCTTCAAAACAAAGAAGAACAAACACAAGTGCACTAAAGAAAGGTCAGGTACTCTTTTGCTTTGTATCACCGGAACGTTTGCAGATCCAGACATTTCGTGATGCATTATCTGAAATGAAGAGGAATAAGGTGTTTTTTAGCTACTGTGTAATTGATGAGGTCCATTGTGTTTCAGAGTGGGGGCATGATTTTCGGACCTCTTATCTTGCCCTTGGTCATAATGCTATCCGTTATTGCCAAACCTTTTCAGAAAGGCCTATCACTTTATTTGGCTTAACGGCAACTGCTTCTTTTGATGTACTTGCCGATGTGGAACGAGAGCTAGCGCCTCCCGGGGAGAATTTAGATGTCAACGCCATTGTAAGGTTCGAAAACACTGTCAGACCAGAGCTACATTACATCATCATTCCTGTAAAGCCAGATCTCGAACAGGCCTTTTCACAATGGGAGATCAGGCAAGAAGTAGGCAAAGCAAAGCAAAGAAAGCTTATTATCCTTCTAAAGCGCATGGGGGATGATGGGTTTAATACTTTAAATGTGGAAGAAGAACAAAGAGTTAATGCGCGAGAAATATACCGGAACTACATAAGCGATCATGAACAGGCAACAACGAAAGAAGAGGATTTCATAAATGCGACTTTTGAAAAGGTAAAGTTTCCTCACGTCAATAGCTTTTTTGAGGAAGATAACTCCCGTTCTGGAATTATTTTTTGTCCACATCGAGGCGGTTTATTTGGAGTAACGGACAAATATAAAAACCCACCAGGTTCGTCCGCAATAGCAGAAAAAATAGAGCAGGAGCTATCGGGTCTTCCCATTTCAGTTGGGACCTTTATCGGCTCATCCGACGAAAACGATACCGTTTCTAGGCAGATAGACAAAGACTCTTTTGAAAATCAGCGACTTTTTCGGGAGAATAAATTGAACCTGATGGTTTCCACCAAAGCCTTTGGGATGGGCATCGACAAGCCTAATATTCGATTTACAGTCCATATCAATTATCCATCCTCTATTGAAAGTTTTGTTCAGGAGTCAGGCAGAGCAGGAAGAGATGGGCGTATGGCTATTAACTTCCTATTGTTTAGTGAGGCTTCAGATGTAGATAAAGACATTCAGCTATTTTTCCATAACAATTCGTTCAAGGGAGTCGAAAAAGAGCTCGTCATAATCGAAGAGCTTCTGACCGAAATTATATTTCCTCCTTCCACTACTCTACACATGCTGGAAGATAAGATAGCGAAAGCTACCGGGCATAGGGTTAAACTTAATATTTGGGAGGGAGATCATATTTCCAGAATATATGTAAACGAGGATTATGGATTTCTGAATTTGCACAATGGATTCCTACATATAAACCCTATTGAAGGCGCAGAAGAGGTAATGCGTACACTTGAGGAATACGTAAATACTGAGAAACAGGAAAGTGGGTTAGAGTCCATTGAAGAATTAAAGGAATGGCTAAATCGAGGGCAAGATCATTATTCAACCCCTGGCATTGAGAAGCTTTGGGAGGAGCTTGATGCCGGAGCTACTCAAAAGGTGACCGTGCCATTTTTCAATGCCTACGATGTAGACACGCAACTCTTTGCACGTCAATTAATCGAAGCGCTCTCAATGTTTGATATTGCACTTAGTATTGAGGATATAGAAAGAGGTTTTCTGAATAGAATGCCAAATAGTGAGGATGAAGTCATTCGGAAAGTCAATTGGTTGCTGAGAGATCAGGAAATCGAGCAAAGCATAACAGAGGAAGTCCTGTCCTGGTGGAGAACAAAAAGAACTAAAGCTGATACGGACAAAGCCATATTCCGGATGCTTTGTATAGGTTTGATTGATGACTATACAGTTGATTATAATCAGAAAACGTATACGCTCATTCTAAAAAAACAAAGCAAAGCTTTTTACAGGAAAGCATATAATCAATTCTTAGAGCGATATTATTCTGATCAAAGGGCTGCGCAATTGCTTGAAGAAGCAGAAGGTGAAGATGAGCCTACGCTTTTCCGTCGTTATCTACGGCATATGGTTCAATTTATTTACGAGCAGGTTGGGCAGAAACGACGGCTGGGTATAGAGGATATGGAAAGTCTTTGTAAGCAAGGGTTATTGAGCGGTATAAGCATTCACGAAAAAAACAGGCTTCTAAAGGAGTTCATTTTTTTGTACTTCAACTCAAAATATGCCCGCTCTGGCTATGAAATAGATGGAAACCCCTATTCTTTAGTAGAAGATACTGAAGAAGCGAAAAAGAGTTCTTGGGAGACTGTTTGGAAATATATGAATGCTGTCCGGATAGACCCGACTGGTTCTGATGCTGATAATGTTAAACACTTAAGGGGCGCTACACTCCGTCTACTTAGGGCGAACCCCGACAACTCTAGCCTGCAAGTACTGAAAGGATTTTCTTTGCTAATCGTTGCGGCAATAAATCAACAAAAAGACCTAATTCCTGAAGCAATAGATAGTATTAGCCAGGGGGTTTTGTCATTCCAGAATAAGGAAAAAATGAATAACCAGGCTCTTACCGAGAAGGTTGAGCACTTCAAGAGGTTAACGCTTGAATTTACCAACCGAATAGATTTGAAAGATCTTCTTGAAGAAGCATTAAGCAAGCTATTATTGACCATACTTGGTGAAAAAGTAAACCAACTTAAACAACAAATTTTATCTAATCATGGCTGATCAAAAAATTAGAGACTTAATCAATCGAATTGACGCAGACCTAGGTGAAATTGAAAGCGCACAATCTCTTATCAAAAAGGCAGGGAAAGAGACTGAACGTATACAGAGTTTGTCTTCAAAGCTGATAAATAGCTCGGATCGACATATTGCCCATGTGAAAAAACAATTTGATGAAGAACTAGTCCCTAAGTTAACGAAGCTCCTTCAGCAGCTGACTGGCCTAAATAAGCAAAATAAAGAGCTGTTTGATCAGATCAATGGTTTAGACTTTGTTAGCCTGAAAAATAAAATAGAAACCGTACAGACAACTCTCTCTACCAAGATTGAGGAAGCGATATCAGGTCTATCAGAAAACCAAAGGACAGAAATAGAAAATATAAAGACCTCTCTTTCCTCAAAAATTGATGACTCAATATCAAGTTTATCAGAAGCTCAAAGGGCAGATTTAGAAATCCTGAAAGAGAAATTCACTCCATTCGAGCAATCTGTTTCGAGTATTTCCACAAGTCTTGCAACCCTGGAAAGTAAGCTAAGAACCAATTACACACAAACTGAAAGTCAGATCAGGGTAGTTAAGAAATCCATTGATGAAACAAATGTAAAAGTGGATGGCATATCCTCCGTTCAAAAAAGGGAGCTTCATACCCTGAATCAGAAGCAGGATAGTTCGAATAAACAAATTGAGTTGATAGTCAAAGAGTTGGATGTTCAGAAAAGGTTCCAGCGAATTTGGCTAAGTTTACTGTCTGTTGGGGTGGTGCTTATTTTGATTCTTCAAATCTCAACCTTTTTTTTCCCGCTTAGCACGTTTGATCGTTTTGGCGAAAAACAGTCTACAGCTGCTCAGAAGACTCCCGTGGAACCGTCAACTCCGATCACAAAGCCGAATCCAGGAAAGGATACGGCATCACAGCCTCCAAGTGACCAAGATAATGCACCAGGAATAATCCTAAGTCCAGAGGGTGCTCAAGACAAATTAAGAAAAAGGCCAGAATATGCGATGACCTATCTTGAAAGAAAAAACTTTGATAGACTGACTGAGAAATATTTTCATCCACAACATGGCGTTCATTTTTTGCCCTATGGGTTGTCAAGCGATGGTGTGAAACTAATGCCCGATGAGATCAGGCAAATTTGGAACTCGGAGGAAACCAAAAATTGGGGAGAAACACCAGATGGAAGTCCTTTAACCTTAAGGATGGAGTCCTATTATGACAACTTTATATATGACCAGGAGTATATCCTGACCTCACCTAAATTCAATAATCCTAACTTAGGAGAATCAACAGGGATAAACATTGAAAGGCTAAGTGAATTATTTCCGGAGGGTATTTTTGTTCAGTACCCTCATGAAGAATCGTCACTGGTATTGGTTTTTCAAGAGGTCGAAAATGGCTATCCATCTATTTCGGGTATAATCCATGTTGAGCAATAACGATTGGCTTGAGTCGACTTTCTTCTTCTTCATTCCAAAACGCCCCACCTTAACCCCCGTCAAAAGGAAACCCATGCAAATCTACCTCAAGAAAGACGCTTTCTTACGGCAGCTGTTCCCGGGCTGCCGGAGGGAGATTGGCAGGGTGACGCTCGCGTGACGCAGCACCTGCGCAATGCCTGCTGGAGTTTCCCAAAAATCAGCTATCTGCTTTTTCTAATCCTGATTTATAAGCCTCCAAACAACGTTCCCGAGCCATCTTATGGTCGACCATAGGGTCCGGGTAGCGGTCGGTGCCATACTCGGGCACCCACCTTTTAATGTACTTGAAGTCCTTGTCAAATTTTTTCTGCTGAGAATAGGGATTGAAAACCCGGAAGTAGGGGGCCGCATCCGTACCGCTGCCTGCCGCCCATTGCCAGCCGCCGTTGTTGCTGGACAGGTCAAAATCGAGTAGCTTTTTGGCAAAATAGGCTTCTCCCCAGCGCCAGTCAATCAGCAGGTGCTTGGTCAAAAAGCTGGCGGTGATCATCCGTACCCGGTTGTGCATGTAGCCTGTCGTATTGAGCTCGCGCATGCCGGCGTCCACGATCGGATAGCCGGTTTTCCCTTCGCACCACTTTTTGAAGTCCGCTTCGTCATTGCGCCAGGGCACGTAGTCGTACTTCGGCCGGAAGGATCGCTCCGCCACGTGCGGATGCTCATCCAGAATTTGCGCGTAGAAGTCACGCCAAATCAGTTCATTGAGGAAGGTCTCGTTGAGCTGCTTCGCCCGCCAGGCTTTCTCCCGTATGCTAATGGTGCCAAAACGGAAGTGGATCCCCAACCGGGAAGTGCCATTGATAGCCGGGATATCCCGCGTCTCATCGTACTTCCGGATCAGCCCGCGGCTAACGTTTTTGGAGGGGATTTCAATGTCGGTACGCTCAAAGCCCATCTCTTCAAGGGTAGGCATAGGCAGAGGTTCCGTTTTCAGGAAATGGTCTGCGTACTCCTCTACCGGATAGGGCTTCAGGTAGTAAGAAATGTCCTGCTGCTCACCGTCCGGATTGGTGAACGTATCCATGCGGCTGCTCAGTACTTCCTTCCAGGTGCGGCTGTAAGGCGTGAAAACGGTATAGGTGCCGCCGGTCTTTTTCTGGACTTCTTCGGCCTCAAAAATGACGTGGTCCTTGAAATCATAAAAGGGGATACCCGACTCATCCAGCATTTCCCGGACCATCTGATCCCGCTCTTTGGCATAAGGCTCGTAGTCCCGGTTGGTGTAGACGGCGGCCACATCGAACTCCTTCAGCAAAGCCGGCCAGACTTCCTTCGGGAAACCATAGCGCACCAGCATAGAGCGCCCCTCCTTTTCGAGGGACTCCTTCATGCCGGCAAGGGTGTCATGCAAAAATTCCACCCGCGCATCCCGGGGAGCTTCCAAATCGTCCAGAATTTCCCGGTCGAAGATAAACAGGGGCAATACCGGGTGCTCCCCTTTCAGCGCGTGATAAAGTCCCGCATTATCATGCAGACGAAGGTCCCTGCGGAACCAAAAGATACTTACCTTTGCCATAAAGTTGGATTCATTTTCGGTGGAGAAACAGGAAAAACAGCCGTTTGTTTAGCCACCGGAATCCCTCTAAGATTTTGTAGTTTTGAGTGGCCAATAACACCAGACCTGTATGAAATACAACCTGACACTACCCCTATTTGCCCTGCTGTGCCTAATCTTTGTGGGCTGCACCAGCGAGCAACAAAAAAGACAGGCGGCCATAGCCGAACTGGAAGCTGAAGCCGAGGGCGAAACAGACGCAGCTACAGCCAAAATCCTGATCGAATCCTACGAGGACTACATATCGGCTTACCCCGAGGACCCCACTTTCACGCCCCGCTACCTTTACCGGGAGGCGGGATTGCAGTACCGGCTTAGCAATTTTCCGGCAGCAGCAGAACGGCTCCGGCAGCTGCTGGAGCAACACAATGAGGCAGATGTTGCCCCGCAGGCGATGCTCCTGCTGGGAGACCTTTACAACTCCGCCCTTCAGCAGCCTAAAGCGGGCCAACTGACCCTACAGGCCCTAACCCTGAGGTTCCCGGAAAGCGAATCCGCCAAAACTGCCGCCGAACAACTCGGCAACACCATGGTGGGACTGGAGGATGAGCTGGAAGCCCTGCGCTTGTCCATCTACAACGACTCCCTGGCCCGGCTGGATTTCCGTAAGGCAGACCTTTACATTCAGCAATCCGAACTGTACAGTATTCTGCTCCCCGATGATGCGCTGACGCCGACCCTGCTTTACCGGGCCGGGGAAATCGCCCGCTCAGCCCGCAATTATGAAAAGGCGCTGGAGCTGTACGGGAAACTGTATGCCCGATACCCGAAATTTGAGAAAGCGCCACAGGCACTTTTCATGCAGGCTTTCATCCTCGACAATGATTTGAAACGCTTCGACGAGGCCGGGCAGCTCTACCAGATGTTCATAGATCAGCACCCCGATGATGACTTCGCTTCCTCCGCCCAGGTTTTGCTTGAAAACTTAGGCAAAGATGAAGAAGAGATCATCCGGAACCTGAATACCAAAGCAGGCAGTCAGCCTGCGCCCAATAATCAATAACCCACAAACTTGGAAATCACCATGTCCAGAAATTACGACCTCTCCGACCCCACCGATCTTGATGTGCTCAAATCCGACTTCGAAATGTACGACGCGGACGAATGGCAGGAAATGATTGACTACACCCTGCAGGAAGGCAATAAACGATTGCTCTCCTATGATGAACGCGGCATCCTGATGCAGGCCCGTAAAAAAGCGCTGTATAATAACCACCCCTCCGCCAAACAGATGGTGTGGGCCCTGAAAATTGCCGATAAAATCGAAGAGCACAAAAAGGAAGCCAAAGGTTGATTTCAACCCGGCCACGCGGCAAGCTGCAATGTTTACCGAACACTGTGTGCGCACACAACTTTACAGGCAATTGCTAGGTGCTTCTGGCTGATTTACTTATTTTTCGTTCCATGAAACAGTATTTTTGCCTTTTGATCGCCATGAGCCTGCTTTTTGCGGGCTGCCAGAACACTGATAGCCAGGATATTGCCCGGCAACAAGGGGCCTTTGTGCCTCATGACGGGCAGAAAACCGGCATCGACTTTACGAATACGCTGACGGAGACTGAAGACCTCAACGTACTTTCCTACGAATATTTTTACAACGGTGGCGGGATTGCCGTTGGCGACCTCAATCAGGACAGCCTGCCGGACCTCTATTTCACCGGAAATATGGTGCCGAATGCCCTCTACCTGAATCAGGGCGGGCTCCGCTTCAAGGCCGTCACCGAAACTGCCGGTGTTGCCGGACGAAAAGACGGCTGGAATACCGGCACGACCCTCGTAGACATCAACAACGACGGGCGGTTAGACATCTACCTGTGCTACTCTGGCGACAAAGCTCCGGACTTGCGCCGCAATGAGCTTTACATCAATCAGGGCAACAACGGCGAAGGCGTCCCTGTATTTAAGGAGGAAGCCGCAAAGTACGGGCTCGACCTGCCCACTTATTCCACACAGGCGCTTTTCTTCGATTACGACCGGGACGGCGACCTCGACTGCTATCTCCTCAACCACTCTATTGAAGATTTTCAAAGCTTTGATGCTACCTACGTCAAAGGGCTGTCCGATCCGTTCGCCGGGGATAAGCTGCTGCGCAACGATGACGGCCAATTCACGGAAGTGACGGCTGACGCAGGCATCAAAAGCACGCCACTGGGTTTCGGGCTGGGCATTGCCGCCTCCGATATCAACGGGGATGGATGGACAGACCTCTACGTGTCCAATGATTACATCGAAGAGGATTACCTGTACATCAACCAAAAAGATGGCACTTTCAAAGACGAGCTGCAACAGCAAATCGGGCACATTTCTCATTTTTCCATGGGTTCCGACATAGCGGATTTCAATAATGACGCCCTGCCGGACATTCTCAGCCTGGATATGTTACCCGAGGATAACCGCCGGCAAAAGCTGCTCTACGGGCCGGACACCTATGAGAAGTATCAGTCTATGCTGCGCAACGGTTTCTACCATCAGATCATGCGCAATATGCTGCAACTCAACAACGGGGACGGCACCTTCAGCGAAATCGGGCAGTTGGCCGGTGTGTCTAATACCGACTGGAGCTGGGCGCCCCTCCTTGCCGACTTTGACAACGATGGCTGGAAAGACCTCTTTGTCTCCAATGGCTACCTGCGCGACTATACCAACCGGGATTTCGTCTCCTACTATGCCGATCAGCGCATCAAGGAACAGCGGGGCGAACAATCAGATGCCCTGCTGGATATCATCGCCAAAATGGAGTCCACCAAAACCCCCAACTATATTTTCCGGAACAACGGTGACCTGACCTTCACCAAAAAATCAACCGACTGGGGTTTTGATGAGCTGGTCCTCACGAATGGCGCGGTCCACGCTGACCTGGACCTCGACGGCGACCTGGACCTGGTGCTCAACAACGTAAACGCCCCGGCTCGTATCTACGAAAATCAGGTTGCTGACGGCCACTACCTTAAAGTCAGCCTGAACGGCAAAGGCAGCAACCGGCATGCAGTGGGCGCTAAAGTAACTTTGGAAATCAACGGGCAGACCCTCATGCAGGAATTTATGCCTTCCCGCGGATTTCAGTCTGCTATGCACGTCCCGCTCCACTTCGGGCTGGGGGAAGTGAAAACGATTGACAAGCTCACCGTGCAATGGCCCGATGGCACGATGACGGTGCTCCGCAACATCCCGGTAGACCAAACCCTAACGGTCAACAGGGCCGATGCGAAACCTCTAAATCCTGCTCCGGCACCACAAGCGCTGTTCAGCCCGGCAAAAAACAGCGTCCCTTTTGCCCATCAGGAAAATCAGGGCGTGGACTTCAAACAACAGTCCCTCCTGCCCTATGCCCTGTCCTACATGGGCCCGGCGGTAGCTACCGCCGATTTCAACGGAGACGGCCGGACCGATTGCTTTGCCGGGGGCGCCAAAATGCAAGCCGGGCAAATCTTCCTGCAACAAGCGAATGGCTCCTGGGCCCCCTCCCTTCAGCCTGCCCTGACCAATGACCTGATCATGGAAGATGTTGCCGCTGCTGCCTTTGATGCCGACGGGGATGGGGACATGGACCTGTATGTCAGCAGCGGAGGCTACCACTACCTCCCGGAAGACCTGGCCTTGCAGGACCGCTTGTACCTTAATGACGGTTCCGGGCAGTTTGAAAAAGCCACCCGCGCGCTGCCACTCATGCGCAGCAGTAGCGGCACGGTTGCGGTTGCCGATTTCGACGGAGACGGAGACCAGGATATTTTTGCAGGAGGGCGGCTCATTCCCGGGCAATATCCCCTGGCGGCCCGCAGCTACCTGTTGGAAAACAACGGTAATGGTGAATTTACAGACGTCACTGCTGAAAAAGCCTCCGGTTTGGAGCAGCCCGGCATGGTCACCTCAGCCCTTTGGGAAGACCTCAATGGTGATGGCAAGCCCGACCTGGTGCTGGCCGGCGAGTGGATGCCGCTTACCGTGTTCCTCAATCAAAACGGGCAACTCCAACGGGCAAACCACTTCTTTGGCGAGCATACCGATGGCTGGTGGTGGTCGATGGCCAAAGCCGACCTGGACGGTGACGGAGATACTGATCTTATTGCCGGCAACCTTGGCCAAAATACCAACCTCAAGGTGTCTGCGGAGGAGCCCGCTACCCTTTACTACGGCGACTTTGATGAGAACGGCGCAGTGGACCCCCTCGTCACGCATTACATACAGGGTGCGCCCTACCCTTTTGTGAGCCGGGACAACCTATTCGGACAACTGGCTGCCATGCGCAAGAAATTCAGGGACTACGCCAGCTACTCCAATGCAAAGATTGAAGATGTATTGTCACCGGAGCAACTGGAAAGTGCCCGCCAACTCAAAGCGAAGCAAGGGAAAACCGTTTGGCTGGAAAATCTGGGCGATGGCAACTGGGCCGTCCGGGAACTCCCCGTTGCCGCACAAATGTCGCCGGTGTTTGCCATCCTGCCGCTTGATGCCAACAATGATGGCCTGCAGGACCTGCTCCTGGCCGGTAATATGAGCGAAACCCGGCCTACGATGGGCCCCTGGGATGCCAATTACGGACAATTGTTCCTCAACCGGGGCAACGGGCAGTTTGAGTACATCCCTCAGCATCAATCCGGGCTCAGCCTGATCGGTGATGTGCGGGGCGCTGTTGCGGTGAATGAAGGGCAAACCCTCTTGTTCTTCCGTAACAATCAACCTTCCCTGGCCTACAGCAAAAACAAAACGAACCTAAACTGATCTGGCTCAAGCCAATCGGAAGCTCTGGCGCGGGCAAATACAGCTGCGTACGACCGGAGCCGAAACTGACTTTAAACACCTGTTGCAATGAACTTAACCTTACTGGATACCGGGATCATCCTCGGCTATATCGTCCTGACCGTACTGTTCGGTTTCTGGGTTTCCAAGCGGGCCTCTAAAGACATGCAAGCCTATTTTCTGGGCGGCAATAAAATACCCTGGTACCTTCTGGGGCTTTCCAATGCCTCCGGTATGTTCGATATTTCGGGCACGATGTGGACGGTTACCATCCTGTTTGTATACGGGCTGAAGAGTGCCTGGATCCCCTGGCTCTGGCCGGTCTGGAATCAGGTGTTTGTCATGGTATTTCTGGCCATCTGGCTCAGGCGATCGGGCGTGCTTACCGGTGCGCAGTGGATCACTTTCCGGTTTGGGGATAAGACCGGCGGGCGCTTATCGCACATCATCGTGACGGTCTTTGCGGTCATTAGCGTATTTGGGTTCATCGCCTATTTCTTTGAAGGCATTGGCAAGTTTGCCGTCATCTTTTTCCCGTGGGATTTGTCCGTGGATCAGGGGTTGATTCAGCTGACTTCAGAGCAGTCGTACGCACTCATCATCATCGCCGTCACCACCCTTTATACCATCAAGGGCGGGATGTACAGCGTGGTCGGGACGGAGGTGCTGCAGTTCGTCATCATGACCATTTCCTGTTTTGTGGTCGGCATTATTGCCTACAACAACGTTAGCGGGGAACAGGTGATGGAAGCCGTACCGCCCGGCTGGACAGAGTTGTTCTTCAGCTGGGAAATGGACCTGGACTGGACCGGATATCTGGACAGTGTGAACAAACGCATAGAGGACGATGGTTTTGGTGCCATCGGGCTGCTGCTGATCGCGATGATCTTCAAGGGCATTTTTGCCAGCCTGGCCGGGCCAGTGCCCAGCTATGACATGCAGCGGGTGCTTTCCACACCTACCGCTGCGGAGGCTGCAAAGATGAGCGGGCTGACCATACTTGCGCTATACTTCCCCCGTTACCTTATGATTGCCGGGTTTGCAGTGCTCTCCCTGGTCTACCTGACGCCGGAATTCCGGGAAATGGGCGCTGATATCGACTTCGAGACCGTCCTTCCGCTGGCTATTGAGCGCTTCATCCCCTCAGGCTTTCAGGGGCTGCTGCTGGCCGGGCTGCTGGCCGCCTTTATGGGGACCTTTGCCGCCTTCATCAATGCAGCGCCGGCTTACCTCGTCAATGATTTGTACAAGAAATACATCAATCCAAATGCCAGCAGCAAAACTTACATCCGCTACAGCTACCTGGCCTCCTTTTTGCTGGTTGCCATTGGCCTGATCGGCGGTTTTTATGCCAGCAGCATCAACTCGCTGACGCTTTGGATCACCTCCGCACTCTACGGCGGCTATGCTGCGGCCAATGCCCTCAAGTGGATTTGGTGGCGCTTCAATGGCTACGGTTACTTCTGGGGCATGATTGGCGGGCTGGTTGCGGCGACTTTTATCCCGCCATTATTTCCGGATGTCACGCCGATCTACCTCTTCCCATTCATCTTTGCCCTTTCCCTGGCGGGCTGCCTCATCGGCACCTATGCCACCCCCGCTGAGGACGATGAAACCCTGATGAACTTCTACAAAAAAACCAACCCCTGGGGATTCTGGAAACCCATACGCGAAAAGGTACTGGCAGCCGATCCTGCCTTCGAGCCCAACCGCTCTTTTGGACGGGATGCGTTCAATGTCCTCGTTGGTATCGTTTGGCAAATGTCCCTCGTGGTCATGCCCATCTACCTGCTCATCCGGCAGTCTGCGGAGCTGGCCATTACGTTCCTTATTTTCCTAATCACCACCTGGCTGCTGAAGAAGTACTGGTGGGACAAACTTGAAGACTAAAGCACATGAACCTAACAGGAACTTTCCTGGATGAAATTTCCCACGACATTCCGCACCAAAACTGGGGGCCTGAAGAGTGGGACACTGATTTTCAGCATATGAAGCGCATGGGCATTGACACCGTCATTCTCATCCGCTGCGGGTATAAAAACTGGCTGACCTACCCATCGGCAGTCCTTCAGGAGGAAGAAGGGGCGTACGAACCACCGGTCGACCTGGTGCGCCTGTTTCTGGACCTTTCTGAAAAGCATGGCATGGCCTTCTACTTCGGCCTGTACGACTCCGGCAAATACTGGTGGGCGCAAGGCGATTTCCAGCGCGAAGTCGCCCTCAACCTCCGGGTCATTGATGAAGTCTGGGAACGCTATGGCTCCTCTCCGGCATTCAAAGGCTGGTACATTTGCCAGGAGGTCAGCCGCAAAACAGCTGGGATTATTGACCTCTACCGGCAATTGGGGCTGCACTGCAAAAAAGTAAGTGGCGGGCTGCCCACCCTGATTTCCCCCTACATCGACGGACAAAAAGCCATCATGGCCAGCGAAGCCGAACTGACCAAAACCGATGCCGTCAGCCTGCAGGAGCATGAAGCCGAATGGGACGAAATCTTCGCCGGCATACGGGAAGCCGTAGATATCGTAGCCTTTCAGGACGGGCATGTGGACTACCATCAGCTGGCGGATTACTTTGCCGTCAACAAGCAGCTCGCTGACCGCCACGGGCTCCGCTGCTGGACCAATGCTGAGTCCTTCGACCGGGACATGCCTATTAAGTTTTTGCCCATCAAATGGGAAAAGCTGCGCCTCAAACTGGAAGCCGCCCGTGCCGCCGGATTGGAAAAAGCCATTACCTTTGAGTTTTCGCATTTTATGAGCCCGCAATCGGCCTATCCACAGGCGGGCCATTTGTACAACCGATACCAGGAATACCGAAACGAACACTGAACATGCTGAATGCAGGACAATACATCCCGGTTTTTGCACAGGAACTGAACGAACGGGTTATTCCCTTTTGGGAGCGTCATTCCCCGGACCACGAACATGGCGGCTATTTTACCTGCCTGCTCCGGGACGGACAGGTGTACGATACGGACAAGTTTATCTGGCTGCAGGCCCGTCAGGTTTGGACGTTTTCCAAATTGTACAACCACCTGGAGCAACGGCAGGAATGGCTGGACCTCGCGCTGCTGGGCGCCAACTTCCTGGAAAAGCACGGCCGGGACGAAGCCGGCAACTGGTACTTCTCCCTTCGGCAGGACGGGCAGCCCTTGGTACAAGCCTACAACATCTTCTCCGATTGCTTTGCGGCTATGGCTTTCGGGCAACTTTTCCAAGCCACTGGCACGGAACGGTACGCAACCATCGCCCGGGCCACCTTCAACCGCATCCTGGAACGGCAGGGCAACCCCAAGGGCAAGTACAACAAGCTGGTCCCCGGCACCCGGCCCCTCATAGGCTTCTCCCTGCCTATGATCCTCTGCAATCTTTGCCTGGAGCTGGAGCCGCTGCTCGAGCCGGACCTGGTGGAAACGACAATTGACCATTGCATCCACACCGTCATGGATACCTTCTATGACGAAAAGTCCGGGCTGGTCCTGGAAAATGTACAGCCCGATGGGCAGCTTAGCGATACCTTCGAAGGCCGGCTCCTCAATCCGGGGCATGCTTTGGAAGCCATGTGGTTCATCATGGACCTGGGCGAGCGACGGGATGATCAGGAGCTGATCCGGCAGGCCACCGACCGGGCGCTTTTCATGCTGGACTACGGATGGGACAAGGAAGCAGGCGGCTTGTTTTACTTCCTGGACCGCAAAGGCTACCCTCCTCAGCAGCTCGAATGGGACCAAAAGTTATGGTGGGTCCATCTTGAGGCCATGGAAGCTGCATTGAAAGGGCTGCAACACACTGACGATGAGCGATGTGCGCAGTGGTTTGAGCAACTGTATGACTACGCCTGGCCCCGGTTTTCTGATCCGGAACACGGCGAATGGTTTGGTTACCTGAAGCGGGACGGCACGCCACTGCATACCGCGAAGGGCGGCAAGTGGAAAGGTTGTTTCCACGTGCCGCGTGCGCTGTGGGGCTGCCTGGAGGTCCTGAAAAAACTACCGGCTTAAACTTACCCTTCCTTAGCAGTCAGGCCCAGCGCCTCTTCAACCAGATTATCATCCGCAATAGTGGGCAGGGTCACCCGGAGCCCCGGATAAGCCTGCATGGTGCGCTGAATGGTAGACATCGCGCCCCGGTTGCGGGCCCAGGAACGGCGGGCAATGCCGTTGTTGACATCCCAGAAGAGCATGCTCTCCAGGCGGCGGTCAGATTCGGGTGTGCCATCGAGCACCATTCCGAAACCACCGTTCATCACTTCGCCCCAGCCTACGCCTCCGCCATTGTGCAGGGAAATCCAGGTTGCCCCGCGGAAGGCATCTCCGATCACGTTGTGCACCGCCATATCTGCAGTAAACTGGGAACCATCGTAAATATTTGCAGTTTCCCGGTAGGGCGAATCGGTACCGGAGACATCGTGGTGGTCTCTGCCCAGCACGACCGGCGCACGGAGCTCGCCCCGCGCAATGGCTTTGTTGAAAGCCCGGGCAATACGGATGCGCCCTTCCGAATCGGCGTACAGAATTCTTGATTTTGAGCCTACGACAGGCAGGTTGTCCTCTGCCCCCTCAATCCAGTTGAGGTTGTCCCGCAACTGAGGGCGAATATCCTCCGGGGCTTCAGCCAGCATTTCCCGAAGGATTTCTGCTGCAATTTCATCGGTCTTTTGCAAATCTTCCATTGTGCCGGAAGTGCATACCCACCGGAAAGGGCCAAAACCATAGTCAAAGCACATCGGCCCCATGATATCCTCTACGTAGGATGGGTAACGGAAGTGGCCCTCGGTTTCATCCAGCCAGATATCCGCTCCGGAATTGCCCGCTTCCTTGAGAAAGGCATTGCCATAATCCCAAAAATACATGCCGCGCTCTGCCATAGTGTTGATGGCTTTCACGTGGCGGCGCAGGGTGTCCCGGACTTCCGACATGAACTGTACAGGGTCTTTATCCAAAAGCCGTTTGGCTTCTTCAAAGGTATAGCCCGCAGGAGCGTAGCCCATGCCTTCGATATTGTGCAGGGAGGTCTGATCAGAGCCCAGCTCTACTCGCACCTCGCCCTTAGCCAGGCGCTCCCAAAGCTCTACCACATTCCCCTGATAAACCAGTGCCACGGCTTCCTTTCCCGCTCTTGCCTCTTCTATTCTGGGCAAAAGCGCATCGAGGTCGGTAAAAACATTTTCTGCTTTGATGTAGCCGTCCGTCAGGCGCTGCTGCACGGCATCGGGATCAATTTCTGCTACAATCCCCACCGCTCCGGTTACTTCAGCGGCAATCGTTTGTGCACCGGACATGCCGCCCAGGCCGGAAGTTACGAATACCTTTCCGCGAAGGTTTTTATCGCCCAGCCCCATTTTGCGGCCAGCATTCAACAGGGTGATGGTCGTACCGTGCACAATTCCCTGCGGGCCTATGTACATAAAGGAGCCGGCAGTCATTTGCCCGTAGGAAGTGACGCCCAGAGCGTTGTACTTGTTCCAGTCTTCCTTGGTGGAATAATTGGGGATCATCATGCCGTTGGTCACCACTACGCGCGGCGCTTCGGGGTGGGAAGGGAATAGCCCAAGCGGGTGCCCGGAATAGAGCACGAGGGTCTGCTCGTCCGTCATCTGAGCCAGGTACTGCATGACCAGCCGGTACTGTGCCCAGTTTTGAAAAACCGCCCCATTGCCTCCGTAGGTGATCAGCTCATGCGGATGCTTGGCGACCTTGGGGTCGAGGTTGTTCTGAATCATGAGCATGATTGCAGCCGCCTGCCGGGACTGATGAGGATATTCCCCAATAGGCCTTGCGTACATTTCATAGTCCGGTCGGAGGCGGTACATATAAATGCGGCCGTAGCGTTCCAGTTCATCGGCAAATTCAGGAGCCAGGGCTTCATGTTGATGGGCGGGGAAGTACCGCAGCGCGTTTTTGAGGGCCAGCGCCCGGTCCTTGTCTGACAAAACCCCTTCGATACCCCGTTTTGGGGCGTGGCTTACATTCGGGTCATAGGGCTTAGCCACCGGCAATTCATTTGGGATGCCTTCCAGTATTGATTTTTGGAATTCGGTCATATTTGGCGTTTTGCGCTAAGGTCGGACTTTTTTTAACAATTTGTTAGCACCCTTAACGCCCTTTAACGGATGAAACGGGCGAAAATTAACATTGCCATAGCGCACCGAACCTGTTTTCATTTGTAAATTAGATGGGCAAAGAAAAAATTACCTGAACCTCAGCAATATTGCGCCTTTGTTCGTACAATTAAACCCTTTTACCATGAAGTATTTTCTCTATTTCCTTCCTGCTTTACTCTTGTTTTCAGTCAATGACGCGCTCCTTGCACAGGACTATACCGTCCGGGCCGTTGTCAAGGAAAAATTCCGGACTTCAGATACAAATGCTGAAAGGCTTGATGCCGGCACGATCGTTGAGCTTAGTGACTATCGCATCATCTCAGGAACGCCCACCATCAGAGCTGTAGTCAACGGGCAGGAGCGCATGATCTCCGCATTTGACCTCAAGCACCTTGATTTTCAGCTTAATGAACTGTCGATTGATGGCCTTTGGTATCAGCAATTTCTGCAGTCCAGCGCATTGGACCAACTCTCCAAAAGGGGTTGGGACCAGGAAGTCAGGCGTGAGCTGCAGGAAGAATACCTCAGTTTTAATGAAACCATCACCCTGTTTGACGACCCTTATCTTGAAGATTACCTCAATCAGGTCCGCCTACAGCTCTTTCCCAAACAACCGGTGGAAAGACATCCATCGGTGATGCGCATAAGGATCTATGAGTCGGTAGAGCCCGGCACCTTTGCCTGTGCCAATGGCGACTTGTTCATTTCGACCGGCCTGTTGGCCACCCTGCAAACCAAAGAGGAACTGCTGGCCATTTTAGCCCAGGAATTTGCCCACATTCAGTTCAATCATTCCGTAGACAACTTCCGCCGCAACCTTTCCCGGGAAGCCCGTGCCGCATTCTGGAGCGGCGTGCTGACCGTAGCCGCTGCAGTTACAGAGACCGCTGTGGCCAATCAGTCCATCCGGAATGGCACCTTTAGCCCGGTTGACTTGTATGCATTCGGAGCTTTTACAGAGAGTATTGCGCTGCTTTCCTCCTCTGTTGCCTTTCAGATTGCGGGCCGCCTCGGCATGGAATACACCACGGAGCAAGAGTCGGAAGCGGACCAGACAGCGCTCACCCTCCTGCATCACCTCAAGGCTGACAAACAGGCGTTGCTGAATGCCTACACCCGCATATACGAAGCGCAGAAAATCAGCAGGACTTACCGCTTGCAAACGCAACAAGAGCGCCTGTATCCCAATCTTTACCGCCAAATGCTGGACCTGGGCTACAAACTAAACCATGAGCCGCCAGCTGCAGATCCTGCCTATATCAGTGCCACAGCGATGGCAAGGCGCACTACGGCCTGGCAGGAATTCCTGAGCGGCAATTACGAACGTACGCAGGAGCTGCTCACCACTCAGCTCGATGCAGACGCTGCCGTGCTTGAAGATTACATGCTGCAGTCTGTACTCCTCCGCCAAACCTCAAATGATGCCGGTGATATGGAACGGGCAATGCTCCTGTTGCGCAAAGCGGAGCAGGAGGCTTACGCGCTTTCCCCGGAAATACACCTGGAAAAAGCTATGATATTCATGCGCCTCGATGAGCAGGAAGGCGCCCGCCGGGAACTGGAAAGCTACAGGAACGCCCTAAAAAAAACGGAGAATGGCGATGGGCAGGCGGACCGCATGGCCTGGGTAACGCAGATGCTGGAAAAACTTTCCCGGGGGCGGTAAAAAACGAACTGGCTGCAGTTGCCCACAGCCAGCTCAGCCCTAACCAAATTAAAACCAGGTATTACCAAATTGTAGCTTAACAGCGCAGCGTTGATCTCCTGCTGCGCTGTTAAACTGTACGCAGGTGCGGAGCCAAATCTTGTAAGCTCCGCGCCCGGGCGTACGCTGAGACAAAGTAGTGCGTGATCAAAGTTTCATGTTCATGGGACCACACTTTCCTTATTCTTTAGTCCCGCTCGGTCAGCCAGCTGGCTACAGCGGGTGTCAAAAGCTTTTGAGAACGCCCGCCCACGAAGACACCAATGTGCCCGCCCGGGAATTCCATCAGCTCCTTGTCTTTTGAGCCGATTTCATCATTGATCGGCTTTGTCGTTGCCGGTGGCACGATGTGATCGTGCTTGGCATAGATGGTCAGTACCGGCATATTGATGTTCTTCAGCTTCACCTCATGGCCGCCCAGCTCAAATTCGCCTTTGATCAGCTTATTGTGCTGGTACATGTCCTTTATAAAACGGCGGTAGGTCTCTCCGGCCTGTGCCGGGCTGTCGGCGACCCAGTGCTCCATGCGCAGGAAGTTCATCAGCTTGCCTTTGTTGGCCATCGTTTGGGGCAGCGCCATGTACTTGCGCGCCTTATTCATTGGCTTGAGCAGGTCAAAGCCGGTGTTGAGGAAATCGCCGGGGATAATGCCGCCAAAGCCATCCACGATTGCATCCACATCCATATCCTTAGCCCACTTAAAGAGCAACCCTTCTTCGTTGTCAAAGTCAACTGGCGTAACCAGCGTGACCAGGTTTTTGATTTTTTCGGGGAAGAGGGCAGAATAAATCAAGCTGAAAGTCCCGCCCTGGCAAACGCCAAGCAGGTTCACCTTGGACAGGCCATGGGCCTCGCGGATGTAGTCTACGCAGTCGTTGATATTCCCGAGGATGTAGTCTTCCATTTTTTTGTAACGGTCTACCTTGGTTGGGTAGCCCCAGTCAATCAGGTAGACATCCAGCCCTTCGCTGATCAGCTTACGGATAAAACTGCGGTCCGGTTGCAGGTCCATCATTTCCCAGCGGTTCACGAGGGCGTAGGAGACCAGGACAGGCGTTTTGGTAGCCGGCTTGTCCTCCCGCAGGAAGTGGTAGAGTTTGACTTTGCCATCTTCCCAGACAATTTCGCGGGGTGCCGTAGCCACATCCACATCGTGGACGCTGTTGATATTGCGCAGCGCATCAGAAGCCGTATTGACTTGTTCGAGGAGCTGATCGCTGACGTTATTGGATGCCGTTGTGCTCATTGGTTGATTTTTTACCTGGTTGAGGGTGTGGCCCGGGCAGGGCAGCCAGCCGGCGTATCCCGGTTAGCAGCCCTGAAAGCCTCGTGTTGATTATTTAAGTAAAGCCTTGGCCTGCCTGGCCCAGTTGTCGCGCTTGGCCCGCCCCTGAAAGGCACCAAGCAGTTCGTCAATCATATCGTATTCAGAAGCGCCCATCTGAGCCACCTGCTTAAAGGTGTAAATACCCAGGTCATTGAGCATCGTTTCCAGCTTAGGCCCTACGCCCTTGATTTGCTTGAGATCGTCGGCATCCGAAGCAGAAGCGATACCGATTTTGTCCATCAGTGACTTCTTCAGGCTACCTCCTTCAGCGGGCGTTTTTTTTTCGACGGCAGGTTTGCCACTCAAAAGCATGGCTTTCTCCAGTTCTGCCAAACGGTGCTCCAGAGAGCGGACTTTGGTGCGGAGTGCAGACGCCTCTTTGGCGATGTCGTCCCCATCTGTATGCGTCAGGAAAGGCAGATCGGCATACATGAGCTCCATGAGGCGGCCATTGTCTTTCTTGATGCTGGTCGCCAGCGCCGATACTTCGCTTTGAAGCTTCGAGTACTCCGAGGAATGCAGGACTTCAAGCATAGCCTCCTCCAGCTTATTGATGTAAGCCTGGAAGAACGCCTGGAAATCCGGCATCTCCGGTTCCTGCTTGTACTTTTCGGCAAACTCGCGCAGGGTATCCGGCATTGCAAACTGCCCGGACTCGTAAACCTTAGACTGCATTTCGGCAGACTTCAGCACAAACGCGATGTACTGGAACTGAATATCCTGCAGCGTTTTGGAAATCTCTGTTTCCCGGCCCTGAGCCGCGATGTTGTTGAACGGTGCCAGTTGATCGCGCAGGCGGTTGTTGAACTCCGTAGCCATTTCAAAGAAAGGCATGTTGCCCGCGTTGCTGAAAGACGCCATTTTCTCCTTCCAGCTATCGCTCACCGTTTTCCAGTCGCCCGACTGATCGCCCATGTAGGACATCATGTTGGAGAACCATTTATTCACTTGTTCAATGACCTCACTGGCATTGCCTACCGGGCGGAAGCCCATCATCTGATTGATGAGTTTCTGGTAAGCCTCGGCGCCAAAGTACTTCTCGGCCATCGTACTGTCGTAGAGCCCGTTTTTGATCAGGCGCTGAAGCGGTTCCCAGTACTTTGACATGAAATTGTAACTATCGAGAAAGCCCGTATAGTGAGGCCGCATATTGAAAGGCATCTTGTCCAGCACCTGAGCACTGAACCAATCCTGCCCGCCGTTCATCCACTTGTTCCAATTCGACATGTTCTCCTGGAAAAACTGCGTGGAATTGCCAAAGCTGTCCGCTCCCGGTATCTGGAAGCCCATTTTGCCGGCATTGGACTTGAAGAAGTCCGCCCACTTCTGGGTAAACTCGGTTTGAATCTGCATGTATTTGCGCAGGTGTTCGGGTGTTTGCTGCAGCATTTCCTGAGGGTTGCCTTTCATAGCTTCCTGGAAAAAAGCCTGTTGCTTGTTGTACCACTCCTGGAAGAGCGCTTCTCCGGCTTTGGCGGGGTCAGCCTGTTCCTGCTGAAAGGGTTTGGTCATCTGATCGGACAATTTCGACCAAAATTCCATTGCTTTTTTCTGGCCCTCGATTAAGGTATCGAATTGATTACTCATGGTTGTTGGTTTTAAAAGTGGAGGATGGGGCTTGGGCAGCCTTAGTTGGCGCTCATGTACTCCTGCATCACTTTACCGTTGGCTTTGGTGGTATCGTAAAACGCCTTCATAGAGTGCTGGTAAAGCTCGCCCAGTTTCTTGGTACGCTCCTGTGTGGTTTCCATGGTGCTGCCGGACCACATGTTCTTAAAGTATTCTGCTGACTTCTTGTACAGCTCCATGCTTACTTCCATGTTCTTGGTGTAGTCCGCTGTGAAAGTGGTCCAGAAGTCCTTCTGGTAAGCTTCCATCTTTTCTTTAGAAGCCATCGCTTCCATCATTTCGGAAGTCTTGGTGTAATATTCGTTCATCAGTTCACCAGCTTTGTCAGACAGGTCGGATGATGGTGTCATCATTTCCATCCAGGCGTTGGAGAACTCTGTCATCGTGTTGAACAGTTTGGTCTGATTGTCCATCAGCTGATCGTAGAAAGTTTTTGTAGAAGCCATGATAGGTATCGTTTTAGTGGAAGAGAATGTGTGTTTTTATTGATAGGTTAAAGGTACGCGGAGCTGAGGCGGGGATCAATAGGCTTTTTTATATGTTTACCCCTGACTAAAAGAACAAATAACGCAATCAACCTTCATAATTATCTATTAATCAACATTTTAAACAAAAAAATACAATCCTTGACTTATTTTTAAAAGCCCTTGACAATTAATGCTTTATGCCTGCTGCCGGTCCTTAAGACAGCAAAAGCCCGGAACGATGCGAGCGCCCCGGGCTGGTACTTAACCAATTTTAATAAACCTTATACTTTCTCAATGATGATGGAAGAAGCGCCACCACCGCCGTTGCAGATTGCTGCCAGGCCGCGCTTGGCATTCTTTTGCTGCAATACGTTATTCAGTGTGGTAATGATGCGCGCGCCACTGGCGCCCAGCGGGTGCCCCAGAGAGACAGCGCCGCCAAAGACGTTCGTTTTTTCCACAGGCACGTCCAGCATTTTATTGAAAGCCAGCGTAACTACCGCGAACGCTTCATTGACTTCAAAATAATCTATATCATTCATGGTAAGCCCGGCCCGCTTCAGCGCGATAGGTGCCGCCTTGGTGGGCGCTGTGGTGAACCATTCCGGCTCATGTGCAGCATCCGCAAAGCTGACTACCTTAGCCAGGGGCGTCAGGTTCAGTTCTTTCAGTTTTTCCTCGCTTACCAGGACCAACGCGGTTGCACCGTCATTAATGGTGGAGGCATTGGCAGCTGTGACCGTGCCATCTTTGGTGAATACCGGGCGCAGCGTAGGTACTTTCTCAAACTTTACCCGCTTGAATTCTTCGTCCTCTGTAATCGCGATCGGGTCGCCTTTGCGCTGTGGCACATGTACCGGCACAATTTCATTGGCGAAAGCACCGGAACTTGTGGATTCCGCAGAGCGCTTGTAGGAAAGCATCGCGAATTCATCTTGCTGCTCCCGGGTGATTTCGTATTTCTTTGCTGTGGCATCTGCGCATACGCCCATCGCTACTTGCTGATAGGCATCTGTAAGGCCATCCTTAAGCAGGCCGTCCACGATTTGCCCGTGCCCGTATTTGTGGCCGTAGCGGGCTTTGGGGACATAGTAGGGAATGGCACTCATATTTTCCATGCCGCCAACCACGACCAGGTCCTGATGCCCCAGCATGATGGACTGCGCGCCAAACATAATAGCTTTCGCCCCTGAGGAGCACACCTTATTGACCGTTGTACAAGGCACCGTATTCGGGATGCCTGCCCCAAGTGCCGCCTGACGTGCCGGCGCCTGACCGAGATTGGCAGAGCAAACGTTGCCCATGAAGACCTCTTCGACCTGACTGGCATCCACACCGGCCTTTTCCAATGCGCCCTTGATGGCAGCTGCACCGAGGTCCGTTGCTGAAACATTGGCGAATACGCCCCCAAAACTTCCCAGCGGCGTGCGGACGGCGGATGCGATATAGACTTCTTTCATTTTCGGTTAGGATTTGATAAATTAAATTATTTAGATATTTATATGTAAAGGTCGGAAAATAAAAAGACTGCTGCAAGGGGCTACCTTTCGTCCACAGCATCAATTCTCACCTTAAAAACCTGATTTTGTGTTTTTTATATTTTTTTATGGCGCTAAAAATAAACGAAGTCAACCCCTTCCACTCCTGCTACAGAATCAGGAATAAACCGTCTTTACCTACTTTTGAACACATCAGAACTCAATTTGACTGACCTTTTAATACTGAATTATGAATAAATTGAAGGAAAAAGTAGCGATCGTCACCGGCGGCGCAATGGGCATTGGCAAGGCTACCGCTATCCGTTTTGCCGAAGAAGGCGCCAAAGTTGTC
>JANSXW010000029.1 GCA_024742755.1 bacterium | reverse complement strand
TTCAAACAAAATCTTGATTAAACCACACCAAATGGCAGATGTCAACAAGGACCGGGAAGCTAAACTCAAGGCGCTTCAGCTGACAGTAGACCGGATAGAGAAAACCTACGGGAAGGGCTCGATCATGCGCCTCGGTGACGATAATGTCATCGAAGTAGATGCCATTCCCTCCGGCTCTTTGAGCCTCGATATTGCGCTCGGCGTGAACGGGTTTCCCCGCGGGCGTATTGTAGAAATTTACGGGCCGGAATCTTCCGGTAAAACCACCCTGGCTATTCATGCGCTCGCAGAGTGTCAAAAGCAGGGCGGGATCGCGGCATTTATCGACGCAGAGCACGCCTTTGACCGCACTTACGCCAAAGCGCTGGGCGTGGATACAGAAAACCTGCTTATTGCTCAGCCGGACAACGGCGAGCAGGCACTGGAGATTGCCGAAAACCTCATCCGCTCCGGTGCAATTGATATTATCGTCGTCGACTCGGTGGCGGCACTCGTGCCCCGCAGTGAAATCGAAGGGGAAATGGGGGACTCCAAAATGGGCCTTCAGGCGCGCCTGATGTCTCAGGCGATGCGTAAGCTCACGGGTACGATCGGCCGTACGGGCTGTTGCTGTATCTTTATCAATCAGCTGCGTGAGAAAATCGGTGTCATGTTCGGTAACCCCGAAACGACTACCGGTGGTAACGCCCTGAAGTTCTACGCTTCCATGCGACTGGATATCCGCCGTTCCGGTTCAGCAATCAAAGACAAGGAGGGCAACGTAGTCGGCAACCACGTGAAAGTGAAAGTGGTGAAGAACAAACTGGCGCCCCCATTCCGGATTGCTGAGTTTGACATCATGTACGGCGAAGGCATCTCTAAAGTCGGAGAGGTCGTTGACCTTGGTGTTGACCACGATATTATCCAAAAGAGCGGTGCCTGGTACAGCTACGATACCGCCAAGATTGCGCAGGGGCGTGAAGCGGCCAAGCAGTTTATGATGGATAACCCGGAAGTGGCGCTGGAAATCGAACAGAAGATCAAAAACAAGATCACCGGCGTAGTGGAACCTGCGGAGGAAGAAGATGCAGACGCTAAGGGCAAAAGCAAGAAAGGTGCCGTGAAGGTGAGCGAGGACTAGTGCGACCAGACCGAAATAATTGACAGTCTTTTCGCGCTTGAGCGCTTACTGGCGCTGGGCGTTAACTGTCAAGTATCTACGGCTCAATCCACTAGTGCGACCAGACCGAATTACTTGCTGTTTTTTGTCCCTGAAGCCCTTGCCAATTCGGCATTTTAAGTGGTCAGGCTTTTATGGCTCAAACCACCGGGCCGAATTGCTTGCTGGTATGCTTCCTGCCTTTAGCGTTTCAGGTGCTGATACCTGAAAGAGAGCCATCGCCTTAGCGGCTGTTCCGGTTGCTGGAATGGCCGGATGCCAGAACAGAAAAAAAACGGCGTGTCCCCCTCAAAATGGACGCGCCGTTCCTGTTTTGTCTTGTACGGAGAAGTCAGGCTGTCTGTATATGAATAGGGTAGCCTGCTTATTCCGTCCACTCGAAGGTTTCGATCATCCGCAGGAGATCGGTTTCCAGAAATTCATAGATTGGGGCCATAGAATCGGGGCGTACTTCAGTATTGAAATAAAGGGAGGCCCGCAGGAAGTGGTTGGTGCTGTCCGTGAGGTAGAACTGAGCCGGAGAAGCTGCGTGCCCTTCAATGAGGAAAAGAACGCCGCTCACGTTGTTGTCTTTTTGGATGAGGAGCTCATCAATATAGCTGGCCTTTTTATTGTGCCAATCGGCGAGGTTGAAAGCATCGCTGCGCAGGTCTTCCCAATCTGCCTGATTTTCAATAGGGGCATAGCTGCAGTAGAGCCGGCCGTCAAAATCTTTGAAATAGAGGTCGAACCAACAGGGGTGGGGCGGGGCTTCGTCAAAGAAACTTTGGTCCTGCTCGACCTCCGCGTACTCCGGATACTCGAAGGTGAAAGTGCAGTATTCCTCGTCAAACTGCTGGTAAGCCTTTTCGGGGTACTCCACTTTGGGAAAGGCCCTCGGTTTGGGCGTGGGCGCAGGGGCGTCGCCACAACTGCCTAAGAAAGAGATCAGGAAAACAAGAAAGCTCAACCGGTACATAGGCAATTTAATTTTTGGGAAGCGTCAATAAAATCTGCTCAATCCTCCGCTTGCTAACGGTGACGACCTTAAAACGGTATGGGCCCTGGGTAATCTCTGCGTCAGTTTTGGGCATAAAACCCTTGATTTCCAAAATCAGGCCCGCCAGCGAGTCTGCCTCGCCTTTTACCTCATCAAAGGTATTGGTGTCGATGCCAATGATACGGCAGACATCGTTGAGGAGCGTTTTTCCTTCAAACAGGTAATTGAAGTCGTCGATTTTTTTGTAGACCACCTCTATCTCGTCATCAAACTCGTCCTTGATTTCGCCAATGACTTCTTCCATAATATCCTCCAGCGTAACGATTCCGGAGCTGCCGCCGTATTCGTCCACAACGATGGCCATGTGCAGGCGCTCCACCTGGAACTCCTTTAGCAAGTCATTTATTTTCTTCGCTTCCGGCACGTAGTAGACATCCGGCCGGATCAGTTCCTGCCATTCGAAGTCTGCCGGCTCGTCCAGATGCCCCAGGAGGTCCTTCACGTAAAGGATGCCGGTGACGTTATCAAAGTCGTTCTCATACACCGGGATGCGGGAGTACCCGGCCTCCTTGATGATTTCCAAAAGCTCCTTGTAATCCATTCGGAAGTCAACCGCCACAACATCCACCCGGGAGCGCATAATCTGTTTGACCGTTACATCACCAAATTTGACAATGCTTTTCAGGATATCGATATCTCTGCCCGCTCCTTTTTCCTGGCTCACCGTCAGCTCAATGGCTTCGTCGATTTCAGCCCGGCTGGGGCTGCTGCCATTGCCTGCACCGGCAAGGCGCCTTTCCATAATATTGGTAGACTTCACCAGAATATTGCTAACCGGGTGAAACAGCCGCATCATAATGTCGAGTGGGCGGGACATCAAACGGGCAAGCTGCAGGTTGTTAATGCGGGCGTAAACTTTGGGCGCCACTTCCCCGAACAAGACGAGCAGGAAAGTAACCCCGGCTATGGTGATCAAAAAGCTTAGTAAGCGGCCCCAAAATTCTGTCTGTTCAGCCGAGGGCACGGTGAACAACCCTAGCAGTGCCGTTGCCCATTGGTCGAATGTTTCGTCCGGAAAGGCAGAGCGGAGCACAAAATCCGACAGGATGACAATTGCAATATTGATAAAGTTATTGCTGATCAGGATCGTCGCCAAAAGCTTTCGGGGCTTTTCCTTCAGGCTGATGATGGCGCGGTCAGCAACGGTATTGCTGTCTTCCAGTTTCTTCACGTCGCTATAGCCCAAAGAAAAGAAGGCGACCTCAGAGCCGGAAATCAGGGCGGATGAAAGGAGCAGCAAGATAATGCCCAGCACGCCCAGCAACAATTCAGGGCTGAAGGCACTCAGAAACAGTGGATGCTGAACCAGAAACGAAAATAAACTAGCGGGCTCCGATTCCAAGGTGCTGGGAATTAGTGAACGGAAGTTGCCTAGAACGGCAAGTCATCTTCGGCGGTATCGCTGCCGCCATTAGGTTCGTTGTGCGTGTTGCCGGAAGTATCGGCAGCCGGTTGAGCAGATGCCGTGCTCTGAGCAGCTGGTTTTGCATCCCCGGTTTTATACTCATCTTCTGCACTTGGGAAGTACCCCCCACCGCCGGAGTTGCTGTCACGTTTGCCACCGACCATACGGAAATAGCTGGCGACCACTTCAGTCGTCTTGCGGTTATTGCCGTCCTGATCCTGCCAGGTACGGTGGGTCAGTTTACCTTCGACATAAATCTGGGCACCCGTTTTCAGCTGGCTCTCTGCCCGCTCCGCAAGGGTTCTCCACATGACGATATCATGCCACTCCGTCAACGTTTGCCATTCGCCGCTGCGGTCTTTGTAGTTTTCATTAGTGGCCAGGCGCACCTTAGCTACGACCGCACCGTTTTCCAGGCGGCGTACCTCAGGGTCTGCACCTAAATTGCCAATTAATATAACGCGATTTACCATTTTTAGCTATTGGATTGAAGTTTGAGGCGCTCTTCGTTACACCAACTTTAAATATAACGAATTATCGCCTAAATACCAATCAATTATTTTCGGGAAGGCGAAATTACTCAAGTTTTTCCGATCGGCAAGAAAGTAAGGCGCTAATTCTGTTTCCGAAGGCGGTGCGTCTTCCAGGTGGATTTCCCAAAACACCGCCTGAATCTTTTGATGGGTCAGTGTTTGCTGCTGTGGCGGAGAGACCTGCTCGATCCGGGCGGGGCGGTCGCCAATACATACCTGCCAGGGAGCGCTGCGCCGGATTTCCCGTTCGCTTGCCTTGGCCTCCGGCCACTCCAGTACCGGGAAGTCGTAGAGGTTGCGCCAGATGTCCTTCTCTGTCCTTTTCCGGAGGATGACCCGTGGGCCTGCATTCACAACGAGGTAATGAAAAAACCGGTTCTTCTTCTTAATCTTTTTGGCTTTGACCGGGAGCTGATCTACTTTTTTATCCTGAAAAGCGGCGCATTGACTATGCAGCGGGCAATGTGCACATAGCGGGGCTTGAGGCTTGCAATGGGTCGCCCCAAAATCCATCATAGCCTGGTTATGCTTCGATGGGGCAATAGGGGAAGCCTGTAGTGCCCGGTCTGCCAGATTGGCAAACTGCTTTTTTCCTTCTGTACTGTCAATGGGTGTCTGAATGCCCCAGAACCTGGATAAAACCCGGAATACGTTGCCATCAACCACCGCATAAGGAAGCTCGTAGGCGAAGGAAGCAATGGCGGCTGCCGTGTAGGGCCCGACACCTTTAAGGGCACGTATCCCTTCGTAGGTAGTTGGAAATTTGCCATTGAGGGTGTGCGCAATATACTTCGCTGCGGCGTGGATATTGCGGGCCCGGGAGTAGTAGCCAAGGCCTTCCCAGGTTTTCATGATGGTGTCCTCCGGTGCATTCGCAAGATCCTTTACAGTGGGGAAGCGCTCGCGGAAACGCTCAAAGTAGGGCAGCCCCTGTTCTACCCGGGTCTGTTGAAGGATGATTTCGGACAGCCAAATCAGGTAAGGGTCCTTTTCTCCTTTCCAGGGCAGGGGGCGGTGGCTTTGGTCAAACCAAAGCTTGAGCTGATTCGTGAAAAAAGACAAACTGTCTTTTGAGGTGGATCTTCTGGGCATATCTTAAAAAAGTAGCGGCGATAGAGCCTGATGGTCCTATCGCCGCGCAAAAATAAAGTTTATATTTCGATAAAGGGGAAATCCTTAGATTCGGAATGTCTAAAGTGCCACAGGTAATACCAGATTAAACTTGTACGAATCTTACTGAAGCGCCTTCTGACGAAGCTCGCTCAGGTTCTCATAACGCTTGCCGATCACTTCTTTGAGTTCTTTGCGAGCGAAAAAGATGCGGCTCTTTACCGTACCAAGCGGCAACTCCAGATGGTCTGCAATTTCCTGGTACTTATAGCCGTGATAGTGCATCAAAAAAGGAATCTTAATGCTGTCGTCCAGCTCTTCGATCATTTGAGTAAGCTCCTTAAGCATGATATTGGATTCTGCTTTATTTGAAATAACGACACTGCCCGAATTGATGTAGTACATATTATCGGTAGAGTCCATGATCGTGTTCGCTTTGACCTTTTTCCGGTAGTTGTTAATGAAGATGTTCTTCATAATGGTAAAGAGCCAGGCTTTGAAGTTCGTTCCAGGCCGGAATTTGTCCCGGTTGGTGAAAGCTCTGAATGCCGTCTCCTGAAAAAGATCCTTCGCATCCTCTGTATTTTTGGTCAGGTTGTATGCGAAAGAGTTTAGAAGAACCGTCATTTTATCGAAGTTGCTGTAAAACTCTGTGGTGGACATGGCTAAATTGGACTTTAAGTTTTTTGTTCAAGTTTTTTCTCTTGTTGAATCAAAGATAAGCAATAGTTAAACAAAATACAATATTTCATACCGAAGTGACGCCGATTTTGCACTAAAATGAAGCCTGAATTCTTGAATTCATCTCATAAACAATTGTTTTACAGTTGTTTATTGTATTTGATGAACTTTCAAAAATTTTTATAACTTTCAATAAAGAATGAAAAGCGAGTGTTTTTGTGGAGTTATTTAGGCGTGTTTTCATACTTTTGTTCAACATTCGGGACTTCGAACGCCATGAAAAAGACCGGTGTAGAACCATGTCTACCCCAAAGTTAAACAGAAAACCAGCTTTTGTTAAACCTTACTTTTGGGCATTCCGGACCAAATAAATGGCGACTATGCTAAAGACGAGGTTGGGCAGCCATATGCCCACGATGACCGGAATGAGCTGTCCGGCTGCAAATACGACAGCAAAGCGGGAAAAGAAAATGAACAGCGCACCTATACCGACTCCCATAGCCAGGTGGAGCCCGATGCCGCCCCTTACTTTACGGGCAGCAATGGCCATGCCGATGATGGTGAGAATAAAAATAGTAAAGGGCTCGGCGGTCCGCCTGTGGAATTCAATTTCGTACTTTTTGGTATTGCCCACGCCACGGGCTTCCTGCTTGGCGATGTAGTCGAGCAGTTGACGGGAAGTCATCATCATATGCTGCTCTTTGTAATCTACAAAGTCGGCCGGCGTCAGGTTGATCGCCGTATCGAGGGTTTCTCCCCGGCCCAGGATGAGCTCCTCTTCCATATCATTAAAGGTGCGGACTTCGTAGTTGCGCAGGCGCCATTGATTAGGCGGGCCGACCCATTCGGCGGTGTTGGCTTTGAGCAGCGATACCAGTTCCCCATTCTCAAAGTGCTCCAACCGGAATTTCCGGGCGGTGCTGTCGCGCTTCCGGTAATAGTTGATGTAGACTTTGGTGTCGGGGGCTACAAACATATGCACGTCCTGTGTCTTGCCCTTATCGTTATTCGTCCATATGTAGGCATGCTCAACGTCCAGCCGGTTCTTGTTGCCAAGCGGAATGAAAAAGTGGTTGCCTATGAGATGAAGTATGGCAATAAAGCTTGCCGCAATCAGATAGGGCTGCATAAACCGCCGGAAACTAATCCCGGCATTGAATATGGAAATAACTTCTGAATTGTAGGCAAGGCGGGAAGTGAAGAAAATGACGGCAATAAGGGTGTACAAGGGCCAGAGCAGTCCTGCGATAAACATAATAAACCCCGGGTAGTAAAGGACAAAAATCTCATAGCGCGTGATTTCGCTCTCGATGAACTTCTCCACCTTCTCACTAAAGTCAATAATAACCGATATCATAGTGAAGATGAGCACCGTGAAAAAGAAGGTACTCAAAAACTTCTTGATAAGATACAGGTCAATTTTCTTTAGCATAGTTCTGGCCGGGTATTGGACTGGGCAACAAAGAAAAGCGCTTTTGAGCAGAATTCCCACTGCATTTGCTGCGCTTCTCTTCGGTAACGCGCGGGATAGGGTTTTAGATGCACAGCTAACAAAATTATAACCTCCTTTGCACTCGTTTAACCATCTCCTCCTTCCAGGAAGCAAAGTCGCCGGCGATAATATGCTGCCGGGCTTCCCCCACCAGCCAGAGGTAGAAACTCAGGTTGTGCAGGCTGGCAATTTGCGGGCCCAAAAGCTCTTTGGTGTGCATGAGGTGCCGCAGGTAGGCTTTGGAATACTGCTGACTGGCATAGCAGGGGTTATTCGCATCCACCGGGCTGAAGTCGTCCTTCCACTTGGCATTCTTGATGTTGATAATGCCTTCTGAGGTGTAGAGCATGCCGTGGCGGGCATTCCGGGTCGGCAGCACACAGTCAAACATATCCACGCCCAGGGCGATGCATTCCAGGATGTTTTCCGGCGTGCCTACGCCCATCAGATAGCGAGGCTTGTCCTGAGGCAGGATGCGGCAGACCTGATCGGTGGTTTCGTACATATCTTCCGCAGGCTCACCCACCGAAAGGCCGCCAATTGCATTGCCCGGCTGCCCGGCTGCTGCGATCGTCTCTGCTGATTTGCGGCGCAGGTCGGAGTAAGTGCTGCCCTGAACGATGGGGAATAGTGTCTGCTCATACCCATATTTGCCCTCCGTTTCTGCCATGCGCTTCACACAGCGGTCCAGCCAGCGGTGGGTAAGCTCCATGGAGTTTTTGGCGTAGGTATAGTCACAGGGGTAGGGCGGGCACTCATCAAAAGCCATGATGATGTCCGCACCGATGATCCGCTGAATGTCAATGGCGCGCTCCGGCGTGAAAGTGTGAGCAGAACCATCTATATGAGACCGGAAAGTAACCCCTTCCTCATCTATTTTGCGCTGAGCACTCAGGGAATAGACCTGATAGCCGCCGCTATCGGTGAGCATAGGGCGCTTCCAGCCATTAAAACCGTGCAGCCCGCCTGCCTGCTCCAGTATCTCCAGCCCGGGGCGCAGGTACAAGTGATAAGTGTTGCCCAGAATGATCTGAGCCTTGATATCGGACTCTAATTCCCGTTGATGGACTCCTTTGACGGTGCCAAGGGTGCCAACCGGCATGAAAATCGGCGTTTGGATAGTGCCGTGCGCGGTTTCTATCTGGCCTGCCCGTGCCGCAGATTTCGGGTCCGTATGTTGCAGCTGGAAAGTGAACAAGTTCAATCAGTTTAGTGGCGGAAACGGTGTTTGTCTAGTTTGAGCAGGATGCTGATCATTATGGTGAAGCCCAACAGGGAGGAGCCCCCCTTGCTAATCAGGGGCAGGGGGATACCAATGATCGGCGTTACGCCCATGGTCATGCCGATGTTGATGAAAATATGGATGAACAGAATACCTGCAACACAGTAGGCATAATGCCGGGCAAAGGTAGATTTTTGCCGCTCTGCAACCACCGTGATGCGCACCAGAAGCAGCAAAAACAACAGAATGATACCGGCAGTGCCCACAAAGCCCTGCTCTTCGCCAATGGTGCAAAAGATGAAATCGGTGGACTGCTCCGGTACGTAGTTGAGCTTGGTCATCGTACCGTTGAGGAACCCTTTGCCTTCCACACCGCCGGAGCCAATGGCTGCCTTGGATTGAGTGAGGTTGTAAAGGGAGCCCCGCTCGTCGCATTTTTCGGGCTGCAGCCAGACGTTGATCCGGTCCTGCTGATGCGGTTTGAGCACATAGTTGAAAGCGTAGTTTGAAGCAAAGGCGAGCCCGCTGCCCAGCACCAGAAAGAATGCCAGGAGCATAGCCATGCGCCCGTTGCGTTGCTGATAAGCGATGAAGCCGGAGGCGAGGAACAAAGCGGCCGCTCCGCCCAAAAGGTACAAATGATAACCCAGCCCGGACAGATTGTAGGCCGCAATCGCAAGGAGCGCAATCGCTGCCCAGGTATAATTTCTCAGGTTTTTGCTGAAGTAAAAGGCCAGCACCGCCGCCCCGGCCAGTACGGTCCCAAAAATGATCTGCACAGGCGGGTAGATGAATCCAAGAATCAGCAGCGTCGCCCCAACGATTCCTACGATATAATAGAGAGGGTTTAGCCCTTCACGGAAGTATACAATCAGGAAGGAGGTGAAAACGAGTGCGGAACCAGCATCCGGCTGTAGCAGGATCAGGAGAATGGGCAGTGCGATAAGCCCGAGGGCAGTCAGCTGTGCTTTAGGCTGCCGGAGGTCTGTGCTGTAGGTGCTCAGAAATGCAGAAACGCCCAGGCAGGTGCCCACCTTAGCCAGTTCGGAAGGCTGCAGGGAAAAACCACCGAAAGAAAACCAGGAGGTTGCCCCTTTGATGTTGGTCCCGAAAATCAGGACCAGGACCAGCATCAGCATAGACAACCCGTAGATCGGATAGGCAAAAGTTTGCCAAAACTTATGGTCAAAGAGCATAATGAAGGCGAGCACCAGCCCGCAAATGCCCAGCCATATGGCCTGCTTGCCGGCAGAGGTGCTCAGAAAGCCGCTCATGCCGACCTGCCTGTACTCCTCGTAGCTGACCGAGAAGATCATCATCCAGCCAATAACCGCCAGCCCCAGGAATAAGCAAAAGGTCAGCCAGTCAATGCGGTCAAACATCATTACATTTCCCGGGCCAACCTGACGTTTTCTGCGGTAGGTATTCATATAATATTAAAAGTTTCCAATCAGCTCCGAAGGCCTGATCCGGTCATCCTTAACGAGATAAATCCCGGAATAGTCTTGTTGCAGGATGTACTTGAGCCGCATCGCTTCCAGTTTGGACTCAAAGGCGCCGGCCCGGAGCTTGTAGTAGGGCTTGGCGTGCTCCCAGTCTACCGGGATATTCGGGTAGCGGTATTTGAAGGATTGCTTGACCGTCTCCAGGCGCTGCCGGTCCGGCGTAGCCAGGATTTGCACCCGCCAGCCTTCCACGAAGTTGCGGGACTTGTTGAGCTCTACGTAGCGGTCCATCATCTGCTGTATAGGCTCGTCGGCCTCAATAATGACATTCTGGGCTTGCCCGAAGCCAAGGCATCCTATCATGAAGAGGGCGGAAAACAGGACTCTGAGTAACATTATAATCGTTTTGATCATTCAATGGCTTATGCCTTTGGCAGGCTTATTCCGAAGCCGCATTAGCGGGAAATTGATGCAAATTTCCTAAAATTAAGGAATTATAACGAGGGGAAATCATTAAAAGTGACGAATACCATAGCTGCGCTGTCACGGCCAGGTATTTTGAATAGGGGTTTAGGTGTGGATAGAGACAAGAGGTTGCTTTGCAATTCATGCCCGTAACTGCGTGCCCGTAATGCGCGAAGAGGAGCTCAGCCGGCCTTACCCGCCAATAATCGCAACGCCGGAAGAAGTGCCGATCCGGTCCGCTCCTGCTTTAATAAATTGCTCGGCTTCCCAACGGGAACGGATGCCGCCCGAGGCTTTGATTTTGGCTTTGCCATCGGCCAGGCGCCTGAGCAGTTCGACGACCTCGAGGGTGGCCCCACCGCCATTAAACCCGGTTGAGGTCTTCAGGTATTCCACTTCCTTGTCCAGGCAAATGCCAACAACCCGCTCAATCTCTTCCTGAGTGAGCAGGGCTGTCTCCAGAATAATCTTGATCTGCTTGCCCTTGAGGTGGGTGGCTGTGGTGAGGCTGTCGATATCGTTGGTGACGTGATTCCAGTTGCCGGATTTCACCGCACAGATGTTGATCACCGCATCAATTTCAGAAGCCCCTTCATCGATTGCCCTTTTGATCTCTTCTATTTTGGAAGGGGTAGAGGCATAGCCCATAGGGAACCCGACTACGGTAGCTACAGCAACGGTGCTGTTTTCGCAAAGGTTGGCAGCCTGCTTTACATGGAAGGGAGGCACGCACACAGCGGCAAAATGATGCTGCTGGGCTTCCCGGCACAATTGCTCAATGTCTTCCGTCGTACAATCAGGTCTGAGTAACGTATGGTCAATGTAACCACTTAGGTTCATCTTGGTAATCTGGGTTTATTCTTTCAGGTATAGAATGATTCGGAGGTGCAATATATCACAAATATCCTTTTTGGAGGGCATTCCTTTACAATTCGTGCGTAGAATGATTGTCAAGACTGTGTTGGGATTTCACCCTTTGGGCTGCATTTGCCAAATTTTATCCTGCACTTCGTTGCTCTTCAGTCGTTTAGCTCAGGCTAGGCTCCCTCATCGCGCCTTGTTCAGAATAAAATTTGACTACATTCGCTCCAAAAGCGAATTCCCAACACAGTCTAAACCCAGCCGCCTTGTGGAAAACTACCCTGATCAGGGTAAAAAACGAAGCCCGGAATCAGGCGGGCTGTTCCGGGCTTCGCAAGTAGGGCTTAACCCTGATTATCTGCCATGGCAGTGCTTGTATTTTTTGCCGCTGCCACAGGGGCAAGGCTCGTTTCGGCCTACCTTCTTTTCGTTGCGGACCACTGTTTGAGGCTTGGGCTGACGGCTCACGCCCTCCGCAGCTGCCCGGGCGGCACGCTCTTCGGCAGACCGGTTGGTTTTGACCTTGCTGAGGTCGGTACGCTGCTCGCGCGCCTGCTCCAGGGTGCGCCCATCGGCAAAGATGAGGGTGCCTCTTGACAGGTAAGACGTCACCTGCTCATTGATTTCAAAGATAAGCTGCTCAAACAAGTTATAGGCCTCCATCTTGTAGATCACCAGCGGGTCCTTTTGCTCAAAGGAAGCGGCCTGAACGGATTCCTTCAGCTCGTCCATAGACCGGAGGTGCTCCTTCCAGCGCTCGTCGATAATGGCCAGTGTGACCGCTTTTTCAATGTCCCGGCGGATGGACTTGCCTTTGGATGTTATGGCAGCTTCCAGGTCTGCGGTAACAGCCATGGGTTTGGTCCGGCCATCGCTGAATGGGATTACGATCCGCTTGATCTGATTCTTCTCTTCGTGCTTCTCGATAAAGAAAGGCATCAGCGCATCCGTAATCTGAGTCATCTTGCGGTCGTAGAACTCGTCGAACTGCTTTTCGAAGCGCTCCTTTATTTCTGCCTCCGGAGCCTCTTTGAAGTCGATGGCATCCATCTTGGGGTCCATGCCCAGTACACCGAGGGCGTCGCGGCGGAAGCTTTCGAAGTCGCCCGTTTCCCGGTGGACAGATACCAGGTTTTCGAGCATGCTCTCGAACATATTGTTGACGTCAACGGAAAGGCGCTCTCCGGAAAGGGCATTGTCGCGTTTCTTGTAGATCGCTTCCCGCTGAATGTTCATCACGTCATCGTACTCCAGCAGCCGCTTACGGATACCGAAGTTGTTCTCTTCCACTTTTTTCTGTGCCCGCTCTATGGATTTGGTGACCATAGAGTGCTGAATGACTTCGCCTTCTTCGTGGCCCATGCGGTCCATCAATTTGGCAATGCGCTCGGATTGGAAGAGCCGCATGAGGTTGTCTTCCAACGACACATAAAACTGTGAGCTGCCGGGGTCCCCCTGACGGCCCGCACGGCCGCGCAACTGCCGGTCTACCCGTCGGGAATCGTGGCGCTCGGTACCGATGATCGCCAAACCACCGCTGTCTTTGACTTCCTGTCCGATCTTGATGTCGGTACCCCGGCCGGCCATGTTGGTAGCAATAGTGACATTGCCCGGCTTACCGGCTTCGGCAACCACTTCTGCCTCGCGTTGGTGCTGCTTGGCGTTCAGTACGTTGTGGTTGATGTGGCGCAGCTTCAACATCCGGCTCAGGACCTCAGACACCTCCACAGAGGTCGTGCCGACCAGTACCGGGCGGCCCTGCTCTGTCAGGTTGACAATCTCTTCGATCACCGCATTGAACTTCTCCCGGGCGGTCTTAAAGATCAGGTCTTCCCGGTCGTCCCGGATGATGGGGCGATTGGTTGGGATAACCGCAACATCCAATTTGTAGATTTCCCAAAGCTCACTGGCTTCCGTCTCTGCCGTACCCGTCATACCAGACAGCTTGTGGTACATCCGGAAGTAGTTCTGCAGCGTAACGGTGGCGTAAGTCTGGGTGATGTCGCCGATCTTGACATTTTCTTTCGCTTCCAGTGCCTGGTGCAGGCCGTCGGAGTAGCGGCGGCCTTCCATCATACGGCCGGTCTGCTCATCCACAATTTTCACCTGCCCGTCCATGACCACGTATTCCTGGTCTTTCTCAAACAAGGTGTAGGCTTTCAGCAGCTGGCTCATAGAGTGCAGGCGCTTGGACTTTACGGAGAAATCCTGGCTCAGCTTGGTTTTGGCTTCCTGCTTTTCCTCATCGGTCATCGAATCGTTGTCATCAATTTCGACCATGGAGGTGGCGATGTCGGGCATGATGAAGAATTCGGGGTCAGAGGTGCCCTGGGAGAGGTACTCTGCGCCGAACTCCGTCAGCTCAACGTTGCGGTTCTTTTCGTCAATGGTGAAGTAGAGCGGCTCGTCTACAAGGTGCATGTTTTTGGACTGCTCCTGCATGTAGAAGTTCTCGGCTTTCTGCATGGCGACCTTTACACCATCCTCACTGAGGAATTTGATCAGCGGGCGGTACTTTGGCAGGGCGCGGTAGGCACGCAGCAGTGCCATGCCGGCTTCTCCTTCCTGATAGCCCAGTTTGCCCTCTTTGAACAGGCGCTTGGCCTCTGCAAGGTACTCTGTAGCTAATTTGCGCTGTGCAGCAATGAGCTTTTCTACAAAAGGGCGCAGGCTTACGTATTCCTGGTCTTCACTGCCCTGAGGGACCGGACCGGATATGATCAGCGGGGTACGGGCATCGTCAATCAGTACGGAGTCAACCTCATCAATCATGACGAAGTGATGCTTTCCCTGCACTTTCTCATCAATAGAGCGCACCATATTGTCCCGCAGGTAATCGAAGCCAAATTCATTGTTGGTCCCGTAGGTGATGTCGCACTTGTAGGCTTTGATACGCTCGTCGGAATGCGGGCGGTATTTATCGATACAGTCTACGGTGAGGAGCAGGAACTCAAAGATAGGGCCGACCCATTCCTGGTCACGCCGGGCGAGGTAGTCGTTCACGGTGATGACGTGCACGCCCTGCCCGGACAAGCCGTTAAGGTAGGCTGGGAGGGTAGCCACAAGGGTCTTGCCTTCACCGGTCGCCATCTCCGCGACTTTGCCGTCGTGGAGGACCATGCCACCGATCAGCTGCACATCGTAGTGCACCATATTCCAGGTGATTTCGCCACCGGCAGCCATCCAGCTGTTTTTCCAGACGGCCTGATCGCCTTCAATCGAGACATAGCCTTTTTTAGGGTCCGCAGCGATATCCCGGTCGTGCTCGGTAGCTGTTACCCGGATTTCAGAAGAAGCGGAAAAGCGGCGGGCGGTCTCTTTGACTACAGCAAAAGCCTCCGGTAGAATCGACCTCAGGATTTCTTCGAGGTGCTTGTCGCGGTCTTTTTTGAGCTCGTCCAGTTCTCCGAAGAGCGCTTCCTTACGGTGCAGTTCCTCTTCCTCATTGGCTTCGGCCTGCGCTTCCGCAATGTCTTTGTCGATACCAGCCAGGTGTTCGGCGATGCGGGTGCGGAATTCCTGCGTCTTGTTCCGCAGCTCGTCGTTGGACAAGCCAGAGAGCCCTTTGAAGATCTCGTTAACCTCTTCAACGACAGGCATGTACATGTTGACATCGCGCTCCTGCTTGGTGCCAAACACTTTTTTAATGGATTTTGCTATAGCATTAAACATATGAGAAAATTTCCAATGTTAGTCTTTTATTGTGGCGCAAAGATAAATATATTTGCGGCGTTTCGAGCATCTGCAGGGTGGGTAACCGGATGATCTTGGTGCTTCCTGTACATTTATCGTACCAGTACATTTCATTGTGCCATTTTGGCACGTACAAAATAAACAGAATGAAATAATTATAGGTTGATATAAGCGTTAATAAATAGCAGATAAGCTTTGCTTTTACCGGGCTTTTCCGGGTGAAACCTGTTTCTTGCACCATGATTGATCTGAGGTTGTCCATTCCAGTGCTTTTTTTTGTCATTTTCGTTACCGGGCTGTCATCCTGTCGTGAAAACGGGGCTAAAGACATCCGCGACTACTACTTCCCGCTCCGGGAACTGGAGGATGGGCTGGTTTATGAGTATCAGCCGGTACACCTGGATTCACTCACCCCTGCCTATTGGTATTACCGGTCGTTTATTCAGGAAGAAGGCGTGTTCCTCACCGGCACTTACTACGAGTATGGCCTGGTGCCCCTTCAGTTGGTACGAGAGGAACTGGTGCGCAACGGTATGCTGGTACAGGATGTTTATCTGTACGAAGAAGCGGCTGATAGCAGCGGGCAACAGAACCGCACAGCCGTTGAGGTGTTGCAGGGGAGTGCCTTCCCCTTTGAGGTTACGGACAGCTCGGGTGTTTTTCTGTATAAAATCCGCTGGGAGCCTCCTCAGGACAGCGGGGCGGTGATCACGCTGGTCAAAAACCGGCGCTATCTGAAGGATACGGTGGTGCAGGCGCTGGGGGAAACGCATGATGCAGTGGTCTTTGAGGTACGCGAGTTGCTCTCCTATGATAAGGAAGGTGTTTTTGAACAGGAATACGGTGGCCGTGAAATTTATGCGAAAGGCATAGGGCTGGTCTATTACGATAAGAAAATTGGCGGGAGCATGGCGCTGAGCTATGCGCTTGAACGCCGGTATCCCATGAACGAATTAGAAGAACAGTATGAACAAAGAATCAGAGCAGCGCAGTAGATATGGATGGTTAGCGATAATCCTTTTTCTTGCCCCCTGGGCTTCCCTCTCGGCGCAGATCGCTCCGCCTGAGTTTTTGTGCGTCAGCAATGATACCCTGCGCTGGGACCTGCCGGTCGTCAACTGCGGCCCGGTCAACGGGTACGAGGTTTACGGCAGTCAAAACGAGAACGGGCCGTATACCCTGCTGGCCTCCGTTACAGACCCCACCGTTGATTTTTTCTACCACGATTCGCCCGGGGCCGGCACCTGGTATTATTATTTGCAAACCGATGCCGACTGCCCCGGAGAACCGGCGGTGGCTTCTGATACCCTCGATTCGCTTATCCCGCTACCGGCGGTACTGCAGTCTGTCTCTGTAGAGAATGGGAACGTGGTCGTCAACTGGGCGAACAGCCCTTCCCCGGAAGTAGTGGGCTACATCATTTCCCGGGAAGTAGACGGGGTCGGTTCGGTGGTCCTCGATACTATCTTTTCCGGCAATACTTACCTCGACACCGGAGCAAGCCCGGGCGGGCAACAGGAAACCTACTTCATTGAATCGATTGACCCCTGCGGCAATAAGAGTATTGTGGCGGCGCCTCATTCGACTATTTTGCTGGAAGCCAGTGACTTCGATAACCCCTGTATCCGCAATGTGACACTTTCCTGGACCCCCTATATCGGATGGAACAACGGCGTGGCAGAATACCAGATTTTCGAGGCCGGCGACAGTTCTTCCTGGGCTTTGGCAGGGACCGTAGATGGAGCCGAAACCGAATTCCAGTACGAAACCACCGAAAGCGGGCGCGAGTATTGTTTTTCCATAGTTGCGATTCAAAACAACGGAGATCAGCAAGCCCGTTCCAATACCGTCTGCGCCACAGCCATGATCAACGACCCGGTTGAAACCCTTGTGATGGCCAATGCCACCGTTATGAACGGAGCGGTACAGCTTCAATGGTTTTGGAATGATAATGCCCTCATTGACAGCTACACCCTGCAGCGGGCCGGCACTAACAGCAATTTTGCCGGCTTGCTTACACAGCCTCCGGTTTTGCCACTCAGCAATCAGAATACGTACACGGATGCTGGGATCAACCCTTCTGACGAGCCCTATTTGTATCAGGTACGGACTACAGATGCCTGTGGTGTGGAAACGACCTCGAATACCGCTGCAACCATCTGGCTGCAAGCGGAGGGGCAGAACGGCATCAACACCCTGCAATGGACGCCCTACACCAACGGGCGGGGCACGCTTCAGGGCTACCGGGTCTTCCGGTTGGAAGCCGGCGCGCCTATAGAACTGGGCTTCTTCGACCCCAACACCCTGACTGCCGCCGATGAAGTAGACCTCAGTGACCCGGATCAGGCACAGGCCTGCTACTTCGTGGAGGCAGAAGCCACGGTTGAAATCGGTACAGACACGACGATGGCCCTGCAAAGCCGCTCGAACCTTGCCTGTGCGATACAGACCGCCAAGGTCTACGTCCCCAACGCCTTTTCCCCCAACAACGACGGCGTAAACGACATCTTCCGCCCCTACCTTCAATTCGGCACCCCGATGAGCTACAGCCTCCGGGTGTTTGACCGCTGGGGCGGGCTCGTCTACGAATCTCAGGATTACGATCAGGGCTGGGACGGCCGGCGTGGCACAGAGCTCCTGAACGTCGGCGCCTACGCCTATCAGCTCCGTATTGAGCAGGCAGACGGCACCCTTATTGAGCGTTCCGGAGAGATCTACCTCGTCCGTTAAAAAAGAAGAGCGGAAGGGAAACTTTCTGTCTCTTTCCGCCGTTTTTCTAGTGTCTTCAAACAAAGGATAAAATTAGTGCCCAAAAGCTGGGTGCTTTTCAAAAAACCTTTATATTTGCAGTCCGCTAAAAATACAGCGGCAGATGGTTGGGTGGCCGAGTGGCTAGGCAGAGGTCTGCAAAACCTCGTACGGCGGTTCGAATCCGCTCCCAACCTCAAAGCACTTCACAGCCTCTTCGCGTTTCGCGAAGGGGCTGTTTGCTTTCCAGACGTGTCGAAAGTTCACTTTCGTAAGCGTCTGGAAAGCAAACAGCCCACCGCCGTTAGGCGGAGGCTGTGGAGGGCTTTGAAGCGTCCCCCACTTGCGGAAGGGGCGCAGCCCAATCCGCTCCCAGGTCTCCTTTCATATGGGATTTCAATGATGAAAAGCAAACAGCCCACCGCCGTTAGGCGGAGGCTGTGGAGGGCTTTGAATCCCCGCCCCTGCGCCGAAGCTGTATGCACAGGCGTACACCTGCGGAAGAGGCACAGCCGAAGCCGCTCCCAACCTCAAAGCACCGCACCGCCTACTTCACCCCCCCCCACCAAAAAGCGAAGCACAAGCCACGCATATCAGCCGGCTTGTGCCTCACCATACATTTGGTGTTTCAGGGTGGGGCGTTTACGCCCGTAAAAACCGGGGTTTTTTAGGTGGTGTATGGGGCCTGCACAGACCATTGTGGTAACTAAAATATGGATATTGGGGGACAAGCCGGCCGGTTTTGCCCATAAGGATAAACCATGCTATGGTTTGGGGCCAGCTTTCAGGATATTTTTCTGCGGCTTGGATGGTTTATCGGTGGGGTGGACGCCGAACCATCACAAAAAACACTATATTACACCATCAAAGCATGACAATGGCTGAGTAATACAGCCCTTAACAACGCGACCCTCCACTTGCGCGGTCAAACAGCAGGAACATGAAACCCACCCTCAATCAGGAACCCGAACAACGGGCCCGCGATCAAATCGATCAGATGCTGCGGCAGGCCGGCTGGCTGGTGTACGATAAGAACCAAGGCAGCCCCTTCGATGGCAAAGGTGTGGCCATGCGGGAATATCAGACAGAAGTCGGCCCGGTCGACTATGCCCTTTTTGTGGATGGCGTGCCGGTAGGCGTCATAGAGGCGAAACGGGAAGAAGAAGGGCACCGCATGACTGCTGTAGAGGAGCAATCGAGGGGGTATGCGGAAGCCGCCTGGAAGTATGTGGGCGCTCAGGCCATCCCATTCATTTACGAAAGTACAGGGACACTCACCCGCTTTACCGACCGGCGCGACCCCAAGCCTCGCGCCCGGCGGCTATTCAGCTTCCACCGGCCGGAAACACTGGCGGATTGGGCGAAGCAGAAACAGTCTCTACGCACCCGGCTGGAACAGTTGCCGGCTTTGAATAAAGAGGGGCTGCGGCCTGCACAGATTGTGGCGATTGAGAACCTGGAAAAATCCTTTGCGGAAAACCGCCCCCGGGCGCTTATCCAAATGGCAACCGGTGCCGGGAAGACGTACACGGCTGCCACCTTCATCTACCGGCTGCTCCGGCATGCGAATGCGCAGCGCATCCTATTTCTGGTGGACACCAAAAACCTGGGCGAACAGGCGGAGCAGGAATTCCGGGCTTACCGACCTAAAGACGACAACCGGCAGTTTACGGAGCTGTACAATGTGCAGCGGCTGACTTCCAGCTACATTGCGCCGGACAGTCAGGTTTGCATTTCTACCATACAACGCCTGTATTCCATACTGAAGGGAGAGGAACTGGATGAACAGGCCGAGCAGGAAAACCCCAACGAGAGCAGCTGGCTGGAACAACAACGCCGCAAGAAAGAGCCACTCCCGGTCGTATACAACGAGCGGGTACCAATCGAGCAGTTCGACTTTATCGTTATTGATGAATGCCACCGCTCCATCTACAACCTTTGGCAACAAGTACTGGACTATTTTGATGCCTTTCAGGTGGGGCTAACAGCTACGCCCGACAAGCGCACCTTTGGCTATTTCAATGAAAATGTGGTCAGCGAGTACACCTATGAAGACTCCGTGGCGGATGGCGTAAATGTCGGGTACGAAATCTACCTGATCGACACGGCTATCTCACAGGGCGGTGGCGTCATTCAGAAAGGCTGGGATGTGGAGCGGCGTGAAAAGCTTAGCCGCCGCAAGCGTTGGGAACAGCAGGACGAAGACTTGGATTACAGCCGCCGTGATCTGGACAAAAAGGTGGTCAACCCCAGCCAAATCCGCAATGTCATCCGGGCATTCAAACGGGCGCTGGAAACGGAAATCTTCCCGGGCCGCTTCAAAAACGGCAAATACCAGGTGCCCAAGACCCTGATTTTCGCCAAAACGGATAGCCATGCCGATGACATCATCCGGGTGGTGCGGGAGGAATTTGCAGAAGGGAATGAATTTTGCAAAAAGGTGACCTATAAGATAGACGAAGATCCTAAATCGCTGCTGTCCCGCTTCCGCAACGACTACTACCCGCGCATTGCGGTAACGGTAGACATGATCGCCACCGGCACTGACGTAAAACCGCTGGAAGTCCTGCTCTTCATGCGCGACGTGAAAAGCAGCAACTACTTTACCCAGATGATGGGGCGGGGTACACGTACCATTCACCGCGACGACCTTCAGGAGGTATCGAGTGCGGCAGAGGCCAAAACGCACTTCATCATCGTGGATGCGGTGGGCGTCACCAAAACGAAAAAAACCAATACCCGGCCTTTGGAGCGCAAGCGCGGCGTACCCCTGAAAGACCTGCTCGGTGCCATACGCATGGGCGTCAAAGACGAAGACCTCTTCCTGTCACTCGCCAACCGCCTCAGCCGATTGGACAAACAGCTGACGGAGAAAGAAAAAGCTGGGCTGCGTGAGCTGACCGGAGGCAAAGACCTGCCGCAGATGACACGCGATCTGCTTAATACCTTTGACCCTGATGTGCTGGAACAGGCTACGGAGCAGCGCCGCCTGCAGGACCCGGGAGGCCCGGCCGCAGAGGTCGTACAGGAAGAAGTACAGCAGGAGCTGGCCCGGAAAGCTGCTGCCAACTTCAGCGGGGAGGTCAATGACTACCTGGAAAAGGTACGGCAGGTGCACGAACAGATCATCGACACCCACAACCTCGATACCGTCACCCAAAGTGAATGGGACAAGGAGAGCGCCAGCAAATCGCAACAGCTTGCCGAAGACTTTGCCGCCTACCTGGAAGCGCACAAGGACGAAATTACCGCCTTGAGCTTGTTCTACGGGCAGCCCTATCAGCGGCGGGAGCTGACCTTCCGCATGGTGAGCGAGCTGCTCGACCGGCTCAAACAGGATCAGCCAACCTTAGCTCCTTACGCGGTATGGGACGCTTACGCCAAATTGGACAAGGTGCAAGCCGACCGCCCCAGGCAGGAGCTGGTAGCTTTGGTCTCCCTGGTGCGCCGGGTGTGCGGATTGGATGAGCAACTGACCCCTTACCCCAAAACGGTGGACAAGAAATTCCAGGACTGGGTATTCCGCAAGCAGGCGGGCGCACTGAAATTCTCGGAAGAACAAATGCAGTGGCTGCGCATGATCAAAGACCACATTGCGGGCAGCTTCCACCTGGAAATGGAAGACCTCGACTACACGCCCTTTGATGCGGTGGGTGGGCGCGGGCGCATGTACCAGCTTTTTCAGTCGGAAATGAATGCGGTGATTGAGGAGTTGAATGAGGTGTTGGTGGCGTAGGTTCTCGTCCCAAGCAGCGTCTTCACTTTTAAGTCTCGCTTTTTTTGAGCATTTTTGTTTAAGTTAAAACGCACTGATGGCAGACCAGAAAAAGCATAGCCTAACACTAAAAGGGTTTGAGCTGGAGAATGGAAAGATATCTTTCCGTTTATTAGCCGGGCTAAGCGAGCAACTGACTCGCCTGGCTAAGGCTACACTTTTGTCATATGTAGAAGGAAGCAGCAAAATCAAAAAAGGGAAAGCCCCCGACTGGCTGCTTCGGTCGGTTGACTTTTCCCTCACAAGTATTCGTGCCGGCTCTACAGTGCTTAGTATGGAGGCCCCTGTGCTTAGCGATTGTATTGGTGACATTCAGTTGCCAGTCTTTCAGGATTTTGACGCCAATCGTTTAAAAAGGGATTCTGCTTTGGATCTTTCGTTTTTTGCGTATGAACAGGCCCTGAATGAGCCAGAAGCGTCTCACTTGTTGGATAAGAACCTGCTTCGAGAAATTCTAAAGCTCAAATCTGTACTGGGAAAAGAAAAAACAGCACTCATCTATCAGAGTGGCGCCCGTTCGATTGAGGTATCCCACCAAACGCTTTCCACCATACAGGTGGTAGAGGAAAAGACACCAGCCAGCGTACATTCCAAGGTTTTGGGTAAATTAGATGTGTTACAGCATTCCAACGCACGGCTGGAAATCATTACCGGGGATAAGAAAATAAGAGCCAAACTCACAGATCAGCTCAGCTTCAACGATGTATTCCCTCTTTTTGGAAAGGATATAGTAGCAAAAGGCATATTTAACTTCAACCCCGCCGGAAATATCTCGCTCTTCGAGATTGACGAGCTGAGTTTAGCTACCGAATCAGATGCTTTCTTTAAACAGGCACCTCAACCTATTTTTCAGGAATTTGACCTGGAACGAATAGCAGCAAAAGCCAGCTATACCGGCACTGCTCTTCACACGCTGTTAGGTCATTGGCCAGGTGATGAGACAACGGACGACCTATTGCAAATGCTGAAGGAATGAATGTAGTCTTAGACACCAATGCACTCATTCATGTTTTGACCAATTCTGCTACCGGGCAGGCTATTGCAAAGCTGTTGGGAGAGGGCGGTGCCTTTGTGATGATTTCAATTGTGACCAAAGCGGAGCTTGTTTCCATTGCAACCCAACGCAATTGGGGAAGCAGGAAGCAAAAAGAGCTAGACAAATTGCTGGATGAGTTACTGACTATACCCATCGACAATGAGGAGTTAGTGTCCGCTTATGCGGAAATTGATGCGTTCAGTCAGGGTAAGCTGCCCGGTCGGAAACTGGGCACTTCCGCCAGGAATATGGGCAAAAACGATCTTTGGATTGCCGCTACTGCCTATCTGGCTAAAGCAAAATTGCTGACTTGTGACCACGATTTTCAGCATTTGCACGGTCATTATATACAGGTAGAACACATTAGAACAGCAACTTAAGGAGTAGCTAAATTTTGTGTCGATCTGTGAAAGAAAGATTCTTTATCAATAAAAAAATCACTAATTTGCTGACACAAAGCATGCAATGACATCAGATCACACCTTACAAATCGGGCAAGGCATCTACACCATCCGGGAGATGGCGCAGATTCTGGGTCAGCCGTACCACCGCGTGTACCGTTGGGTGAATACCTATTGGGATGAGCGGTTGGGAGAACGCTATGGTGCACCCTATTCCTGGCGGGTGGAAGATTCACAGGCCGTAGGGTTTCATACGCTGGTGGAGTTTTACCTGTTGATCCTCTTTGGAGAAGCCGGGGTTGCGCCGCGCAAGGTATTGGAAGCGCACCGGGAGCTCTACCAATTGAAAGGCACACCATTTCCGTTTGCCAACCAAGAGGTGCTGGAAAGCCTGCGCACTGATGGCACACACATTTATTTTGAATTGCCGGAAGGCGAAATCATGACCCTAGACGGCACCCGTCAGCTGAATATGGAGTTTGTAGAACTCTTTTTCAAAAAGCTGAGCTTTGACGCGGAAGGCATGGCATCTAGCTTCTGGCCACTTGGCAAAGAAAAAGCCATTGTAGTGGACCCTGCCCGTAAGTTCGGGCACCCGCTCATCGACGGGCACAATATTTATCCCGAAACGCTCTTTGATCATTATAAAGCAGGCGACCCTATTCCCTACATCGCTCATGTATATCAGCTGAGTGAACAGCAAGTGGCCGATGCGCTCGAATTGTGTCAGGCTGCATGATTTAAAATAATCCAGGAATCCATACTTAAATGTACTACCGACGAAAAATACTGCTCGCGCTACTCGAAACCTTTGACGGTCATCTGGAAAAAATTGCCTTACAAAAGCTGCTCTTTCTTCTCAGTCAGCGGCAATCAAAACCGGCTTTTCACTTTGTGCCGTATAAATTCGGATGCTTCTCTTTTCAAGCCAATGCCGACTTAGGCACACTTGGTAAATACGGCCTTGTGGAAGAAAACAGCAAAGAATGGGCTTTGACTGCGGACGAAAGCTACCGTGCTGCCATCCGGTCTTCTGATCAGCTGCTTTTGGATGAATTGAAGGGCTGCTATCAGGAAAAAAGCAGTCAGGACATCTTATTGGAAACTTACAGAGAACACCCCTATTATGCCATAAATAGCCAGATTGCGGAAAAAGTCCTTGAGGAAGAGGAACTCAAAGCGGTAGCGCGCCAAAAACCAACTCCCCGGCCTTCTGCCCTGCTGACCATTGGCTACGAAGGCAAACCCTTAGAGGTCTACATCAATACCCTGATTCTGGAAGGCGTCAAAGTCCTCTGCGATGTCCGCAAGAACTCCTTTAGCATGAAGTATGGCTTTAGCAAGTCGCAATTGAAAGCCGCCTGCGAAGGAGTAGGCATTCAGTTCCTTCATTTGCCGGAGGTGGGTATTGTATCCGAAAAGCGCAAAGCTTTGAAGACACAGGCTGACTACGACCGCTTGTTTGCAGCCTACCGGGAAGAGGTTTTGCCTCAGACGTTGGACACGCAGCAGTATATCCTATCCTTAATCGAACAGCACGGCAGGGTAGCCCTTACTTGCTTTGAGGCTGATGAATGTCAGTGCCACCGTACCCATCTGGCCAATGCGATTACCAAACATCAAGATTTTACTTACGAGCTCATTCATCTCTGACCTATGCCACGCCTGAAAATCCTATTGACTGTGACCACTTACCCGCTGCCCTCGCGTAGCTATGATGAATTGGTTTGTACTGCGGGGGGGGGGAGAGGAAGATGTATACACACAGGTTCGTGTTTTTCAAACCGGCACCCCTATGTAAGCAGAATACATAGAATATGACCTACTAACAACCTCAAGAATGCTAACAGATGAAAATTAAAATAAACAGAGTACGGGTTAAGAATTTCCGCTCTCTCAGTAGTGTAGAAACGACTTTGGGAGAGGTAACTTTACTATTGGGAGCCAACAACTCAGGAAAAACCTCTTTCCTGAGAGCACTAACAATAGCACTTACATCTGACCGGAAATTTATATCCCGGGACGATTTGTTTATCAACAAGGCTGGAAAATACCCAGCGAACCCTCGTGTAGAAGTTGATGTCGAAATTAAACCAGAGCGTAATCCGACTTTTTCAGATGAATGGGCGCAGGTATTCGGATCTGACATCCAAATTGACCCAAAAGGTGAAGAGTTTTTCGCCTACAGGACTGTTGTAGATTTTTCTGCTCAACAGAGCGAGGCACAAATAAAACGGTACATCATAAAGGATTGGGATTCAGGAAATGCTGATGAAAATGAAGAGGTAACCGCCAATATATCGAAAATACCGTTGTACTTCATTGATGCACAGAGAGATTTGCAAGAGGATTTGAAGTTTGCTCAATCCTACTTCGGACGCTTGGCTTCTCGAATAGAATATGACGATACGCAAAAAGAACAGTTAGAAGAAGAGTTAACGACGCTGAATCAAAAGACAGTTGAAGAGAGCCCTGTTTTGAAACATCTTAAAACCTCGTTGGAAGAACTCAACAAGACAGTGCAAACCAAAGGCAGTGGTGTAGAAATCACGCCATTCCCTAAGAGGTTAAGAGACCTTCATAAAGGTCTCAAAGTCAATTTTCAAGACGGTGGTTCTGAAACATTCAGTTTAGAGTATCATGGAATGGGCACCCGAAGTTGGGCTTCTTTGCTTGGATACAAAGCTTATGTCAACTGGATAAAGAAAAAAGCAGATGATGACGGAGACATGTTACACCCGGTTTTGGCACTGGAAGAGCCAGAGGCTCATCTCCACCCAAATGCACAAAGGCAAGTGTATGGGCAATTAAAAAATGTCACGGGGCAGAAAATCATAAGCACCCATTCGCCCTATATTGCTCCTTTGGCGGGATTGGAGGAGCTTAGAGTGTTTTATAAAGCAGACGATTCCACTAGTATTGCTGATTTGAAGCAGTTAGCTAATGCATTATCACTAAAAGAGAAGCACTCCCTAGAAACTCAAATAATCAGAGCACGAGGGGAGCTATTCTTTGCCAGGTTTGTTGTTCTTTTTGAAGGGCAAACGGAAGAAGGAGGGTTACCTGTTTTTGCTAAAAAACACTGGGGGTGTGAAGCATTTGAGAAAGGTGTTAGCCTTATGGAATGTAGTGGGGACACTTATAGAATGTATATTCAATTTCTTGATGCCCTAAGAATCCCATGGATTATATTTAGTGACTATGACAACCCATCGGTTCAGACGAAGGTTAACAAAATTGCAACTTATTTAGGTGTAGACATTCATGACGACGATCGGTTCGTTCTTCTTAATGCTTCGATAGAAGACTACATTATCAGCGAGGGGTACAGAGAGGAGATAGAGAATGCTTTGTTTAAAATTACTGAGCCTACTTATGCAAATGAACAACATAAAGCGGCCAAGGTAAAAGAAAGAGAAGCAGAGCGAGAAAACTTGAGGCAGCTGACAAAGCTGGAATTGCTCGATAGAGTTGCCAGTTGGAAAGCTAAAATTGCTCCCTTATGGGCACAATCGATTGTCGAGCATACCGACCCGAAAAAGCAAATACCATTAAAAATCAGGACTCTTTTTACTATTTTAGACGAGAAACTACAACCTTAAGCTATGTCTAAGCAGAGTTTATCCCCGGAGCAAAAAGCTATTGTCGAGCAATGGTTGCAAAGCGGTGAGCCAATGTTGGTGGAAGCATCGGCAGGAAGTGGCAAAACTCGTGTTTTGACAGAATCTGTTCGTCAAATAATTGAAGGTTCGCCCAAAAGTAGGTCAAAAATACTATGTCTTACCTTCACAAATAAAGCCGCAGCAGAGATGCAGGAAAGGCTTAAGGATTTAAGCAAGGTAAAGGACAGGGTATTTATTGGAACGACTCATGCATTTGCCTTGGATATAATCAAGTCTCGTCGCCATGAACTGGGGATGGACGAAATGCCAACTATCATTGATAAAGAATCAGATAGGAAGGAAATAGTTTCGGAAGTCATTCTATCTAATCCTTCTTTATCCAGGCATTATCTTAACCCATCACCGGAAACGCTTTCAAAGCATAAAACAGTAGCAAAGTACCAAACTGACTTGCTGAATAGATGTGTCAGCTTTATAAGCAGCAAGAAACAAAAGTTGGTGTCGCTGGATAGCGACGCTGATAGCCCGCCTGGCAAGAACTGGACATCTGGAAAAATTAGCCTCTACAAAGACTACAATGATCTTCTGAGAAATCAGAATTTAATAGATTACGATGACATTATTCTTTTGGCATGGAAGATTTTGAATGAACGCCCGGCGGTTGCAAACCTGTACAGTAGGATATACGAGTATGTTTTAGTAGATGAAGCACAGGATTTGAGCTTCGCTCAATATGAGTTTATCAAAGCATTGTGTGGAGATAAAATAAGGAAAGTGATGATGGTTGGTGACGCTAACCAAGCCATTCACGGTTACGCTGGGGCTAGTAGTAAATTTATGACGGAAGCGTTCGTTAAAGACTTTGAACTAAAGGAGAGCCAAAAGGTCAAAATTCAGTACAATTACCGTTCGTCTGATGCAGTCATCGAGCTTGCGAATGAACTTGCGGGGATTCACCAGAATACAGTGAAGAGTTATTATAAGGGAAAGGTGGAGTTTTGGGCTTTCGACGATGAAACGGCAGAAGCGAATTGGATAGTCAAAAAGGTGAACGACCTTATTGGTAGAGAGGAAGAAGCGTATGATGGAAAACTAACACTAGGCAAGATCGCCATCTTAGGAAGGAATAGATTCGTTTTCAGTACCCTAATTGAAAAGCTTGAAGAAGATCCTGCTTTGAAGGACAAGTTTTTCTTAAAGAAGGGTACAAGTATTCTGGATCCGCAATCCACGACCATGAAAATTTTTGATTTGGGCATACGTGTATTATCGAATCAAAAGGCATACTTGTACTTCAACCAGCTTATTGACGTTTTGGATGCACCTAAAGCGTTCCCTTTAAGCAGTGGTATTCAGGATTTGAAACGTTTACTATCAGAGAGTAGTCTCGATTATATCCCGCAAGAGGTTTTTGATTGTTTGATCGAGTGTTGGCAAAGCATAGATAAGGACATTAATAAGTTTTCGAATGTTTTGGACAAAGTCCTGGAGGCCAGTCAAGTTGTCGAAGAAGACCATGAAAGAGATTTGATTTTCAATGACGTTGAAGAGTGGAAGGAAGCATGGGGAGACTATGTACGTTCAGTAGCTTCAAGTGCAAAGTCTGTAAGTGACTTCAGAAGATTCCTTGCAATGGGTGTTACCAAGACCCAAAGCGAGCATGGACTTACGCTCGCCACGGTACACACAGTCAAAGGCTTGGAGTTCCATGTTGTGTTCCTTATTGGAATGGGGCAGGGGACGTTCCCTGATTACAGGGCCGTTCGAAAAGGCGCTATAGAAGAGGAAAGGAATAATGCCTATGTTGCAGTTACTCGTGCCAAACGAGAACTGTATGTTTCTTATCCAGTAACTAAATCGCTTCCTTGGGGGATTCAAAAGCAGCCGAAATCTGAGTTTTTCAGAAATAAGGAGTTTTGTCAGACGATTGAAAATCAACCACAATAAGAACAAGTCCAGATGGGCAAATTGGACACAAATACGAAACCGACTTTCTGAACGATAAAGACCTCTACTTCTTTTTAGGCACCACCCTGATCTGGCACCGTAGGCGGGGGAGCAACCCCTTCGTAATTATTGGGGTGTTTTATCCGAAACAGGAAACACAGCTGAGGTTGGAGTTTTGAGTCTGAATGATACATTTATAAATATGCAAATGAGCATGAATCAATCTTGGGCAGAGGTCAAACTGGGATCACTTTGCGAAAAAGCTCAAACGGTAAAGAAGAAAGAGCAAGTTCCCTCTCATTCTTTTCTATATCTAGACATAGGGGGTATAGATAACTCAAGCAACAAGATAATTGGGCACAAGAATTTTTTTTGGAAGGATGCCCCCTCACGAGCTCAGCAGATAGTTAAACAAGGAGATATTCTGTTTTCAACAGTTCGAACATACCTGAAGAATATAGCTCAAGTGAAGAACCCATTATACGATGGTCAAATATGCTCCTCTGGCTTTACTGTGATCAGAGGGAAGCAAGGTTTAGTAAACTCTGATTTTATTTTCTTCTATAGTATCTCGGATGTTTTTATTCAACCCTTGAATGACCTTCAAACAGGTTCATCATATCCTGCAGTTAGAGATAAGGATGTGTTCGCACAAACTATTCCCCTCCCACCCCTCCCCGAACAACGAGCCATAGTCTCCAAACTAGAACAACTCTTCAGCGAGCTGGAAGACGGCGTCGCCAACCTCCAAAAAGCCCGGCGGCAGCTCAAAGTCTACCGGCAGGCCGTGCTGAAAAAAGCCTTCGAGGGGGAGCTGACGCGGGAATGGCGCGCAAGAAACTCTATCGATAAAGAGTGGTCAATCACCCAGCTTGATGAGGTAATTGATGGTATTCAAGCCGGGAAAAGCTTCCGTTGCGACGAACGACCTCCATCAATGGATGAAGTAGGTATATTAAAAGTAAGTGCAGTAACCTGGGGAGAATTCAATGAATTAGAAAGCAAAACAGTAGTTGATGAATCCAGGATAAATATTGATTATTTCGTTGAAGAAGGGGACTTCTTGATGAGTAGAGCTAATACAATAGAACTTGTAGGTAATGCAGTTATCGTTAAAAATGTCAAGCGCAAATTAATGCTGAGTGACAAAACTCTAAGAATATCATTCAACGAGGACGTATCATCCTATTATGTGCTTTACTACCTGAGGAGCCACTCAGGTAGGCTTCAAATAGAAAAGCTTTCCACCGGAAACCAAGCCTCAATGAGAAATATAGGTCAAAAAAGAATTCGACAAATAGAGTTGCCAATGCCTGAGGTTAGAGAACAACACCAAATCGTCCAGGAAATCGAGTCCCGCCTCTCCGTCTGCGATCAGCTGGAAAAGGACATCGAGGCCAACCTCAAGCGGGCGGAGCGGCTGCGGCAGAGCCTGTTGCAGAAAGCTTTCGCCGGGGAGCTGCTCACGGAGGCAGAGCTGCAAGCCTGCCGGGCGGCGCCGGACTGGGAGCCGGCGGAGCGCTTGTTGGCGCGGATAAAGGGGGAGAAGACTGCAAGTAAAGCATGACTAAAACGAATGATACAATGCGCAACCCATTCCCAATAGTAATGGATCAATATGCAGCGGGCGCGGAAAAAGCCTGCCTGCAATTGATGGAACAAAGGGCGCAAGGCGCTCTGCCTGAAACCATGCTTCCTTTGGAGCAGGAGCTGCTGAAAGCTTCCTTCGCTTTTTTGGCGATGGAGTTCGTAGCCCAGGCACTGGATGGATATTGGATGGATGATTTTGAATACTTTACAGGTGAAATGCAGTATGATAAGCACCGGGCTGCTATCTGGTACCTCATCGGTAAAGCAAATATTCCATGGACGCTTGATTACGAAGAGGATGGCTACGAAATCACAGAACGTGAACGTTTTGAAGAACTATTCAGGCAGTTGCTAAATAGGCACTACCGGAAAATATGGAAGGCACACTTCGATAGAGTTATAGGTAATGGAATCGCAATTCTTTCCTTTTTCCAAGAGGTTGTCTTAGGAGGCATAACGATGTCCTTTGAAGAGCAATCTGAAGGATTGAGTTTTATACAAAGTTTATAGAAAGTATTTGTGAAGCTGTGCCGTAGTCATTCAAATCTATCATTATGGATTTCACACACGAAAGGTTCCTGTTAAAGCGAGCTAAGACTCGAACTGGTCAGATTTCCTTCCGAATCCAATCACAGGAGAAAGGGAAGGACAAAGCACTAACAAGTCCTACCCGTTTGGTTTATGTGGTACGGATCACAGATGAATTCCTGTATGTAGGAGAAGCAATAGGAGCATTAAAAAAACGCTTACAAAATGGTTTCAACGCCTATCGTTATTACCAGCGAGAGAAGAAAGGACGTAGAGGATATAAAGGCTACAAATGGATAGAACTGTTTGAGACAGAGCCACATCGGCCATTCACTGTCGATGCATTTATCTTCTCAGGAGAGTATTCTCCGGATGAAAAAAGAGCGGATATCGAAGCCATCGAAGGCGAGTTGGTATACTTGATCAGGAACCAGACAGGCAAATGGCCCATTTACCAAAACGAGATACATTTTAACAATAAAGAAGGAGCCGAAGATGCTGCCAAGGCGATCCTATCGGCTATCCAAAATAAAAAGTAACCACCCATGAGCAACTCTTCCGCCCTCGTCTCCAAAGTCTGGAACTTCGCCAACGTCCTCCGTGATGATGGCGTTAGCTACGGCGATTACCTGGAGCAGATTACCTTCCTGCTCTTCCTCAAAATGGCTGAAGAATACACGGAGGAACCCTACAACAAGCAGATCCGCTTTCCCCGCCTGCGCGATCTGGAAGGTCAGGAAATACCGGACGGGGAAATCTGCAATTGGGAAAACCTCAGGAGCAAAAAGGGACCGGAACTGGAAGCCTTTTACGGGCAGCTGCTCCGTACCCTAGCGCAGGAGCCAGGCATCCTCGGACAGATATTTGTCAAAAGCCAGAATAAGATACAAGATCCGGCTAAGCTTTTGAAGATCGTCACTATGATTGATCAGGAAAAGTGGGTGCAGATCGGCTCCGACGTTAAAGGCGATATTTACGAAGGGCTGCTGGAGAAAAACGCCGAAGATACCAAAAGCGGTGCCGGGCAGTACTTCACGCCCCGCTCGCTCATCCGGGCGATGGTAGAGTGCGTACAGCCCAAGCCGGAGAAAACCATCATGGACCCCAGCTGTGGTACCGGGGGCTTCTTCCTGGCTGCCTACGACTACATCGTCGCCAACCACGCCCTCAACCGCCCGCAGAAGGAATTCCTGAAAAATAAAACCTTCTACGGCAACGAGATTGTAGCCAGCACCCGCCGCCTCTGCCTAATGAACATGTTCCTCCACAACATCGGTGAGATCGACGGGGAGACCTTTATTTCTCCTACGGATGCCCTCATCTCCACGCCCAGCGAACGCTACGACTATGTGCTGGCCAATCCGCCTTTCGGCAAAAAGAGCAGCATCACCGTAACCAACGAAGACGGAGAACAATCCAAAGAAGACCTCAACTATACCCGTCAGGATTTCTGGGTGACCACCTCTAACAAACAGCTCAATTTCCTGCAGCACATCCGCTCCTTGTTGAAGATCAACGGCGAAGCCGCTGTGGTCCTGCCCGATAACGTCCTGTTTGAAGGCGGTGCCGGGGAGACCGTCCGCAAGCAATTGCTGCGCAATACCGAGCTGCACACCATCCTACGCCTCCCCACCGGCATCTTCTACGCCCACGGTGTAAAGGCCAACGTCCTCTTCTTCAAAAACCGCGAGGCTGCCCCTGATCCCTGGACGAAGGAGGTATGGATCTACGACTACCGTACCAACATCCACCATACCCTCAAGAAAAAGCCCATGCGCTACGAGGACCTCAAAGACTTCATCACCTGCTACAATCCCTCCAACCGCCACGAGCGGCAGGAGACCTGGAGCGAGGAGCAAGCCGACGGCCGCTGGCGCAAATTCACCTACGAGGAAATCATCGCCCGCGACAAGACCAACCTCGACATCTTCTGGCTCAAAGACGACTCCCTCACCGATCTCGATAACCTCCCCGACCCAGATGAGCTGGCAGAGGAGATTATTGAGAACCTGGAGGCCGGGCTGGCCAGCTTTCGGGAGATATTGGGGGTGGTGGAGAAGTAATTTACGGAAAACCCCTATTTCCCCACCAAAACTCAAAAGCTCCGCCAAGCATGGGAAAAAGCAACAACAACCGGAACCGGCTCCTATACCTCCTGCAGGAAATCGCCATCGTAGTGATCGGGGTGCTGATCGCGGTGTCGATCAACAACTATAAGGAGAAGTCAGACAACGAAGCTTACATCAAGAAAACCCTGTTGGCGATTGAGCATGAAATCCATGACAATAAATCAGGCTTGGACTCTGTGCTGGAGCGCCACATCAGGATTTACGAGTACATGGAGCTTGATAGCGTTAAGGAGGGGCAGACGATAAGCGAGATGCTTTATGACCTGGGGGGCTTTCAGGTGGCGTTTATCAGGAATATCAGCTTACGGTTTTTTGTGGCCAACAAGGCGGAGCTGCTGGATTTCCAATTGATCTCGCAATTATCAGAAATAGAGCAGAGCACAGATATGCTGGCCAAAAAGATAGACCTGCTGGCTAATTTTGCCTACGAGCACCTCAGTGACAGCAGCGAGGAGGCTAAGCTGAGGTTTTCCATCATACTCATGGATGTGATCGATAGCGAGCGCAACCTCTCTGAGGCCTATGCCCACTTTCTGGAAAGCAATGAGGCATTTTTGAAGCCTGGGGAGAAAGAGCGGTAGCTTTTTTTATTCCTCATATTCATGCTTCACCCAGTCTACCTCCATCACCCACTCGCCAGTCATGGGTGAATCAGTGATTTTGGCATAATTTAGAATTGCAAACATGGGCTCCGGATAGTTGTCGCCCTCGCCAACATTCCGATAAACTTCTTGGCCATCCAGGCGGTAGACCAGGTCGTTGCCTTCCCATTCTACCGAGTACTCGTGAAAGTCATTTAACGTGGCATCAACACCTGTGCGCAAGCTCCACCAGTCTCCTTTATCGCACTCCCCTAAGCTTTTGATAGCGCCGGTAGTGAAATGATCCTTTTGATGGTCACCGTGGTGTTCAAAAATGTCAATTTCGCCAGAGCCGGTCACAGGCCAGCAAATATTTTCATCGTCTTCTTGTACCGGAGGCTCATTGTTTTGGGCACCCAAGATCCACCATGCGGGGAACATGCTGGCTTCTCCGTTGCTCCAAAGCCTCAGCCTGGCGGTCCATCGACCCTTAATGAATTCTTTGCGGTTTTTTGAAGTGATGCGGCCTGCGGCAAATTGTGTGTCGGGGTGTTTTTTTCCGTATTTATCCAAATTGTCACAGGGGCGTTTTGCTCCGATATTGACGACCTTTAATTTTAAAGTACCATCACTTACTTCCCGGGTACCGAATTCGCCATTGGGTACGTAGCAGTGGGTTTCATTGTTTACCCATATGCGCTGGTCCTGCCAGTTTTCCGGGTTGAATGTCTCGAAGTCGTCAAAGAAATCTACTTTCCAAGTATCGGCTGCACGGTCTACCTTTTTTTCAACGCCAAGATAGAGGGACAGTTGCAGGGAGACCAGCACACCAATGATCAAAACATATTTCATTACACCTAATTTTGTTTGTTTGGAAATTCAACTGTTCACAGCCAAGCGGAAGGTCCGTACCGATGAAATACCGCTTTCGGAGGACCCCTGTAAGGACCTTCCTAAGATGACTGCCTGTTTGCTAAACTAGTGCGACCAGACCGAATTATTTGATAGTATTTTCATGCTTAAGCCATCTGCAGTGCCTGGTCTTTAACTGTCAAATATTTACGGCTCAATTCACTAGTCAATCTTAATTAGCTTCTCTGAAAAAAAACTGCCGTCCGAAAGCCGGATTAGCAGATAGTAATACCCATTGGGGTGGTCAGCCAGAGACAGCGTTTCCGTGATGGAAGCTGCGCTTTGCAGCGGCTTGTCCAAAACGACCTTCCCTCCGGCGGAGAACACCTGTAGATGGGCCGTTTGCTGTTCTGCCAGATTCAGTTGTAACTGGTATAAGCCTTCAGATGGGTTGGGGAAAACGGTTACGGCTTCGGTGAGCTTGTCCTCCGTGGAAGAGCTGCTGAGGCTAAACCCCATCCAGTTCAGGTTGAAAGGAGCGGCAGTGATTTGCACCCTGAGCGTGTAGCGCCCGGCAGGAAGGTTTGCCATTTCGTTGGTCGTTGCCCAGTTTTGCCAATCGCCCGTTGGTGTAAAACTGACATTCTGGACTACAGAATTAGTTCCTGCAGTGTCTATGAGTTGCAGTTCAATACCTCCGTTGCCAAATTGGGATGCGGTACGGTAGCTGATCTGGTAAGCTCCCGGCGTTGTAATATTGACTTCGTAGTCTAGATAATCGCCTGGATCAAGATAGGCGATATTCTGTCCGCCACCTTCATCGGTTGTTTCTTCGAGAGCTACGCCTTCTTGAACACGGAAGGCTTCCGCTTCTACCCGGCCTGGCAACTGATGAACGAAAAGGAGGTTGTTCTCAACTTTTTCGAGAGTGAAGGGGTGGAGTGCAGTTCCATCATCAGCTTGTACTTCATTGCCACTGTAGGATATCCGGATGTCTTCTGTTGATTTCAGCAGATAGCCTACCTTAAATAGGAATTGTTTAGGGTGATCTGGGTCGATTTCCACCGAAGTAACCGGCACACTATTTCCGTCTACAAATATCTCAAAGCCCCCAGGGGTAGCAGGTAGTGCTTCGGCCATAGCTTTGTTGGTATTCATTTTTATAGTGTACTCATCTACAGTTGAGGCAGCCATAAACCGGGTGGACACCTCTTCCGGAGTAAGCCCTGTACCAATGAACTCGAAACTACTGATGTTGAAGCCGGCTGCATCAATGTAAAGCCGGATTTTTTGCTCATTGCTATCCAGGATGACATTAGGGATCACGAGCGTTTCCCAGTCCTGCCACCCTCCGGTGGGAGGTATAAAGGTAGTTGGCGTAACAGCAGTACCATCGGCAGCAAAGTGCAGCCTGCCACCGGAGCCGCCGGAAGCCACTCTCAGTTGGATATCGTATACACCGCTTTGGGCAATATTCGATTCGTACTGCATCCATTCGCCCGTTTCTGTAAAGCCGACGTTGAACCCATTGGTATTGAAGGTGTCTGCACAGGGCTCTATATCCACCCCATCGTTTCGGTAAGCCCAGCCATTATTCCAGGCTGTGTAGTTGCCCGTGGATACATGGTAATTGGCGACTACTTTGTCGTAGTAAGCCTCACCAGCGACCCCCATATCAAAGTCGGTGGCGTGGATAACTCCAGGGATGGTATGTGGCTGCTGGTAAGGTACTGTTTCATTGGAGCGCACCTGCCTGAACATAGCATCGATGACATCCTGCTGAAAAATACAGTTTTCTGTTTTCAGCCCTTCGGCGATTTCCATGAGCGTTGCTGCGGCGAAAGTGGGGTCTGGAGCAGGGCTGTTGCCATTCCAGTAATCAAGTAGGGATTGGTATTCTTCCGTTTTGACCACCGATAATGGACAAGAAATGGATTCGATTTTTTTCAGAGGCCACCAAGCCCAGCCAATATTCAAGTCTTCCAGCAGGCGGATGGCATCCCTGAACCACACATTTGAATTTTCGCCACTTTCTCCAAGATAAAGGGGGACATTATGTGTATTCCTGATGTCCAGTACCCATTGCATGGCCCCCACATCGTTATTTGACCAGTACTTGTGAGGGGAATAGACCAGGTTGTCATCCCAGGGAGGCGTCAGTCCGGTGAAATCATTGGCCCACCAGTTGCCTTCGATGATGAGCATATGGTTGGTGTCTACGGTTCGAATACTGTCAGTTGCTTCTTCATACAGCTCTCGTAGCAGGACATTGCCGGGCAGCTCCCAGTTGGGCTCATTGAGGAGGTCATAGCCTGCCACCCATTGTTCGTCGGCGTATCGTTCCGCTATCTGTTTCCATAATGCGACCATTTTGTCCCGGTTGTCTTTGCTTTCCCAAAGGGACGGCTTGGTAGGGTCATAGTCGGAGATGGCGGCGTCTTGCCCCTGTCCTCCCGGTGCTGCATGCAGGTCCAGGATAACGTACATCTCGTTCTGGGCGCACCAGGAAATCACGCTGTCGGTCAGTTCAAAGCCTTTTTCAAGCCAGGTCTGTTCACCGGGAACCGGTTCCTCTTCAATGGGCAGGGTAAATAGGTTGTAGTGCATGGGCAACCGTATGGAATTAAAGCCCCAGGCTTTCAGGGAGTCGATATCTGGCTTTCGGACGTGGTTGGCCAGCCATGCTTCGTAGAACAAGTTAGTTTGCTCTTCCCCAATGAGCGCTTCGATGGTGGCTCTGATTTCGTGTTGCGGGTTTGCAAAACCTGAGGTTTGCAGCATATAGCCCTCCTGTATCATCCATCCGCCGAGCCCCATGCCACGGAGTAGTATCGTATCTTGATTTTCATTGACGATGGCCTGGCCTTGAGTCCTCAGAAGGTGTTGTCCAGTCAGTGGGCTGAGCAGCGTGAGGCATAGAAAGCAAAGGGTAAATGAGGTTGCCTTGATATCCATTGAGAAATAAGTTTAGTAAGTTTAATGAAAGCGTGGCGATCAAATAGTGAGTATGAAGGAGGCTATCCGCCAAATCCCTGGAAGCGGTCAATGACGAATAACCATCCAATTACAAAGCTTAATTTAATAGCCTGTTTTATCGCTGTACGATAAATTTGCGGGTATAGGTAGCTGTTTCCGTGTTGACGCGTACGTAGTAAAGCCCCGTGGCATAGTTTGCTGTATTCAATCTGTAGAAAGCCTGCTGTGCGGTCTTCAGAGTTTCCACGACTTGCCCAGCTGCACTAATTACCAGAATTTCCTTCTCCAATGATACAGCCTGCTCACTAAAGACCAATTGGGTAAACCCATTTGTCAGAGTTGGGTACAGCTCAAATAGTGTTTGATCTAATGCCACTCTTTTCGTGTTGGTAACCAGACAAGAGCCATCATTTGCACAATTGCCAAAGCAAGCCATAATAGTCGTATCAGACTGGGTGGGTGGGAGATACCGGTCATTGAAGCTGTCGGGGTCACCACAGGGCAGGCCGGCAAGGTCTTCCTTGCAGGACCAATCTCCACAAGCGCCGTTGGTAAAGGTATAGTAGCTGGCAAAACCCATCGGACGGCGCATAGTGATCGTATAGATGCCATCCCCATCGGGGTCGATCATTGGGTTGTCGCCCGGGAAACCGAAATTGTTGCCACCTGCCAGGAAGATACCGGACGGGTCTATCATTTCAATATTCTCTGTGTTTAGGTGGAAAGTGATATCAATAGAGTCAGTTACGATGGTGCAGGAGCCATCGCTGTCACAAGTGCCAAAACAGGCCATAATAATAGTGTCTGCCGATACGGGCGGGAGGAAACGGTCATTAAAGTTGGCAGGGTCACTACAGGGTAGTCCGGCAATGTTTTCTTTACAGCTGTAGTCTCCGCAATTTCCATTGGTGAAAGTGTAGAAGCTGGAAAAACCAACTTCCCGTTGCAGAGTTATGGTATAAACGCCATCCCCGTCCGGATCCGTCAATTCATTGTCGCCCGGTGAGCCGAAACCACTCCCACCAGCGATGTAAAGTCCTCCGGGATCAATCATGTCAATGGTTGCTGTGTTAAGCTCAATAGTAATACTAACCTGTGCGGTCAGGACAACGGTAAGTGCTACCGATAAAAATGCCGTGAGTAATCGTTTTTTCATTTTACTTGGTTTGATTAAAAATTGATAAATGAGCCATTACCCTTTCCGATTGCCAAATCGGTGCGTATTGGCATAAAGGGAGTAGAGAAACCATAGGGCAAAGCCCTTGTAGTTCCAGCTGTCATGATAAACCTTTGTGCTGTTTTTTAGCCCCTGACTAAAGGGGGCTTACAATTGACGGACGGATACATTGTCTACAGTTACACCATTGGTGCCGTATTCTGCTCCACCGCCCCGGATAACGAGGTACACCGTGCCACCTTCCGGAAACTGAAAAGTACCATCTTCCCCGCTGCAGCTGAAAGCTGTCAATAGCCCTTCAAAGGGTTCTCCACCACAGCCTTCCCAGGTATTTAAGCCCAGCCGAATACCTCCTTCTGTATAGTCGGTACCAGGAGTGGGCGCTGTTTGGCCTGCGTACACTTCAAACCAGGCGTCACTTAGCCCGTTGCAGGTGACCTCCATATTGATTTGGTAAACCTGATTGGCTTCCACTTCAATGGCCTGGTAAATACCTTCCTGTCCCCAGCCTCCGCCAGACCAGGAAACGGCGCCATTCTCGAAAGAAACTTCCACTCCATTTGAAATAGGAAGAATAGTCCAGGCATCATCACTATCAAATTCACCGTTTTGGATAATATTAGGGCCAATGAGATCTGATTCTATGGAGACCATTTGAGTACTTTCTGCCGTACCGCCCTCAGTAAAAATTTTAAATCGAACCTCGTAGTCGCCACTGAGCGGGTAGGTTTTGGTTGCTTCCAATCCTTCTGCAGCCGTATTGTCGCCAAAAGACCAGTGCGAATACCAGGTTTCAACCTCCGGAGAAGACATAAAAGTCAATTTATTAGGGTTTTCAGGGTCAGGGGTATAGGTAAATGCTGCCTCCTCGCTGTTGGGTGGCAGGACCGCTACGGAGTCCTCATCGGTATTGCAGCCTGCCGAAAGCAGGAGTACAAACAGTAATAAAAGTCCGTTGTGATAATTTATAGCTGTGATCATAATTTCATTGTTTTTTAAGTTGCCAATACTGAGCCTATCGCTTAGTAGCCAGGATTCTCAATAAGCTTCGGGTTGTTGTTCACCCGGTCCTGTCCAATGGGGAAGTAGTAATGGCGGGAGTAGAAATTCATCTTTTGAGATTCGGCTACAATCGTCTCATAAGTGAAGGTCTCCTGCCCCTGATCATCCACATGGCGCAGGGAGCGAATACCCATAATTTGGATACTCAGCGCTTCTTCTGCAATGCGCCAGCGCTTTACATCCCAGTATCGCTGATCTTCAAAGGCCAGCTCAATTTTCCTCTCGTTCCGAATGCGGTCTCTGAGTTCAACTCCTGAGTAAGGCTCGAGGCGCAGGTGTTGCTGCAATCCAGCGCGTGTTCGGATAGGCTCAATATAGTCCCGGGCTTCTTCCTCCAGCCCGAGCTCAATAGCGGCTTCAGCCGCATTGAGATAAACCTCCCCTAAACGGAAAATGATACAGTCCTGCCCAGAGTAATACTGTTGGATCAACAGGGGGGCAGAACCATCATTTAGGTACTTTCTTACATAAGCTCCGGTCTTTGTAGCATCGGGGTGGATTCCCATGCCATCTTTACCTATGCCTGTTCCGGTATTGGTGTCGAGCTCGCCATTTCTCTCGGTAGCATACCAGGTTTCAACGCGGGAACCCTGGAAGAGATCGTTATCGGTGAGCAATGTCCCTTTGAAACGGGGGTCCCGGTTGTCGAATGGAGCCTGAGGGTCGTACCCGGAGCCTTCTTCATTGGGCAGGAGCCCGGTGCTTAGCATTTCGTAACTGTCCATCAGTTGTTTGGATGGGGACATACTGGATCCCCAGTCTACACGGTAGCTGTACGGCGTATTGTAGAGGTCATACGAATGCCCCTTTTCAAAGGGGAGCCAGACTTTCATAAATATAGTCTCATCCTCGGTTTCATCAACAAACAGGTGGTAGTAGTTTTCAGCGGGGTCCGGATATTGGTTGAAAAGGGTAAATCCGCTGTTATTGATGATCTCGGCAGAAGCATCCAGCGCCTGCCGGTAATAAGCATCGGCATCAGAGGCCGGCAAGCCCACTAGTCCGTCTATTTCGTAGGTGCCGTATTTGGCAATGCTACCCGCGTAAAGCGCTGCCCGTGACTCGAGTGCTTTTGCAGCCCACTTTCCGGCCCGGCCTTTGAGCCCGGACCAGCGGTTTGGCAATAGCTCAAATGCGAGCTGTGCGTCTGACAAAACCTGGTCGTAAACAGCTTGTTCCGTATCCCGCTTCGGGAAATATTCCGCTTCGGGTGTGGTATTGGGGTCCTGAGGCTCCAGAATGATGGGTACGCCACCGTAGCGCTTCGCCATAGCGAAATAACAATATGCTCTCATGAAGTATAGCTCTCCCAATCGATGGTCCCGCTCTTCTGAGGTGAGCACATCCGGCTCCACGGCTTCGATATTCTGGAGCGCGTAGTTGATTTTCCAGATGTTAAAGTACCCCCACCAGTCCAGCGGCCAGGTATTATTGGCAGTGCCCCAGTTGCCCGGTCGGAAGGTGTTGGACGCCGGTGTCCAGGCATAGGTGCTGCGTGCCAGGTCAGAAAGAATCTCACGATGGGCACCCCAGCCGGCTCCCCCGCCGAAGTCTTTGAGGTAGTCCCACGGCATATCATCGTAAATCTTGTAGATATAGGCATCCATGAGCGCCTGATCACTCCAGACGTCGCTGTCGGTGATCCGGTCCAGTGGCGGTTGGTTCAGGAAATCATCGCTGCAGCCAGTAAAAAACAAAGTGAACAGGATGAATAGAAGTGTATTGCGGTTCATTTTGGCTAAGTTTTAGAGGGTTACATTGATTCCACAGGTGAAAGACCGAAGCTGGGGATAATACCACCCCACGGAAGATTGCATCTGTGGATCAAACTCTTCCTCAAAGTTTTTCAGAACAAACAAATTGTGGCCGGTCAGGAACAACCGGATTTCATCAAAAGCGCGCATTCTTGTCAGCAGGCCACCAGGAATGGAGTAGCTGAGATTTATATTTTTCAGCCTTAGGTGCCGCCCATCGCGCATCCAGAAATCCGAGTACCGGTAGTTGTTGTCATTAAATCCGCCATCGGTGATGCGCGGATAAGCCGCATCTGTGTTTTCGGGCGTCCAGTAGTCCATCTGATAGGTATAGCCGTTGAAGCCATTGCGCAACGGGCTTTGGGCCTCTCCATCAATGTAGATATCATAACCTGCAGCCCCGGTGAATAGGGCAGAGAAGGCAAAATTCTTGTAATTAGCAGACAAATTGAAGGAGTAGTTGAGCGCGGGCTTGTCCCCATCACCAAATACCTTTTGGTCTTGTACATCAATGATATTGTCGCCGTTAAGGTCTACATATTTGACATCGCCCGGCTGCAGGCTGTTGTTTTCGTTGCCATCCTGTATCGGGCTTTGGTCAATTTCTTCCTGTGTTTGGAACAGCCCAGCGGAAATATAACCTCTTCTAAGATTGGTATATCCGCCGGTGACGGTTAGGTTTTGCCGCATGAACGGGTCTTCAATCAAGGCCTCATCAATGAATACGGCGGTTTCCCGGGAGCGGGAGAAGTTGAGCATAGCGCCCAGGGTAAGGTCCCGGTTGACCTTTTTATTGTAATTGAGGGCTATCTCAAACCCTTCATTGGAGTAGGCGTGCAGGTTCTGGGCGGCCAATCCTACTCCCAGCGTACTGGGCACACTGCCGGAGGCGAAGGCTAGTACATCGGTGCGGTCGCGGTAAAAATAATCGAACGATACCGTAAGGGCATTGTCTAAAAAGGCGGCATCAAAGCCGACGTCATAAGTAGTAAGTGTCTCCCACGTCAGGGCTTCGTTAGGCAAAGCCGTATTATTGATCGTAGGAATGGCCGTTTCGTTGATGGCAAAGAAGCCATCGTAGACAAATCCGGACAGCCATTGATAAGCACCGGTGCCATCATTGCCGGCTGTACCCACGGATGCACGCAGCTTGAAGTCTTGCACAATGCCTCTCGCCCCATCAAAGAAACTTTCCTCTGATAATCGCCAGCCTGCAGAGACGGAAGGGAAGAAACCCCACTCCCTTCCCGGGGCAAAACGAGAAGAGCCGTCGTAGCGGAAAGAAGATTCTATCAAATATTTAGCCTTGTAATCATAACTAAGGCGGCCCACCAATCCCAAACGGTTTTCCCGGAATTCGCCACCATTGGCATCTTTATTTTCGTTCGAGCCGGCAAAGAGCTGATCGATCAGGGTCGATTGAAAGTCCTGCCGCCGACCAAAGAAGTTCTGCCCGCTGTTGTTCTGTAGCTCACCAAGCAAAAGCGCTGATACGCTGTGCTGCCCAAAGCGCTGATCGTAGTTGATGGACTGCTGCACAACGTAGTGGTTGTTAAAACCGGTGGACTGTGTCAGCACCGTTTCGCTGAAGGAGCCTTCCGGGCTGGCCGTAAAGGCATCATAATCCCCGGTTTGACGGTTCAGGGTGTACAGCTCATAGCTTTTGCCCCACTCTTTTGCGAAGTTGGTGTTGTAGACCAGCGAGCCGTAAGACTTGATGCTCAGCCCGGGAACCTGATTGACATCCCATTGCAGCGATAGCTTAGTGTCAATATTATTGTTCCGTGCCCGGTAATATCCGGCATTAAAATCGCGGATGCCTTCGAGTATGTGGTTGGGGCTGAAACTTGGGCGTGCCGGGGTGCCATCCGGATAGTAAGCCAGGTCAGTAGGGAGCGCCCGAAACAATTCCCTGAAAATATTGAAAGCCGAGTAGGCAGGGGCTTCATTGAGCCGTCGGCGGCCAGACAGCTTGAAGTCCAGCAGGAGGTTATCGGTGACATTGGCATTGATATTCGACCGGAGGTTGAACTGCTGATACCCGAGGACATCCTCCGTATAGTTGGAGCCCTGGTCCAGGAAACTGGCAGACACAAAGTACCGCACCTTGTCGCTACCACCATTGAGGTTGAGATTGTGGCGCTGCTGAGCACCGTAATCCTTGAATATCAGGGCCTTCCAGTCTACATTTGGATAGTTGACAGGGTCAGAGCCGGTGCGGAATGCTTCTACTTCTTCTTCCGTGAAGAATGGAGCCTGCCCGGCGTTTAAGAGCCCCTCGTTTAGCACAGTGGCGCGCTGAACCGAATTGAGGAAGTCCGGATAGGTGGTAAAAGAGGTGAAGGTGAACTGATTGTCATAACTCAGCTTGGGTTTTCCTATCGAGCCTCTTCGGGTAGTGACGAGGACCACCCCATTGCCACCCTGAACCCCGTATACGGAGGCTGCTGCTGCATCTTTCAGCACGGTAATGCTTTCGATCTCATTGGGGGCGAGTTCGTCAATATTGCCTGGAGACCCATCTACAATGACCAGAGCGTTGCCGAAATTACGCACTTCGAAAGAGGAACCACTAAAGCCAGGCTCTCCACTTCCCTGACGCACAAAGAGGCCGGCTGCCAGCCCTTCCAGGCCATTGCTGATGTTAGCCACCGGCAGCTTTTTCAGGGTTTCTTCATCCACGGTCGAAACCGCAGAGGTAAGCTTGGTTTTGGACTGACGCCCGTAGCCCACCACCACCACTTCCTCCAGTGTTTCTCCTGAGGCCAGGGCCACGTCAATTACGGTTTCTTGTCCAATATCTATAGTTTGGTCGGCATAGCCAGTATAAGAAAAGCGCAACTGCTTAGCGGTGTCGCTAACTGTTATCGCATAGGCTCCATTAAAATCGGCAATAGTGCCATTAGCGGTTCCGGTCACCAGGACGTTGGCTCCGATTAGCGGTTCCCCCGAATCGGCATCCGTGATGGTCCCGCTGATTTTGGTTTGTGCATTCAGATGGACTGAAGTCAACATCGAAAGCATTATAAAGGCGATTGGATAGGGTAGAGCATTCAGCTTCATAATCGTGGTTTGTTTGTTCACTTTCTGAAGCCCAATGATCCAAAAGCCTGGTCGTTTTTCGAAATTTTGCACTACGACAAACCTACTACAGGCAATATTATCCTGTGAAGCCGTTGTGTCTTAAGAGTTTGTAATGGACTGAAAAGCAAGAGGGTAGGATCAGTTCGTTGTTTTAAATCCCGTGATGTACTTGTTAAGGTCCTCTTCTTTGCCCAATTCCAGCCTTTTTTTGAGCCGGTAGCGGCCCTGTTCCACTGCCCGGGTCGATATATTGAGGAGAAAAGCAATTTCCTTAGTGCTTAGATTGATGCGGATGAGTGAGCACAGCCGCAGATCATTTTGGGTCAGAGCGGGATGTCTGGCAAGCAGGGACTGGAAAAAGTCCTGGTCTACCTGATTGAAGTAGATATCAAAATCTTTCCAATGGTCTTCATTGCGGAGTTCGGCATCGAGTTTTCTGACCAAACTGCTCAGCGGGGCACCGGATTGCTGTTGTACTTTCAGCAAATCATCTTTGAGCCCGGTAAGAATTTCGTTCTTATGAGCCATTTGCACCGTTGAGAACATGAGCTTGGAGGTTTTGGCTTCTATTTCAGCCGCCAGCTTCTCGTTTTTTAAACGGAGCAATGCTCTATTGTGAGTAGCTTCCTTACGCTTCAGTATGGTGTAAATGCCGGCAGCAATTAAGCCAATGAATAGAAGGAATACTGATACTCGAAACCAGTTCGTTTGCCAAAAAGGAGGTTGGATATGCACGTTGATGGACGCCATTTGCTCCTGATACTTAACCTTAAAGGTGTAATCACCTGGATCTAAATTGGTATAGCTTACCCGGTTTTGACCAGCTTCTGTTTCCTGCCATTGGTCATCAAAGCCCTGCATAATAAAAGAGTATTGATAATCCATTGGGTTGGTATAGTCAATGGCGGAGAAGCCAAAAGAGAAAGATTTGTCCAGATAGCTGAGTTGAATGCGTTCTGCTTCTTCGATAGGGCGATCCAGGATCACCCGGTCATCTAACTGTTGCCCGGCTTTGATTGTCTGATTGAAAAGCTTAAAGTCGGTCAGGATAACGCTACCAGCAAAAGCTTCGGTATTCAACCGGTCAGTTTGTATGGTGTTGAGTCCGTTGGTACCCCCGAAGAAGAGCCGCTCGTTATCTGCTGCGAGCAGAGCAGACTGATTAAACTGATTGGCGTTTTGGGGAGTGCGGAAGTCAAAGTTCTGAATAGCCATCGTTTCCGGGTCAAGGCGGCTGATGCCCTCAAAAGTGGTAATCCAGATCATACCCGCTTCATCTTCTGTGATGCCCATTACGCTATTGGCTATTAATCCCTGACTTTGCCCTATCCGCTTAAACTTCCCATTGCCCAGCCATTGGTTTAGGCCTCCGCCCTCGGTCCCGATCCAAAGGTTGCCACGGCTATCCTGGAAAATACTCCGGATAGCATTATTGCTGATCGAATAAGGGTCTTCAGGGCTGTAGCGAAAGTGTTCGAATTTCTTGCGGCTTTCCACCCAGCGGTCAAGCCCCTGATCGGTCGTGCCTACCCATACCTGATCGCTTCGGTCTGTGTAAACGGTCATGACATTGAGGTCGGCCAGGCTTTCAGGGTTGCCGGGCTCATGGCGGAGGTAGCGGGGTTCCTGAGTTTCCGGATCTAGCACCACGATGCCCTCCCCCATAGTGCCGGCCCACAGTTCACCATTTTGGCGTTCTGTAATGGACCAAACGCTGTAGGGCGGTCCAAGTACGTGCTCGAAGGTTTGGGTTTTAGCTTCATAGCGATCAAGCCCTGCTCCGAATAAACCCACCCAGAGCTGGTTTCTGCTATCCTCAAATAACGCCTTTACTACATTTCCGGCTATGGAGCGCTTGTTGTTAGGTTGATGCCTGAATGGGGGTGCCGTAAACTGACTGCTCTCAGGAGGAAGCCTGTTGAGCCCTCCACCATCGCTGCCTAGCCATATCATACCATCATGGGTTTGGGTAATGGAGAGGATAGAGCGATTATATAGGGTTTTGCTGCCGGTCATTCCCGGTGCAAACTGCCTGAACCAGACTTTCCGGGGCTTGTAGATGTTGATTCCTCCGTTGTAAGTTCCGATCCAAATATTCCCCGTCCGGTCTTTCTCTATGCAATAGAGCGCGTTACTGTTTAGCCCCGTTTTGTTTTCCACCTGATACTTGTACGTGGCTATTTCTTCTGTGTCAGGATTAATAATGTTGAGGCCACCTCCATCTGTAGCAATGAAAACAGTGCCATCTGGCATTTTGCAGATGTCTCTTACACCATTAGAGCTTATGGCCCGTTTTTCAAGGCCCGGGGCAAAGTGAAGGTAAGAACGATCTCTCGTATCCATACGATACAGGCCAGTCCCCTCCGTGGCCACCCACAAATACCCATCGTCTAACAGGAGCTTTTTTCGAAAACCACTCATATTGGGGTGATTGGGAAGCATGGGGTGACTCAGCTGGAACCGGTTGTCTTTGCCCAGTATATTCAGCCCGCCACCAGCAGTAGCTACCCAAATTGTTCCGTACTTGTCTTCTTCGATATCGAAGACTACATCGCTGGACAGCCCACTATTAGATCGAGTGTAGTGGCGGGTCGTACCGTCTGAAGGAGTGTACCGAAGTAACCCGCCTTCAATCGCTGTGATCCAGATATGGCCTTCCCGGTCTTCCAGGAAGGATGTAATCTCATGGTCTGCGATAGCTATAAAAGTGGAGTCCTCGTTTCGGCTGATAAAGTGGTCATTGTGAACCGGACGATAGTAAATGCCATTTTTACTCGTCCCCACCCATAAGTTGCCTTTACGATCTTCGTACAATGCAGTAATTTTCGCGCCGAACAACGACAGGTGCTCCTTCTGTTCGTTGACAGACCCAATAACTTCAAAGTTGTAGCCATCATATTTATTAAGCCCGTGCTGGGTACCCACCCATATATAGCCATAGCGGTCCTGAAGGAGGCAATGCACCGTATTATGTGACAATCCGTCACTGATGGTGAGATGGTCGAAAAATAATGGGTTATCAGGCTGCTGACTAATGCCGGATATCGCAAGTATTGCACAAAAAAATAGTACCGATAATCGTAGCATGGGTCGCTTTTGCTCCTTGTAAACTTAACTTTGCTAAGTTACAAGAAGTGAAGAGATAAAAAGTCAATCACTCCTGTTTGATTTTCATAACTATCCGTTTGAAAACTATTAGCGCCTGTGCCACTAAGCATGCGGTGCGGGCCATTTCGGAGGGCTTACGGCAGGAAGTGAAGCCGTATAATTTGCGCACCACTATCATTTCTCCGGGCGCTGTGGATACGGAATTGCCCAACCACATCACCCACGAAGCCTCAGCAGAGGGCATTCAGGGCTTCTACAAGCACTATGCGATCCCTGCTGATTCCTTTGCCCGGGCACTGGCTTTTTTAAATGGGCTTGCACAGGACCACCCCGGTACCCTTCTGGACCACCACCATTCAGTAAAGCAATCAGCGGGACAATATCGTAGTGAACTCCCGCCTACAGTGGCGCTTTGCCCCCCTGTCCGATCTGTTTTTGGTCTGCAACGATAACTACTTCCCCAATAGCTGGAGCCCAAAGTTCCGCTCCATCAATTTGAAACTGACTTATTGGTTTAATCCAAAATTATAGCTTTATGAGACCTTTTATCTTGTTTTTTTGCTTCGCTGCTTCCCTGCTCATTGCCTGTGAGCCAACAGCGGGCGAGCCGGCATCTCCCGGTGCCGTGCAGGCGATTTTCCCGAAAGGGCAAAAAGGCCCGGCCGAGCTCTTCACCGGCAATGCCTACAACTACGGGCTGGTGCCCATGGACTCTACCTATACCACCCTCGTGGGAAATGTGTATTTTGAGCCGGGCGCGAGAAGCAACTGGCATACTCATCCGGCCGGACAAATCCTCATCATTACCGATGGGGTAGGCTACCACCAAATCGAAGGGCAGCCCCGGGAGACCCTCCGTAAAGGGGATGTGGTGCAGTGCCCGCCCAATGTGAAGCACTGGCACGGCGCGAGCGAGGAGACTGGTTTGCAACAGCTGTACATCGTGCCCAATACCGAAAAAGGCGTCGTCAACTGGATGGAGCCGGTGACGGACGAAGTTTACACGGCCCAATAATCATTAAACGATTAACCAACCACCATGAGAGTATTACTAAATTACGCCCTGCTGCTGGCCATAGCCTCCACCTGGGGCTGTCAGTCCGAACCGGGCATACCGGAAAAAACAACCCCGGCCCTGGCCCTGAAAAAAACAACCCTCAAAGCAGAAGCCGATGGCCAACCCTTTCGGGACCTCAATAAAAACGGCGAGCTCGACCCCTACGAGGATATCAATGCCCCCATTGAAGAGCGGGTAGAAGACCTGATTGCCCAAATGACGGTAGAGGAAAAAGCAGGGCTGCTGTTCATGCCCGGTGTGGGCGTCAATGAAGATGGCAGCCTGGAAAAAAGCGACAAAGCGAAAGGCCCGGGCGCCCGTTACCCCGCAGCTATCGAGAATATCGACAACGGCAAACTGAACCATTTCAACGTCTGGACCATCCCGGAAGACCCGAAAATGATGGCGGTATGGTACAACAATCTGCAGGCTTACGCCGAAAAATCCCGTCTTGGCATCCCGGTCACTATTGCCTCCGATCCCCGGCACCACTTCAGCAATACCATTTTCTCCATGGCGGCCAATGGCTTCACGCAGTTTTGCGAAACTCCGGGCCTGGCGGCTATCGGCAATGATTCTCTGGTAGAGGCTTTCGCCAATATCGTCCGCGAAGAGTACCTGTCGGTGGGGCTGCGGGTGGCCCTGCACCCACAAATTGACCTGGCTACAGAGCCCCGCTGGTCGCGCATCAGCGGTACTTTTGGGGAAGATGCCGAGTTGAGTGCCCGTATGGTCACAGCTTACATCAAAGGGCTGCAGGGCGAAAGCCTCAATGAGCAGAGCATCGCCTGCATGACCAAGCACTTTCCCGGCGGCGGCCCGCAGAAGGAAGGGCTCGACCCCCATTTTGCCATACAGAAAGGACAGATTTATCCGGGTGAGAACTTTGACTACCACCTCATCCCTTTTGAGGCCGCGTTCAAGATGAATACCGCCTCCATCATGCCTTACTATGGCATCCCTACCGGGCAAACGGATGAGGATGTGGCTATGGCTTACAACAAAGCCATCATCACCGATCTGCTGCGCAACAAATACCAGTACGATGGTGTCGTCTGCACCGATTGGGGCCTGCTGACCGATGTGCCCATGGGCCCGGATGTGATCTGGCCGGCGCGGGCCTGGGGCGCTGAGCACTTGTCGGAAGCAGAGCGCGTACAGAAAATTATCGAAGCGGGCTGCGATCAGTTCGGTGGAGAGAACCGCCCGGATTTGGTGCTGCAACTGGTGGAAGCAGGAAAGCTCAGCGAGGAACGCATCAACGAGTCTGCCCGCCGTTTGCTGCGTCAGAAGTTCCAGTTGGGCCTGTTCGACAATCCGTTTGTTGATGAAACTCAGGTGAGCGAGCGGATCGGCAAACCGGACTACCGTAAGCTGGGCGACGCCTCCCAGCAGATGGCGATGACCCTGCTCAAAAACGAGGCCGGCACGCTACCGCTTCAGCCCAATGCCCATAAAGTGTACCTCGAAGGCATAGACAGTGCTGTGGTGGCGCAATACACTACAGTTGTGGGTAGCCCGGAAGAGGCGGATTTTGCCATCCTTCGCCTGAATACCCCCTGGTACCCGGCGGATACGAAGAACCCCTTCGCCCTTTCCTTCCACCACGGCGATCTGAACTTTCAGGGGGAAGAGCAGGCCCGCCTGATGGAGCTGATGAGCAAAGTGCCGGTCATTGTTGACATTTACCTTGACCGCCCGGCGGTGATTCCGGACATTGCCGGGGCCTCCAAAGCGCTCATTGCGGATTTCGGCGCCAGCGATCAGAATGTATGCGAAGTACTCTTCGGCAATGCGCGCCCACAGGGTAAACTGCCGTTCGAGCTGCCCTCTTCCATGGAAGCTGTGCGCAATCAGCTGACGGATGTGCCTTACGATAGTGAGGATCCGCTGTACTCATTTGGATTTGGACTGGAATACGAATAAGGAAGATGAAAAAGCAAAACGAGCAACCGGGTATCCTGCAACGGCTGAAGTCCGGAGCAGCCATCCCCATGAGTGACCCGATGTACAGTGAGGTGCGGGATGCCGTCAACCGGACCTTTCAGGTGCTCGCCCGCCTCAACAGCGCCACACATACTGATGAGGTGCGGGCGCTGCTGAGTGAGGTCATCGGGGCACCGGTAGACGAAAGCACCACAGTTTTTCCGCCCTTCCACACCAACTATGGCCGGAATATTGAGCTGGGCAGGCGGGTCTTCATCAATCACGCCTGTAGTTTTCTGGATTTGGGCGGCATCTGCATTGAGGACGATGTGATGATCGGGCCCCGTGTCAACATCACATCAGAGAATCACCCGGTGGACGTCGCTACCCGAAAAACACTGGTGCCCGGCCTGGTCAGCATCAAACGCAACGCCTGGATTGGGGCAGGCGCTACGATTCTGCCCGGCGTGACGGTGGGCGAAAACGCAGTGGTGGCTGCCGGGGCGGTCGTCCATCAGGATGTGCCTGCAAATACGGTCTTCGGCGGCGTACCGGCGAAGCATATCAAAAAAATAGAGCCATGAAGTTTACTGAAGCCATTGCACTTTCTTTATGCTTAGCCTTAAGCCTGGGCTCTGCAAAGGCCCAAAACCTCCTAACCAATCCACACGCCCGTGCCACCCTGAGCCTCAATGGCGAATGGCAATACATCATAGACCCTTATGAAACAGGCTTCTACGATTACCGCTTCAAGGAAAAGGCGGAACGGGACCCCGGTGCCTACTGGAACAGTGGGGCCGCAGACAGCCGTACCGATTTGCGGGAACACGGCTACGACGATCAGGCGACCCTGCGTGTCCCCGGCGATTGGAACGCGCAGGACCCTAAGTTCCTGTACTACGAGGGGACTGTTTGGTACAAAAAGGACTTTGATTACCAGAAAAAAGCGGCTGAAAACCGAGTGTTCCTGTACTTCGGGGCGGTCAACTATCAGGCAGATGTGTACCTGAACGGGAAGAAACTGGGGAGCCATACCGGTGGGTTTACGCCCTTTCAGTTTGAGGTGCCCGATTCTGTATTGCAGGAGGAAGGCAACCTGCTGGTCGTGAAAGTAGACAACAAGCGTTACAAAGATGCGGTGCCAACCGTCAATACCGACTGGTGGAACTACGGCGGCATTACCCGGGACGTACTCCTGATCGAAACGCCCGGTTTTTTTGTGGAAGATTACTTCCTGCAATTGAAAAACGGCGGCACCAACACCATGCCGATAGCCGAAAATGCAGAGGCGGCAGGCTGGGTAGAGCTGAACGGGGCCACAAAAGGAGAAAAGATCCGCATTGCCATTCCGGAGCTGAACCTGGAAAAGACGATTGCCTACACAGGAGAGCGCACCGATTTTTCATTTAAGCTGCCCAAAGTAGCGCTTTGGTCGGACACCAACCCCAGGCGTTATGCGATCAGCATCCGGGCCGGGCAGGATGAGCTCAGCGATCAGATTGGCTTTCGCACCATCGCCGTGGAGGGCAAACAGATTTTGCTCAATGGGAATCCCGTTTTTCTGCGCGGCATTTGCCTGCACGAGGAAATACCGATGGAAGCCCGGCGCGCCTATTCCAAAGAAGATGCCGAGACCCTGCTTGGATGGGCAGCGGAACTGAACTGCAACTTTGTACGCCTGGCACATTATCCGCACAACGAACATATGGTCCGCACGGCAGACTCCCTGGGTATTTTGCTGTGGTCAGAAATCCCGGTTTACTGGACCATAGACTTTGGCAACCCGGAAGTCCTGGAAAAAGCACAGGCGCAGCTTCAGGAAATGATTGCAAGGGACCGCAACCGCCCAAGTATCATTATTTGGTCGGTAGGTAACGAAACGCCAGTTTCGCCCGTCCGTACGGCATTCATGAAAAAACTGGTGGAAACGGCACGCGGACTGGACGACACCCGGCTCATCTCTGCCGCTTTGGAAGTGCACTACAACCGGGATAAAAATACCATTGACGACCCACTGGGCGCTGCAGCCGACGTGGTTTCGGTCAACGAGTACCTTGGCTGGTACGTGGGCCTGCCGTCCTATTGCCAAACCGCGCAGTGGGAAACCGTCTACGACAAACCTTTGATCATCAGTGAGACAGGTGCCGGGTCTTTAGGGGGCTTTCATGCAGATTCCCTGACGCGCTGGAGTGAAGAATACCAGGAGTGGTTT
>JANSXW010000275.1 GCA_024742755.1 bacterium | reverse complement strand
TGCAAGTGGATGGGGACACGACCTGGGTCATGCTGCTGAGCATCAATCCCGGCGCGCCAAACGGGGGTTCCGGTACGCAATACTTTCTCGGCGATTTTGATGGTAAGGCGTTCAGCATGCACCCGGCTTTCGCCGAAAAGGTAGCGGCAGACACAGCATCCGGCAATCCGTTCTGGATCGACTACGGGCGGGATAACTACGCCGGGGTGACCTGGTCAGATGTGCCCAAAGAGGATGGTCGGCGCATTTTTATCGGCTGGATGAGCAACTGGAACTATGCCAACGTCGTACCAACGGAGCGCTGGCGGAGCGCTATGACCCTGCCCCGCACTCTGAGCCTGCGAAATACACCCAAGGGGCAACTGCTCTGTGCACAACCGGTAGAAGAAGCGAAGGCTATCGTACAAGACAAAACGGCTATCCCGGGCCAAACAGTCTCCGGACAGCTCGATCTTACCGGCATCCTGGACAGCCCCTCCCCCACCCTGCACCTGGATTTGCAGCTATCCTGGACCGACGGTGAGCAGCCGGAAGAAATTGGTCTGATCTTTTCAAATACGAAGAGCGAATCTTACCGCATTACACTTAAAGGCGACACCTTTTATGCCGACCGCAGCAAAGCCGGAGAGACCGCATTTGAGGAAGGGTTTGGCAACACCGCCACTGCCCCTCGCTGGCCGGACGAGCATAAGCTGGACCTGAAAGTCTGGCTGGATGTGGCATCAGTAGAACTGTTTACCGATGGCGGCGCTACCAATCTGACGGAGATTTTCTTTCCCGGTGAGCCCTTTACACAGGTTGCACTTGAAGTGGAAGGCGGCACCCTTGAGCTTGAAAGCGGTGAGATCGGAACGGTAGATTCCGTTTGGCGATAGACTTGTTCTGTAGGGGTATGAATGAGCGAAACCTAGGAAATTTTCTTCTGAACGAGGCGAAAAACGTAGGCGATGCCAAAGCATCAGCGAGGCTTTTTAACGAAGTGCAGGAGAGAATTTACAGGTTGCAGCCATTTGATGCTCCGCAGAACAAGTCTAAAAAAACCGCACAAACACCGGGATGGTTTTGGACCCTCGATAAGACATGGTTAAGGCCGCCGGTGTGGTTCAGTAATCCCCTTGTCGCATAAGCGAATCCCGGTAAAACCAAGACTGAGGCCCGCCCTAGTCACACCAAGTCGTACCCTAATATAGTTAAAAATGTAGAGTCAAAACTTTTGATGCCTGTACGGTTGACCACCGAACTTCGCAGGAAGTACACGCTGCCGGGCAGAGGATGACTGTGCAGTGCCCCTGTCGCGCGTACAGCGCGGCTTTTCAGCCAGTGATCAAAACAAAGATAGGGATTATAAAGGCGCTGCAAAAGGGGGAAACTGTTAATCCGAAATCTTTACCTGCAAATTACCTTCCTTTCTGCAGGACCTGCAGGACCCGTTTTCTGTATACGCCGGATTTCGCGAAAAGCCGTAGCCGGGATGGTAAAATCTGGAAAAACCGAATGCTGCCAAAGACCACGCGGTACCACAACTGATTGAACCGCGGGCGCTGTAATTTGGCTTTCATCAGGGCCACACGCCAGTTGAATCGGGCAGGGACCCCATCAAAAAACGGGCTCAGCAAAGCAGCGTACTGCCGGGCCACACCATCTGTATGCAGCAAAGACTTCAGCCCTTTTTCCTTTTGCAGAAGTACCAGGGTATCATAAGCGGACCGGAAATGTATGTCCAGCTTGATCCCGCCAAAGTCATTGATATGCCAGTTATAAATATTGTGCCGAAGCAAGTCGCCCGGCGCTGGTATTGGAAAGCCTGCCTCAATTGCGTTGCCGATCACTTCCGCTGTTTTCAACCGTTCTCTTTGAAAGGTATTGTGAAGGTGATTGTGCAACTCAACAGTAGCAATCTCCTGCGGGTGACAAAGAGCAGGCAGGTGCTTTGCCCGCTCGTAATCGCTAAGCGTTTTGTATTGCAGCCCTTCGGCTGCGACCTCTACGTATCCCTGTTGCTTTAAAAGTTGATAAGCCTTCATCTGGTCTCCCGGAGCAATAAGAATGTCAATATCCCGGAGCATCCGCTCTGCGGTATCCTGGTAATAGCTGCCCCCGATCATTGCAGCCCCTTTTAGATAAACGTGCACGATGCCCGCTTCTGCAAAACACTTCGATAGCTGCTCCATCTGCTGCAGAATCGCCAGGTTCCGCTCCCGGTTGGCCCGGGTGATCTCTTCCATGTAATCGGTGAGGTCTTCCGGGAAAAGAGCCTTTAGCCCCTTACGCTGAATTTGAAGATAAAGCGCCGGAATGACGAGACTGTTACTGCCAATATACACCAAACGCTCCCACTGAAAAGCGTACGCCTCCAGAAGTTGCCGTACACTTGCACCATCCTTAGCCGGATCAAGCAAGGCTGAAATGAGTTGATAATACCGTAGCGTATCTTTCATAGTTAATGGGTAAGCGCATTGAATAAAGGCACCACCTCTTCCAGACGGCTGTAGGTCAGCTTATAATAACGCCGGCTGCTGAGCCATTCCATGAAGGCTTCTGCATGCGCTGCCTGGGCCGCAATCCAGGAATCCGGAATCAGCTCTTTCAGGATTACGGACGGCGCTACCGGCTGTAGCGTTGCCTCAGCGCCGGGCTGATACTTGACCAATACCAGGTGCTGGCAGGAATAGCCCTGCTTAACCGGAGCAGGCAAGGGCAGGTATTTGACTTTCCCCTTGAAAGCATTGAGGTAGATTTCGGGCAAATCCCTAAATCCGGGAAAATACCGCCCAACAACATCAAAGGCCCCTGCTTTTACGGAGACTGCGCTTGGGTTATGCCCCAGCTCAAGGTTATCCGCCCTTAGGGGGGTAATGTCATCAGCCAGAAGCTGATAACCGGCACTGCAAAGCAGGGTAGACAGGGTGCTTTTGCCCTGCCCCGACTGACCGGTAAGCATAATTGCCTGACTACGACGGACCACCGTGGAGGCATGCAGCGTACCAATCCAACCGGCCTCCGGTACCTGATGCTGCGCGATGATGATGTGCATGAGGAATTTGCCGGTGATGTAGTGATAGGCTTGTTCGGGTACCGCCTGCAGGAGTACGCCATTTTTGTATAGATAGAAATGTCCCGCTGCTTTTTGCAATTGGAAGACAACATCGGCCGTACCGGTGGCAGGGATAGCATGATGCGCCAGGGTCGGACAAAGGAGCTCCAGCACGTCCTTTTCCTGCCCTTCCACACGTACCTGCCGGTTGCCCAGCTGAAAATCCTGCCGAACCGCAAAGGAGCCCCCCTCATACGGAACAGGCGGAGCAATGGGTAAGCTTCCCAGTGAAGTGGCAACCTCCTGCAGGAGGGCGTTGATGTTTCGTTGCGCCGCTTCGGCCTGCCCCTGCTCCCAGTTGGCTCCTTCCAGCAGCAATTGGCGAAAGGCTTCGGCATCTCCTTCCACGGCATAGTATAAATCCAGTGCTGCCTTTTGTGACGGGGACAAAATGACATATCGGTTGGGAGCTTCAAACCATAGCAGCCAATCCCTACCAACCGGACAAACAATTGTTGGGGCAATAAAAGGACCGTTGGAATCTTCAGTTGAGTTCATATTGAGCTCAAAATAAGGCTCAGGAGCAAAAAAACAAAACAGCACGGGCACT